>NZ_JBIWJT010000049.1:0-71234 GCF_044765325.1 Embleya sp. NPDC127516 | reverse complement strand
CCCACATCCAGGACACCACCACCCTCAACGCCCACTACTGGTACGACAACCTCCGCAACCCCGTCCTCCTCCAACCCACCATCGAACAACTCACCACCACCGGCCACCACACCTACATCGAAACCAGCCCCCACCCCGTCCTCACCCACCCCATCACCGACACCACCGAGGGCCACAACGTCCACGTCATCGAAACCCTCCGCCGCGACCAAGGCACCCACCACCGCTTCACCACCAGCCTGGCAACCCTGCACACCCACGGCATCGCCCCGTCCTGGCACGCCCACATCCCCACGCATCGCACCACAGCCGACGATCCCCAACTGCCCACCTACGCTTTCCAACACCAGTCCTACTGGCTCGAGTCACTGCCCTCGGACCGAAACGCGACCGGTCTGGGACTGCACCCGGTCGAGCACCCGCTGCTGACCGCGGCCGTCGAACTCGCGGACGCCGGAACGCACTTGTTCACCGGGCGGATCTCGGTCCGCACCCATCCGTGGCTCGCGGACCATGCCGTCCTGGACACCATCCTGTTGCCGGGTACCGCGTTCCTGGATCTCGCACTGCACGCGGTGGAGGCGACCGACACCGTCGCCCTGGAGGAACTCACGCTGGAGAGCCCCCTCGTCATTCCCGCCGTGGGCGCCGTTCAGCTTCAGGTCGCGCTCACCGCCCCGGACGACACCGGCCGACGCACCATCACCATCCACTCCCGCACCGACGACCCGAACACCGACCAACCCTGGACCCGACACGCCGTAGGCGCCCTCACCGCCGACGAACTCGTCTCTGCGGCAACCGCGTTCGATGCGGCGAGTTGGCCTCCGCCCGGGGCGGTCGAGCTGGATGTGTCGGACCACTACGACCGGTTGGCCCTGCACGGCCTCGGCTACGGACCGGTCTTCCAAGGTCTCCGGGTCGCCTGGCAGCTCGGCGACGAGCTGTACGCCGAGGTCGACCTGCCCCCGGACACCGATGTCTCCCGCTTCGGCCTGCACCCCGCACTTCTCGACGCCGCGCTGCACCCGATGGGGCTGGCCCCGGCGCCGGAGCCGGTGGCGGATTCGAGCGCGTCGGAGGTGCCTCGCCCGGTGGTGCTCCCGTTCTCCTGGAACGGGGTACGGCTGCACCGCACCGAGTCGACCTCGGTCCGGGTGCGGCTCACTCCCGTCGGCGAACACGCGGTGGCGCTGGAGGTCGCCGACCGCACCGGTGCCCCGGTGGTCACCGTCGAGTCCCTCACCGTACGTCCGCTCTCACCCGAGCAGCTCGCCTCGGCGCGCGGCGGCGGTGCGACGGACTCGCTGTTCCGGTTGGGTTGGCAGCCGGTACCGGCCGGCCCGGTCGAGGCGGGTGCCTGGGCCACCCTGAGTGCGGACGGCCGGTTCCACCACGCCGACGCCGAAGGTGTCTCGTACGCCGATCTCGCAGCGCTGCGCGCGGCGTTGCACGAGTCTCCGGGCTCGCCGCCGGGCATCGTCCTCGCGCCGGTCGGGTCCGCACTCGACGGGGACGCCGCCCCGAAGGCGGTACGTACGGCCGTCGGCGAGGCACTGGCCCTGCTCCAGGAGTGGCTGGCGGACGCGCGGCTCGTCGACAGCCGGCTCGTGGTGGTCACCACCGGCGCCGTCGCCACCCGGTCCGGCGAGGACACGTCCGATCTGGCGGGCGCGGCCCTCTGGGGCCTGTTCCGGTCCGCGCAGAGCGAGCACCCCGAGCGGTTCACCCTGGTCGACACCGACGGCAGCGCCGGGTCGCGCCGGGCCCTGGCGTACGCCGTCGCGGGTAGCGAACCGCAACTGGCCCTGCGGGAGGGAAAGATCCTGGTCCCGCGCCTGGCTCGGGCCGGCTCGGCGGGCGCCGGGGACGATCCGGCGCCGCGCGTCCTCGATCCGGAGGCCACGGTCCTGATCACCGGCGGCACCGGAACGCTCGGCCGGCTGGCCGCGCGGCAGCTGGTCACCGAACACGGGGCCAGGCACCTGCTGTTGGCCAGCCGACGCGGACCGACGGCCGAGGGTGCCGGCGATCTCGCCGACGAACTCATCGGTCTCGGCGCCACCGTGACCATCACCGCGTGCGACACCGCCGACCGCGCGGCGCTCGCCGAGCTGCTCGACGCGATCCCCGCCGAGCACCCGCTCGGCGCGGTCATCCACACCGCCGGCACGCTGCGAGACTCCGTCGTCACCGGCCTGACGGGTGAACATCTCGACGCGGTCCTGCGGCCCAAGGTCGACGCGGCCTGGCATCTGCACGAACTCACCCGCGACCACGACCTCAGCCACTTCGTCCTCTACTCCTCGGCGGCGGGTTGCTTCGGCAATCCCGGGCAGGCCAACTACGCCGCCGCGAACACGTTCCTGGACGCGCTAGCCCACCATCGTCGGGCCCGGGGGCTCGCCGGCACGTCGCTCGCG
The DNA here is from genome assembly GCF_044765325.1 of Embleya sp. NPDC127516. Taxonomy (NCBI): domain Bacteria; kingdom Bacillati; phylum Actinomycetota; class Actinomycetes; order Kitasatosporales; family Streptomycetaceae; genus Embleya; species Embleya sp. NPDC127516. The sequence goes on along the minus strand of NZ_JBIWJT010000049.1, from coordinate 68,811 downwards.
TGGGGCCTGTGGGCCGAGACGAGTGCGCTGACCGGCGGCTTGGACCCGACCGACCGGGCCAGGGTGACCCGTGGCGGACTACTGCCGCTCGACACGCGGGAAGGACTCGAACTGCTCGACGCGGCGCTCGGGCTCGGCGCGCCGGCGCTGCTGCCGGCTCGGCTCGACCCGGCCGCGTTGCGCGCGCAGGCGGCCGACGGCACGCTGCCGGCGATCCTGCGCGAGCTGATCCGGCTGCCCGGTCGACGCACGTCGGCCGTCGCTGTGGAGCCGCTCGCGGACCGGTTGAGCGGGTTGTCCGATGTCGAGCAGTCCGCGCTGCTGCTCGACCTGGTGCGCGGCCAGGTGGCGGCGGTACTCGGGCACGCGAGTCCCGATGCGGTGGTCGGCGATCAGGGCTTCAACGATCTCGGCTTCGATTCGCTCACCGCCGTCGAGTTGCGCAACCGACTCAACGGCGCGACCGGCCTGCGGCTGCCCGCGACGCTGGTCTTCGACTACCCGACCCCGGTCGCGCTGGCGGGCTACCTCCGGGACGGCCTCGCGCCACGCACCTCGCCGTCCGCGCCGGCGCTGGCCGACCTGGACCGCCTCGAAGCGAGCCTGGCACGCCTGGAAGCCACCGAGGACGAGGCCACACGCGGTCGCATCACCCAACGCCTCCAGGCGGTGCTCTCCCGCTGGACGGCTCCCACGACCACCGCCGACGCGGACGTCACCGACCGCATCGACACCGCCTCCACAGACGACATCTTCGACTTCATCGACAACGAACTCGGCCGCTCCCTCCAATAGCCCTCCCCCAAACACCCCGTCCACCCGGTCCACCCGCGCGCGCCCCGTCGAGGAGAAGTTCCGATGGCAACGAATGAAGAGAAGCTCGTCGACTACCTCAAGTGGGTGACCAACGACCTGCACCAGACCCGCCGTCGGCTCCAGGAGGTCGAGGCCAAGGAGGCCGGTCGCGGCCGCGAGCCGATCGCGATCGTCGCGATGAGCTGCCGCTATCCGGGCGGCGTCCGCACGCCCGACGACCTGTGGCGACTCGTCGCCGAGGGCACCGACGCGGTGGGCGGCTTCCCGACCGACCGTGGTTGGGGCGTCGAGGAGCTCTACCACCCCGATCCCGATCGGCTCGGCACCTCTTACACCCGCGACGGCGGCTTCCTGCACGACGCGCACCACTTCGATGCGGAGTTCTTCGGGATCAGTCCGCGCGAGGCGATCGCCACCGACCCGCAGCACCGGTTGCTCCTGGAGACGGCCTGGGAGGCGTTCGAGCGCGCGGGGATCGAACCGACCTCGCTGCGCGGCAGCCGTACCGGCGTGTTCGCCGGCGTGATGTACAGCGACTACGGGTCACGGCTCCAGACCCACGCGGCCGAGGAGTTCGAGGGATACATCGGCAACGGCAGCGCGAGCAGCATCGCGTCGGGACGCCTGTCGTACACGTTCGGTCTCGAAGGACCCGCGCTGACCATCGACACGGCGTGCTCCTCGTCCCTGGTCGCCATTCACCTGGCCGCCCACGCGCTGCGTCAGGGCGAGTGCACCCTCGCCCTGGCCGGTGGCGTCACCGTGATGGCCTCTCCGGGCCTGTTCGTGGAGTTCAGCCGCCAACGCGGACTCGCGCCCGACGGCCGGTGCAAGTCGTTCGCCGCGGCGGCGGACGGCGCCGGCTTCGCCGAGGGTGCGGGCTTGTTGCTGCTGGAGCGGCTCTCCGACGCCGAACGCAACGGACACCCCATCCTCGCCGTCCTGCGCGGCTCCGCCGTCAACCAGGACGGCGCCAGCAACGGACTCACCGCACCCAACGGCCCCTCCCAACAACGGGTGATCCAACAGGCCCTCACCGGAGCCGGACTGACGGCCGATCAGGTGGACGCCGTCGAAGCGCACGGCACCGGCACCACCCTCGGCGACCCGATCGAGGCACAGGCCCTGCTCGCCACCTACGGCCAGGACCGACCCGCCGAACACCCCCTCTATCTGGGCTCGTTGAAGTCCAACATCGGCCACACCCAAGCCGCCGCCGGTGTCGCCGGCGTGATCAAGATGGTGCTGGCCATGCGGCACGGCATACTGCCCAAGACACTGCACATCGACGAACCGTCACCACACGTCGACTGGACCGCCGGCGCCGTCACCCTGCTCACCGAGGCCGAACCCTGGCCCGAGACCGACCACCCGCGCCGCGCCGGCATCTCCTCCTTCGGCATCAGCGGCACCAACGCCCACCTCATCATCGAGCAGGCACCCACCGTCGAACCCGACGCGGTGTCGGCGGCCGATCCGACCACCGGGACCGGCGACGCCCGCCCCGTCCCATGGCTTCTCTCCGCCCGTACCCCGCAAGCGCTCCGGGACCAGGCGCAGCGCCTGCACGCGCACATCGACGCACATCCCGAGCTCGATCCGATCGCCGTCGCGCACACACTCGCCACCCGGCGGACCACGTTCGACCACCGCGCGGCCGTCGTCGCCGACAAGCGCGAGGACTTCCTGCTCGGCCTCACCGCGCTGGCCCAGGGCCAGGTGAGCACCACGACGCTCCGCCACCACCACACACCCGCGGCCGGTCGCGTCGCGTTCATGTACACCGGGCAGGGCAGCCAACGACCCGGCATGGGTGGGCAACTGCGATTGGCCCACCCGGTGTTCGCCGATGCCTTCGAGAACGCCTGCGCCCACCTCGACCCGCACCTGGACACGCCACTGCGCGACGTGATCGACCACCACCCCGAACTCCTCGACCAGACCCGCTACACCCAACCCGCACTCTTCGCCCTGCACATCGCCCTCCATCACCTCCTCACCCACCACGGCATCACCCCCGACTACCTCATCGGCCACTCCATCGGCGAACTCACCGCCGCCCACCTCGCCGGAGTCCTCACCCTCCCCGACGCCGCCACCCTCGTCACCACACGCGCCCGCCTCATGCAAACCGCACCCACCGGCGGCACCATGATCGCCATCAACACCGCCCCCACCGAACTGGCCGAACTCCTCGACGGACACCAAAACCTCGTCTCCATCGCCGCCCACAACGCACCCCACGCCACCGTCATCTCCGGCGACCGCGAACTCTGCCTGCACATCGCCGGACAGGCCCGCGCGGCAGGCCACAAAACCAAAGAACTCAAGGTCAGCCACGCATTCCACTCACCCCACATGGACCCCATCCTCGACGAGTTCCACACAATCGCGAGCACCCTCACCTACCACCCCCCACACACCCCACTGATCTCCAACACCACCGGCACCATCGCCACCACCGAACAACTCACCGACCCCACCTACTGGACCAACCACATCCGCCACGCCGTCCACTTCCACGACGGCATCACCACCCTCCACCACCAAAACGTCACCACCTACCTGGAGTTGGGACCCGACACCACCCTCACCACCCTCACGCAGGAGACCGTGCACGCGCTCCGCCGGGACGAGTCCGGTGCCCGGGGCGAATCGGCGTTCGTCCCGCTCCTGCGCGGGCACCGGCCGCAGGCTCGGAGCGTGGCAACCGCTCTGGCCACCGCCCACCTGCACGGGGTGTCCGTCGACTGGCCGTCGGTACTCACCGGACCCGCCGGTCCGCCGCCGCCCGTCGACCTGCCGACGTACGCCTACCAGCGGCAGCGCCTGTGGCTGGACGTACCGGAATCCCCGGGCGCCGAGGCCGGGTTCGACGGTGTGGCGGAGGCGCCGGCCGACGCGCGCTTCTGGGCGGCGGTGGAGAACGACGATCCGGATGCGCTGGCGGACGCGTTGCACGTGGATGCCGACGGACAGGCCGCCCTGCGTGCGTTGTTGCCCGCGCTGACCGCGTGGCGGCGGCAGCGCCGGTGGTGGCACCGGGTGGTCTGGCAGCCGGTACCGGAGCCGTCGAGTGCGGTGTTGTCGGGCACGTGGCTGCTGCTCGCGCCGGCGGATCATCCGGCCGCCGACGACGTGTTCGCCGCGCTCGGCCGGCATGGCGCGCGGCCGATCCGGATCGAGGTCCCGGTCGCCGCGGACGGCGCGCCGGACGTGCACGCGTTGTCCGCCGCTTTGGCGCGGCATTGCGATCCGGACGGAGTGCTGGCCCTGGCACCGCTCGACCCGGATCCGGACCCGGACCCGGCCGGTCGGCTGGTGCGGGTGCTGACGGAGAGCGGGATCAAGGCGCCGCTGTGGTTGCTCACCCACGACGCGGTCGCGCTCCGCGGCGACGCCGCGCCGGCGCGGCCGGACCGGGCGCTCGCGTGGGGCTTGGCCCGGGCGGTGGGCACGGGCGCACCGGACGCTCCGGGTACGGTCCGCCTGGTGGATCTGCCCGAGCGGCCGGACGGGTGGGCGACGGCGCGGCTGGCAGGCGTACTGGCGGGTGCCGACATCGAGGACCAGGTGGCGATTCGGGCCACCGGGGTGTTCGTCCGCCGACTGGTGCGGGCCGCGCCCGGTGCGCGGGCGGCCGACGGCGGCGGCTGGAAGCCGCGTGGCACCACGCTGATCACCGGGGGCACCACATCCCTCGGTGCCCAGGTCGCCCGCCGGCTGGCCCGACGCGGCGCCGATCATCTCCTGCTCACCCGGGCCGTCCCGGGTGACACATCGGCGCTGGAGGAGGAACTGGCCGGCCTGGGCACGCGGGTGACGGTCGCCGTCTGCGACCCGGCGGATCCGGCCGAGACGGCGCGGTTGCTCGCGCTGGTCCCGGCCGAGCACCCGCTGTCCGCGGTGCTGCACACGACACCCGCCCCGATCGCCGAAACCGAAACCGTGGCAACCACGCTTGAGGACAAGGCCGTTCACCGGTCGGCGGCGGCGAACCTGGATCGGGCCACCGAGCACCTGGACCTGTCCGTGTTCGTGCTCTTCTCCTCGCTGGCCGGCCTGCTCGGCACCTCGCCGGATCCGGCCGACGCCGGTACACACGCGTATCTGGAGGCGCTCGCCCACGCACGCCGGCAGCGGGGGTTGCCGGCCGGTGTGGTGGCATGGGGTCCGTGGGACTCGACCGGCGCGGGGGCGGTCGAGGTGGACGGGCTGCGGCCGGTGGCCCCGCAGCCGGCGATCGAGGCGCTGTTCGAGGCGCTGGCTCAGGCGCCGGATCGGGACGTGCCGAGCCTGGTCGTCGCGGACGCCGCGTGGGATCGCCTGCCTGCCCGCTCCGCGGGGGTGGGCGCGGCCGCGCTGGTGCGCGATCTCGCGGCGACGGGCGCCTCGTCGGGCCCGGCGGGCGCCGGCGCGGCGGCCGACGCGGGTGATCGGTCCGTCGAGGTTCGGCGGCGGGTGCTGGCGGCCCCGGACGACGCGGCGGGCGAGCGTGTCCTGCTCGACATCGTGCTCGGGCACGTGGCGGCGCTGCTCGGGCACGGGTCGGGCGCGGCGATCGACGCCGACGAGGACTTCGTCGCGTTGGGTTTCTCCTCGTTCACCGCACTGGAGTTGCGCAATCTGCTGAGTGCCGCGATCGGGGTCGAGTTGGCCACGGTGGCGGTGTTCGACAATCCGACGCCCGCCGCGCTGGCCCGGTTCCTGCGGCTGGAGATCGAGGCGAGCGAGCCGGTCCCGGCCGCGGTTTGAGCGAACTCCCGGTACACGCACGGCGTCCCGCGACCGATTCGGTCGCGGGACGCCGTGCGTGGGTGTGGGCAATCGGTGCCGTGACCGGGAAACACACACGAGCACTCGGTGCCGTGGCCGGGAACGTACACGAGCGCTCGCTCCCGTGGTCGAATCACGAGTGCTCGCTCCCGTGATCGGAAACTTGCCCGGGTGCACGGTGCTCTGGCCTCGGACGGTACACCGGAGCTCGCTCCGTGACCGGAAACATGCCCGGGTGCTCGGTCCGCGCCGGGCGCCGGTCGGTCAGCCCGCGCGCGCCGGTGTGGCCTCGGCCGTGCGCAGGCCGCCCATGGTGAGTTCGAGGAGCCGGTCGGTCTGACCCGCGTCGCTGGGGGCCTGTTCGATGGCCCAGGCGATGCCGTTGGCGATCTTGAGCAGATCGGAGATGTCGGTGTCCTTGCGCACGGTGCCGGCCTGCTGGGCGCGCAGGAGCAACGCGGCGCCGGCCGAGCGCATCCGGGTGTGGCACGAGGACGCGGTCGTTTCCTGTTCGAGCATGGTGGCCATCAGCGACGCGGCGAGCCCGCGGTAGGTCGTCGCGTAGGCGATCACCGAGCGCAGCCAGGTGGCCAGCGCCTCCTCGGGCACAGGTGCGTCCAGCAGGGCCTGTGCCTCGCTGCACAGCCCCTCGACGCCGTCGTGGAACACCGCTTCGAGCAGTGCGTGTCGGGTCGGGAAGTTGCGGTACAGCGTGCCGGGGCTGACCCCGGCGCGGCGCACGATGTCGTCCAGTGGCGCGTCCGGCCCGTGCTCGGAGAATGCCTCGCCGGCCGCGACGATCAGCCGTTCGTAGTTGCGCCGGGCGTCCGCGCGCATCGCACGTGCCGGGGGCTGCTCAGTCGTCATCGCCGATCCCCTGGTTGCACTGTTGCCGAAATCCTGGAAACGGGGCGTCCAGGATACGTCGGGGGCCGAACGGCCTTTGTACACGGTACCCGGCAGGCCAGGCGTCCGGTGCCGCACCGGGCCTGCCGGGGACCGCCTTTCGGTCGATTGCCGAGTCCCAAAGGCGGGATTAGCGCGAGCAAAGAACGGCTTAAGCCCGCGACCGCACCCTCGAACCGACCGCCGCGTGATACCGGCTCGCCCCGGAGCGCTCGGCGCGGTCGATCGGCTCCCCGCCCGTACCGCCCGCCGTTGCCGGGCCGCCGACAGGAATGGCGATCCATGACCGGAATCGATTCCGCAAAGAAACAGAGCACGCTGCCCTCTCTCACCGGCATGCGGTTCTTCGCCGCACTGATGGTGTTCCTCGCGCACGCCTCGGATCAGCGGTTCTTCCGGGACGCCGGTTTCAGCGCCGACTTCAATGATGTGGTGCGCGGTTCCGGATATGTGGGGGTCGCCTTCTTCTTCGTGCTCAGCGGCTTCGTGTTGACCTGGTCCGCTCGGGCCGGCGACACTGCCCGGGCCTTCTGGCGCCGGCGCGCGGCGAAGGTGTATCCGAACACGGTGGTCGCGGTCGTACTCGCCGCGATCTTGTTGAGCACCACCGATCGGGTGCTCGAGGCGAGGGTCCTGATCCCGAACCTGCTGCTGATCCAGTCCTGGATTCCCGACCTGGAGATTTTCCTCGGGGTGAACCCGCCCACGTGGTCGCTGGCCTGCGAGTTGTTCTTCTATCTCTCGTTCCCGCTGCTGCTGGTGGGCATCAAGCGCATCCCGGGCCGCTACCTGTGGCCGGTGGCGGCGGGCGTGGCGGCGGTGGTGGCGGTGATGCCGCTGGTGGCCGAACTCATCCAGGGCGGCGTGATGTTCCCCCCGCCGGTGTCGGTGTCCTTCCCCAGGTTCTGGTTCGTGTACGCGTTCCCGCCGGTGCGGATGCTGGAGTTCGTGCTGGGCATGCTGATGGCCCGGATCGTGCTGACCGGTCGGTGGATTCCGCTCGGTCGGTTGCCCGCGCTCGCGCTGGCGATCGGCGCGTTCGTGGGGCTCAAGCACGCGTCGACGCTGTTCTCCATCGTCGCGGTGATGGTGGTGCCGATCGCGCTGTTGATCTCCTCGGTGGCCGCCGCCGACGTGCGCGGCGCGCGGTCGTGGCTCGGCAGCCGGTTCGTGGTCCGGCTCGGCGAGATCTCGTTCGCGTTCTACCTGTTGCACCAACTCGTGCTGTCCTACGGGCATCGCTGGTTGGGCCTGCACCGGACCTGGAGCACCCCGGGCGCGTTCGGTGTGCTGGCGGCGCTGCTCGTGGTGGCGCTGGCGTTGAGCGCGGTGCTGCACGCCGTGGTGGAGCAGCCCGCGATGGCACGATTCGCCCGGCCGAGGCGTCGGCCCGCCCCGATCGAGCCGGCCGCCGAGTCCGCTTCCCGAGGCGGACCGGGCGCCGGGTCCGATTCCGCCGGCGGTACGGGTTCCGCGTCCGATCCGCGCGGCGGTCCGGACGCCGGGTCGTCCGAACAGCGTCCGACGCTGCCGGCGGCGAACGCGTCGTCCGCTCGCGGCGAGCCGTCCACCGTGGACTGACGGCCCGTCACCTCAGGCCCCCGGTGCCACCGGCGCGGACGTCCGCGTCGCACCTTTCGCCCTCCTCGTTCGTTCGTCGCCCATCGGGCCACGGACCCACGGGGAGGGCGTCCTGTGTTTCCGTTCGGTTTCCCCAGCGTGTCCGCCCGTTGGACGCTCGGTCACGCCCAGCACGGATTTTCAGACAAGATCTGCACTCGGTGACCGGCCACCGCCTGTTGCGTGACGACTCGTGTGATCACCGGGTCTTTCGCCGTCCGGCCGTCGCGGACCAGGGCGAATCCGGTGTCCGCGAGTACTCGGATCGAAGAGACGTTCGGTTGGCGGGTGACCGAAAACCGCGTGCGGGCCGGATCGAACGGCTAAACGGAGAGAGTGTCGGGTTAGCCTGATCCCGCACTGAACCCTGCGGGCCCGACCGACCCGGGGCCTACAGCCGAGGACGTTGACAGCACTCGAGGGGTCATCGTGATGTGCTTCATTCGACACCGCTCCACCTCAGCGATCCATGTGGGCACCACCTCCGACCGCTGCTGTCCGGGGCGCTGTCCGCGCCCGTAGGGTCACTCGTCTCGCGTCCGAATCAGCCGGAGTCGCCCCATCCGCCCGCCCCGGCGGGGCGTGATCCTCCCCAAGGCATCGGATCGCGACATTCGACGTCGCATTCGTCCGCGCCCGGTTCCGGGTGCGGTCGAACCTGCCGTCCGTCGCCACGTCGGCGAGGTCGGCGAATCCTTCCCGGAGCCATGTGCCCGGGGTGAATTTGGTGTGCGCGGGGGAATGGAGTTGTGCCGTTATGCACGGGGATACGGTCGGATTGGTGGAACGCGGACGCGAGTTGGCGATATTCGGGGAGCTGCTGACCGGCTGCCGGGACCGGCGGGGCCGATTGTTGTTGGTGGAGGGCGCGGCCGGGGCCGGAAAGTCGTCGCTGCTCCTGGGCTTGCGCGAAGAGGCGTCGACGGGCGGATTCCGGATTCTCCAGGCCCGGGGTTCGCGGTTCGAGGAGAGTTTTCCGTTCGGGATCGTGCGTCAATTGTTCGAGCCTTTGCTGGCCTGCGCGCCGCCGGAGCTGCGGGCGGCCATGTGGTCCGGCGCGGCGGAATTGTCGGCTCCGTTGTTCGAATACGCCGGTGGTCTGCTTCCGCTCGGTGACGACGACGCGCGGGGCAGCGCGGCCGAACGGCAGGCATTGTTTCACGGTCTGTATTGGCTGTGCGTGAATGTCGCCGACCGCGAGCCGCTGGTGCTGGTCGTCGACGACGTGCAATGGGCCGACGAGTCGTCCCTGCGTTTCCTGCATTATCTGGCCACCCGGCTGGACGAGTTGCCCGTGGTCGTGGCGGTGGCCACCGAGTCGATGCGCTGGGGGCCGCAGGCGGACGTGGTGCGCGCCATGGTGTCTTCGCCGCTGGCCCGGGTCGTGCGCGCCGAGCCGTTGACCGAGACGGGCGTGCGCGAGTTGGTGATCCGCGTGGTCGGCGCGGATCAGGGCACCGGATTCGCCCGGTTGTGCCACGAGGCCACCGGTGGCAACCCGTTCTTCCTTCGCGAGTTGCTGGGCGAACTCCAGGCGGACGGCGTGGTTCCGGTCGATGGGCCGGGCTCGCCCGCCGTGGTCGTTCCCGAACCGGCCTGCCCCGACGGCGAGGGGGTGCGGGTGTTGTCCCGGGCGGGCGACGGCCGCAGTGTGTCCGTCCCGGTGGGCCCGTGGGCCGGGTCGGCACCCGGCGGCGACACCGTGGCGATGGCCTTCGGGAAGGCCGTCGACCGGAGCGTACGGACCGGCGAGGCGGTCCTGGGCGCCGAGGACCGCGCGCGGGGCGCCCTGGTCGAGGTGGCATCCGGTGCGCGCGCCGACGGGCCGGCCCCCGCCACCGGGCGGGCCGGGTTCACCTCCCGGGCGGGCGGCACGTTCCCGGTGACCTGGCGCAACGAGCCCGCCTCGGCGTTCGAGGGTGTGGGCTCCGGTGTGCCCGGGCCGGCTCCCGGGGGCGGCGCCGAGCGCGGCGACGCCCGGCGCGCGGTGTCCGTCCGTACGGTCTCCGCCGAGGACGGGATCGACGCCCCCACCGAGGACGGTCGTTGCGGGGACGTGGTGGCCCGGGTCTCCCGGCTCGCGCCGGGCAGCGTCTCGCGCAGCGTGGTGCGCCGCCTGCGGCTGTCGCCCGGCCCGGTCGCGGTGTTCGCCGAGGCGATGGCGGTCGTGGGGTTGACCGCGGATCCGGTACTGGTGGGCCAGATCGCCGGGTTGAGCCGGGCCGAGGCCACCGAGGCGGTGGGCGTCCTGGTCGAACTGGGCATGGTGCACGCCGGTTCGCCGTTGCGCTTCGTGCACCCGATCGTGCGCGAGACGTTGTACCGGGATCTACCGCTGCGCCTGCGCCACCGCGCGCATGTGCGGGCCGCGCGGGCGCTGACCGGCGCGGGCACGTTGCGGGGCGAGGCGGCGGGCGAGGCCGCGGACCATCTGATGGAGGTGCCGCCGGCCGCGGATCCCTGGGTCGCGGACGTCCTGGCGGTGGCCGGGCGCGGCGCCCTGGCCCACGGCGACCCCGGGGCGGCGGTGCGCTATCTGCGCCGAGCCCTGCACGAACCGGCGCCGCCCGCGACTGTGCCGGCGTTGTGCGCGACGCTGGGCCGGGCCGAGTTGCGCGCGCGTGGCGGGCACGCCTGCCGCCGACTGGCCCAGGCCCTGGACGCCGCGCCCGATCCCGAGGCCCGGGCCCGGGTCGGTGTGGATCTGGCCTCGGCGCTGGTGGCCGCGTGCCGGCACGACGAGGCGATCACGCTGCTCCAGGGGTTACGCGAGGAACTGGCCGCCGTCCTGCCGACGGACGGCTCCGATCCCGACGGCGAGGGTTTCCTGCGGGTGTGCATGGCGCTGACCGTGGTCGCCCAACTGATGCCCGCCACCCGGCATATCGCCGCCCGCGAGCTGGCCGGCCTGGGCGAGTGGGCCGGCGAGCACCAGTGCGACGACCCGGCCACCAACCCGGTGCCCACCACACGATGGGGGCCCGACTGCGTGTGCGCCGACATCCGCCGGGTGCTCATCGCCGCCGACACCGTGCAGGCGCTGAGCGAGGGCAGGCCCGCCCAGCAGATCGTCGAACGCGTGCAACACGCCCTCACCCAGGGCTGCTTCGCGTACGGGCGGCTGGTCACCGGGCCGGACGGGGAACTGCATCCCATCCTGCTGCTGGCCGGGGCGCTCGCGCACTGCAACCGGCTGACCGAGTCGGACACGCTGCTCACCCGCATCCTCTCCGACGCGCGCGATCAGAACCTGACCCTGGCCGCGGACGCCGCGCGGGCCTCCCGGGCCTGGGTTCGGTGGCAGCGCGGCATGCTCGCGGAGGCCGAGACCGACGCGCGCACGGCCCTGCGGGCGATCCATCCGGACGTCGCCGCCGACGCCCCGCCACCGCCGGGGAGTGTGTTGTGCCTGGCCACCGCGGCGCTGGCGTCGACCCTTGCCGTGCGGGGCGATCTCACCGGCGCGGCCCGGCTGTTGGAGGACGCGCCGGACCTGGACACGCCACAGACCCTGACCCTGCTGCCGCTGCTGGTCGCCCGGGGGCGGGTACGGCTGGCCCAGGGGCACTCGGAGAACGCGCTCGACGACATCCTGCACGCCAGGGCGCTCTTCCATCGCTGGACCGCGCCGACCCCGGTCGCGTTCCTGCCCACCATCGACGCGGTCACCGCGCTGGTCCGGCTCGGCCGCACCGACGAGGCCCGGGCGCTGGCCGAGGCCCAGGTGCCCGCCGGGCGCGCGTTCGGGGCGCCGCGCACCATCGCCGGCGCGTTGCGGGCCACCGCGCAGACCGCGCGCGGTACCGACCGGGTACGGATCCTGGAGGAGGCCCTCCAGCACATCCGCACCACCCCGGCGGTGCCCGACCACACTCTGACCCTGCTCGAACTGGGCATCGCGCATCGACACAACGACCAGCACATGCAGGCCCGTTGCCGCTTGCGCGAGGCGGCCGACCTGGCCGAGAGTTGCGGCGCGACCGCGCTGGTCACCCGCGCCCGGGAGGAGCTCGACGCGATCACCTCGCGCACCCGGGGCCGGCAGCCGCGCCGGACCGGTCAGACCGGTCTGACGCCCCAGGAGCGCCGGGTCGCGGACCTGGCCGCGGCCGGATACCGCAATCAGGAGATCGCCCACACGCTGTTCGTGACGGTCAAGACCGTCGAGTGGCATCTCAGTCAGGTCTACCGCAAGCTCGGCATCAACTCCCGCGCCGAGTTGGGCGACACCCTGGAGACGGACGGCACCGAGAGCGCCTGACCGACCGACGAAACCGGGACCGGCCGCACGAGGGCCGGTCCCGCGTCGTTGCCTCTGCGGCCCGGGCCGGTCGGCGTCCTTGCCCTCGGCGGCCCGAGCCACACCCGCGTTCCGTGCCCCGGCAGCCCGGGCCGACTCCCGCGTCCCTGCCCCGGCCGCCTCGCGTCCGGGGTCCGCCGGACCTCGGCCCCGGGGCGCCGTCGGTGGTCGGACCCGTCCCGCCGGTGGTTTCCCGTACCGGTTTCGCTACCACCCCTGGGCGGATGGCTGGGGGCATGCTGGGGTGCCCGGGGGGCGTGACCGGGGTCCGGGCGAGACACAATCGTGGTGAGGCTCCGTATACGGCCGCCGGCGTCCGAGTCCGGCCGGCGCCGAGGTCTCGACGGGACGTCGCCCGACGGCGCGCGATACCCCGACCATCCGTCATCGCGTCGAGAGCGGTAGGCCCGGGCCGGCCACACCGGCCGGTCCGTCCGCCTCGACCGAAACCCATGGGGGAAGTCATGCGATATTCGATCCTGGGCCCACTGCACGTCATCGACGAGGCGGGCAACGGCGCCCCGATCAGCGCGCCCAAACTGCGCACACTGCTGGCGGCACTGGTCATCCGAGGCAATCAGGTCGTCTCGATAGATCAACTGATAGACGAGATATGGGGCGAGAATCCGCCCCGTCGGGTGACAGCGGCACTGCATGTGTACGTGTCCCAGCTCAGGCGATTGATCGGCAGGCCGGACGACCCCGAAGGCCCGATCGTCACCGGGGCGCCGGGATATCTGCTGCGGATGGCGCCGGAGGACCTCGACCTGTGGACCTTCCAGCGCCATGTGCAACAGGGGCGCGCGCATCTGCGGGTCGGCGCGTACCGCCAGGCGTCCGAGTCGCTGCGGGCCGCCCGGGACCTGTGGCGCGGGCCGGCGCTCGGGGAACCGTACGGCCAGGGGCCGCTGATCCGCGGGTTCATGACCTGGCTGGAGGAAGCCCGTTTGGAATGCACCGAGTTGCTGGTGGAGGCCGACCTGGAATTGGGCCTGCACCGGGAGTTGGTCGGCCCGCTGTACGCGCTGACCACCGAGCACCCGCTGCGTGAGGTGTTCCATCGGCAGTTGATGCTGGCGCTGTACCGGTCGGAGCGGCAGGCGGACGCGCTGCGGGTGTACCAGCAGGCCCGGGAGACGCTCAACGGCGAACTGGGCCTGGAGCCGGGACGGGCGTTGCGGGACCTGCAATTGGCGATCCTGACCGCCGACGAGCAACTCGACACCAGGCTCGCGAGTTGACGTCGGCCCGTCGGCGGCCCGAATGGGTCGCCGACGGACCGCGGCTCACGCGGTCGGCTCCTCCGCGATCGTGATGGCCTTCTCCGGACAGGCCCGGGCGCCGCGCAGGGCGGCGGCCCGTCGAGCCGGGTCGACCTCGAAGTCGCCCATCTCGTTGAAACCCTCGTCGGTGACCTCGTAGACCTCCGAGGCCAGCGCACTGCACATGGAATGCCCCATGCAGGCATCGGAGTTCACCCGGACGCGCATGCCCGCTATCCCCGTGCCCGGCCGAGCACGAGGTCGAGGTTGTGCAACCCCCGGCCGGGCGAGTAGTGATGCAGCGGCACGGTGCCCTCGGCGACGTGGTAGTTCGGCACGCGCTTGTGCCACTCCTCGATCGCGATGCCGATGATCCGGCGCGCGAGGTGCATCCCCAGGCACCGGTGCGGTCCGGTGCCGAAGGCGAGTTGACGGGTGGCGTTGCGGTCGAAGTCCACCTCGTCGGGGTTCTCGAAGGCGTCCGGGTCCAGGCCCGACATGCCCCAGGACAACAACACCCGATCGCCCTTGCGCATGGTCACGCCGTGCCGCTCGACGTCGCGGGTGACCAGGCGCCCGGTCGAGGAGACCGGTTCGTGTCGGATGAGTTCCTCCACCACGGCGGGGATCCGGTCGGGATTCGCGTTGATCAGGTCCTGGACCTCGGGGTGGCGGGCCAGGTACAGGAAGATCAGACCGAGCTGCGCGGTGGTGCTGTCCAGGCTGGCGAGCATGGTCACGAACGCGGCGTTGATCATCTCGTCGCGGGTGAGTTCACGGCCGTCGAAGCGCCCCTCGACGAGTTGGCTGATCACGTCCCGGCGGCCCTGGGTTCCCTCGGCGCGGCGCTGGTCGATCGCCTCGCCGAAGAAGTCCCACAGCGGCTTGTTCGCCACCCGCAGGTCCTCGTCGGTACGGGCGTTGGGGATGCCCTCGCGCCGCAGCCAGGTCTTGTGGTCGAGCAGCGTGCGCAGGTGCTCCCGGCCGATCCCGAAGCTGATCAGGAAGGTCTCGGCGGGCAGTTGGATGCCGAAGTCGGTGAGGAACTCGCAGCGCCCGGCGGCCACGATCGGCTCGATCGCGTCCACGGCGGCCTCCCGGATCCGGGGCGCGAAGTGGTTGACCACCCCGGGGTTGAACAGACTCGCCAGCGTCAGGCGCCACTTGCGGTGCTCCTCGCCGTCCAGCTGGATCGGGATCTGCTTGGTCGGGAAGATCTGCCGGTGCGGAATGACCAGTTCGGCGTTGGAGAACAACTCGGGGCTGCGCGCCGCCCATTCGATGTCCTCGTAGCGGGTGAGGATCCAAAAGCCGCCCGCCTCCTCGGAGCGCACGATCGGCGCGCTCGCGCGCATCTGCTTCCAATACGGGATCGGGTCCTGCTGGAGCCAGGGCTGGTACAGGCTCCACTGCCGCGAGCGCTCGTCGACGGTGGCCGGCGCCTCGGGCACGGATGCCGGGGTCTGGGTCGGGGTCGGGGTCTGGGTCCGGGTGGTATCGGTCATGCTCCTGCTCCTTCATGTCCTGGATCGGCCCGAAGGACGACGCCGGTGGGTGGATCCACACGTGCGGTGGCCCGTCGTCGATCGCTCGCCGGGTGGGCGCGCCGCCGCGGTCCGGGTCAGGCGGATGGGGCCGCCGGCGCGGCGGACGCCGCCTCGTCGGGTTCGCCGAACCACGTGGTCAAGGCCGCGCCCAGACCCTTGGCCCGGGCTCCGGTCGCGTCGTCGGCCCACGCGACGAACCCGTCCGGGCGGACCAGGACGAGCGTCGCGTCCAGGGCCGGCTCGGCGGAGCCCGCGGTGACGATGTCGACGCGGTCGGCCCACGCGATCGCCTCGGCCGGGTCGGCCCCGCCGCCCGCGCCGCCGGTCAGGTCCACGAGCAGGCCGCGTCCGGTGCTCAGGAGTTCGAGCAGCTTCGTGTCGCCGGCGCCGGTGTTCAGCGTGACCCCCGGGACCCGCCGGCCGACCAGCGCGTGCGTTTCGGCACCCGGATCGGCGTCGGCCGGCGCCGGGTAGCCGACCGCCGTGGTCATCTCCAGCAGGTGCCGGTTGACGCTCTCGATCGCGGTGAGTTCGGCGACCATGTCGCGCAGCGGGGTGATCTCGGCCAGCGGGTGCATCAGCGCCATCTGGGCCCGCGAGTGCAGCGCGACCCGCTCACCGACCGGGCGACGCTCGCTCTCGTAGCTGTCGAGCAGGCCGGGCGAGGCGTGCCCGGCCAGCGTCGCGGCCAGCTTCCAGCCCAGGTTGAGCGCGTCGTGCAGGCCGGTGTTGACGCCTTGCGTGCCGGAGATGAACAGCACGTGCGCGGCGTCGCCGGCCAGGAACACCCGCCCGTCCCGGTAGCGTTCGGCCAGCCGGGTGGGGCCGCCGTAGCGGGCGAGGTAGTGCGTGCGGGCCACCCGGGGCGCCTTGCCCAGCACCCGCCGTACGCTGTCGAGCAGTTCCTCGGTGCTCACCGGGACATCGGCGGCCGGCGGCGTGGCGCCGAACTCGATCGTCATCAGCCGCAACCGGCCCGGCTGGAGCGGCAGCGCGCCGAACACCCCGGCCGGGTACAGGCCGCCGTCGAAGGTGTCGTGCTCGCTCTCCTCGAGCTCCACGTCGCCGAGCACCCCGGCGTACTCCTTGCCGGACGCGACGAACCCGATGCCGGCCAACCGCCGTACGGTGCTGTCCGCGCCGTCCGCGCCGACCAGGTAGGCGGCGCGCAAGGTCTCCTCGGTGCCGTCCTCGGCGCGCGTGTGGACCGTGACGCCGTCCGCGTCCTGCGTGTAGTCGCTCACCCGCACGCCTCGGCGCAGTTCCACGCCCAGTTCGCCGGCCCGCGCGCGCAGCAGCCGCTCCAGGCGCCACTGCGGGTAGGCGTAGGTGTATTCGGTCGGGCCGACCGAGGTCAGGTCGAGCCAGTGGAAGGCGAACGGGGTGCGCGGCCAGGCGAACATCTCGTGTTCCCCGATGCGGTCCGCGAGTCCGCGCTGTTCCAGGATCTCCAGGGTGCGGCCGTGCACGGCCATGCCCGGGGAGAACTCGGGATCGTCGGTGCGCGGCTCCACCACCACGGGTTCGGCGCCGGCCAGGGCGAGTTCGCACGCGAGCAGGAGGCCGGTGGGGCCTCCCCCGGCGATCACGACGGTGCGGCTCATGCTCTTCTCCTCCGCGCTGGGCGTTGGGGGTCGGCCCAGAGCTTGAGCGCAGCGGCTAAGGCTGGGCTTAAGGGCGCCGGGCGGCCGGGCTCGCGGGGGCGTGCCGAAGCGCCCTTCACCCGGGCTCGGAAGCGCCGCCCCGGCGCCCCGGCGGGCAATGCGGTGAGCCGCCGGCACCGGCCGCGTGAGCGGTCGTAAGAGTCGCTTTAGAACCGGCTGTGACAGTGGGCGCGAACGACCGGGGGCACCCGCCGGCGAGGCAGTGGGAGGGCCTGCCGCGGGCGTGGTCCCGCCCGGCGGTTGCGGTCTCACGGTGCCGAGGAGAAGCAGTCCATGACAGCACGGATCATCGCCGCCGACCGGGTGCTGCCCGGCGCGGGGGCCCCGGAGGTGCCCGACGGGGCGGTCCTGGTGGCGGACGGACTGGTCCGGGACGTGGGCCCGCGTGCCGAGGTCCTCGCCCGGGCGCCGGTCGGCACACCGGTGGCCGATCATCCGGGCGCGAGCGTCCTGCCGGGGTTGATCGACAGCCACGTCCATCTCGTGTTCGACGCGAGCGCGGATCCGGTGGCCGCGTTGGCCGGGGTCGACGACCTGGACCTGTTTCCGGCGATGGCGAGCCGGGCTCGGCAGTTGCTGGACAGCGGCGTGACCACGGTGCGCGATCTCGGCGATCGGGGCGGCCTGGCCCGGCGGTTGCGGGACGCGATCGCCGCCGGGTTGCTGCCGGGGCCGCGGGTGCTCGCCGCGAACACGCCGCTGACCGTGCCCGGCGGGCACTGTTGGTTCCTCGGTGGCGAGGTGGCCGACCACGACGAGTTGCTCGCGGCGACCCGCGCGCACATCGCCTCCGGCGCGGACGTGCTCAAGGTGATGGCCACCGGCGGGAACCTGACCCCCGGCGGCCCCCAGGCGTGGCAGCGCCAGTTCGGCGCGGACGCGATCGCGCTGGTCGTGCGCGAGGCGCACGCCGCTGGGCTGCGGGTGGCCGCGCACGCGCACGGCGCGGTCGGCGTCGAGGCCGCGCTGGCGGCGGGCGCGGACACCTTGGAGCACTGCACGTTCATCCCGGAGGCGGGCCCGGCGGCGGGCCCGGACGTACGGCTCGATCTGGTCCGCGAGATCGCCGACCGCGGGGTGTTCGTGTGTCCCACCTTCAGTCGCGCGTTCGATCTGACCCGGGAGCGGATCGGCCACGAGGCCATGGGCCCGTGGCTGGACGTGGCCCGGGTGTTGCACGAGAACGGCGTGCGCCTGATGGCCGGTACCGACGCCGGCATCGCGGGGGCGAGCTTCGACGCCTACGTGACCGGCCTGGAGTGGTTGGCACGATCCGGCCTGGCCAACACCGACGTGTTGGAGATGGCCACCACGAACGCGGCGGACGGGCTCGGGCTGGGTGATCGCACCGGGCGGCTGGCCCCGGGCTTCGCCGCCGACCTCGTGGTCGTCTCCGGCGATCCGCGCGCCGATCTCGCGGCGCTGCGCGCGGTCCGGCTGGTGCTGGCCGACGGCCGCGCGCATCTGCCGCCGGCCGAGGTCGAGGCCCGGCTTCGCGCCCACCGCTGAGCGCCGGGCGGACCCGCGCGGGACCGCCCGCTCGCCCCCGAGGCGCCCGGGGCCGTACCCGCCTGTCGGCGGACCCCCTCGTCACACATCGCACATCGCACGTCGGACATCGGACATCGCCGAGGAGTCGAGATGGAACGCAACGAGCACAGCGATCGCACGGTAGTCGTCGCGGGGGCCGGGCCCAGCGGCCTGATGTTGGCCTGTGAGCTGGCGCTGGCCGGCGTGCGCACGATCGTGCTGGAGCGGTTGGTGGAGCCGCCGGGGTGGTCCCGGGCGCTCGGGCTACAGTACGGCTCGATCCGGGCGTTGGAGCAACGCGACCTGGCCGCACCGGTGTTCGAGTACGCGCCGATCAAGCACTTCGGTTTCGGGATGTTGCGGTTCACCGGGCTGGAGGAACACCTGGTGCCGCGCCGGGTGCCGCAGCGCCGGATCGAGCAGCATCTGGAGGAGCGTGCGGTGGAGTTGGGGGTGGACGTGCGCCGGGGGCACGAGGTCGCCGACTTCACCCAGGACGAGTCCGGGGTCACCGTCACGGTGCGTACGGCGGACGGCGAGTACCGGGTGGCCGGCGCGTACCTGGCCGGGGCCGACGGCGGCGCCAGTGTGGTGCGCAAGCGGGCGGGCATCGACTTTCCCGGCACGCCGTCGGTGGCCGACGGCATCACCGGCGACCTGCGGATCCCGGTGGAGCGGCAGATCCGGATCGACCCGTCACTGCATCCGAACGGGATGTTCGCGCTGATCCCGTTGGAGGGCGAACTGGTCCGGGTCACCGTCGCGGAGTTCGGCGCGCCCCGGACCGGGCGCGAGGTCCCGGTCACCGAGGAGGAGTTGCACCGGCAGATCCGACACGTCGTGGGACGGGAGTTCGACCTGGGCACACCACAACTGTTGTCCCGGTTCGGCTCGTCCGCGCGGCAGGCCGAGCGCTATCGGCAGGGGCGGGTGATCCTGCTGGGCGACGCCGCCCACGTGCACTTCCCGATCGGCGGCCAAGGCTTGAACACCGGCTTGCAGGATGCGGTGAACCTGGGCTGGAAGCTGGCCGCGACGATCCAGGGATGGGCTCCGGAAGGGTTGTTGGACACCTACGCCGTCGAACGGCACCCGGTGGCCGCACGGGTGTTGATGAACACGCGGGCCCAGTTGTCGCTGATGTTCCCGCTCTCCGAGGCCGAGCCGCTGCGCGAGGTGCTGGGCGAGTTGCTCGCGCACGAGGAGGTCAGCCGGCATCTGGTGCACATGATTGCGGGAGTGGACATCCGCTACCCGGTCGCGGAGCGGTCCGGGATCGGCGCGGACGGAGGCGCCGCCGCCGAGGTGGGCGGGCACGCCCTGCTGGGCGAGCGCTTCCCGGACGCGACGCTGCTCACCGAGGCGGGCGAGACGAGCGTGGACCGGGTGCTGCGTACCGGCCGTGCGGTGCTCCTGGATCTGTCGGCGGGCGACGCCGAGCCGTTCGACATCACCGGCTGGAAGGACCGCGTGGACGTGGTGCAGGCCGCCCCGGTCCCGGAATCGGCCGCCTCGGCCGTGCTGCTGCGGCCCGACGGGTACGCCGCCTGGATCCGCCCGGAAGGCGTGAGCGGGGACGGTGGCCTGCGACGCGCCCTGACCGGCTGGCTCGGCGCGCCCGCGTAACCACCGCCTGATCGCCCGGTCGGCGCGCCCGCGTAGCGATCCGCTCGTTCACCCGGTCGGACGCACGGTGTTCTCGGCCCGAATTGCCTTGCCGGACACGTGTGTTGCCGATGCGATTGAAAAGTCGAGAGTTCCTCCGTATCGTAAGTCGAGAGATCCTCCGGTTTGCTTTCGGCCCGGAAGGGGTGCCGTCGCGTGCCTCGCCCCGGCCGGCCACACCCGACCGGCACAACGGTCATCGCTGCGGGCGCGCGAGCCCGCGCACGCTCACCGTTCCCCCTTCTTGGCCCCTTGTGGAGGCACCATGTCGACCCCGCCGGCAGTTGGCACACCGGCCGATCCGGTCTCGGCCGTCGAACGACGCGAGCGCCGCCCCGGCCTCGCGCTGGCCGTGATCCTGGCCTGCCAGCTGATGGTCATTCTGGACGCGACCATCGTCAACATCGCGCTGCCGGACATGCAGGAGGCCCTGGACTTCTCACCCACCGGCCTGACCTGGATCATCAACTCGTACACGCTCGCCTTCGGCGGCCTGCTCCTGCTCGGCGGGCGTGCCGGCGACATCCTCGGGCGCCGCAAGGTCTTCATCGCCGGCATCGCGCTGTTCACGCTCGCGTCGCTGGTCGGCGGCTTCGCCAACTCCGAGGCGATGTTGCTGACCGCCCGGGCCTTCCAGGGCGTGGGCGCCGCGTTCGCCGCGCCCAGCACCCTCGCGCTGTTGAACACCAACTTCGAGGGTCCCGCCCGAGCCAAGGCGCTCGCCGTCTATTCGGCGGTGTCCGGCGCGGGCATGGCCTTCGGCCTGGTCTTCGGCGGCCTGCTCACCGACGCCACCTCCTGGCGCGCGGTGTTGTTCATCAACGTGCCCATCGGCATCGGCATCCTCGCCCTGGCACCGCTGTACATCCGCCAGCCCGAGCGCCACCCCGGCCGCTTCGACATCCTGGGCGCGGTCACCTCGACCGCGGGCATGGTCGCCCTGGTCTACGGCTGCATCCGGGCCGCATCCGACGGTTGGAGCGACGGTCTGACCATCGGCGCGCTCGTCCTGGCCGGGGTGTTGCTCACCGCGTTCATCGCGATCGAGTCCAAGGCCGCGCAGCCGATCACCCCGCTGCGCCTGCTCGCGCACCGCAACCGGGCCGGCGCGTACCTGAACATGCTGCTGCTGCCGGCCACCATGTTCGCGATCTTCTTCTTCCTCACCCAGTTCCTGCAGACCGTGATGGGCTACAGCCCGCTCAAGGCGGGCTGCGCGTTCCTGCCGATGGCGCTGTGCCAGTTCGCCTTCGCCCGGGCAACGCCCAAGCTGCTGCCCAAGTTCGGCCCCAAGCCGATCCTGGTCTTCGGCGGCGTCCTGGTCGCGCTGGGCATCCTGTGGCTGACGCAGATCGACGACTCCAGCAGCTATGCCGGCGGCGTGGTCGGACCGATGCTGCTGTTCGGCATCGGCTCGGGACTGAGCTTCATGCCACTGAACATGATCATCCTGTCCGAGGTCCCGCCCAAGGACGCGGGCGCCGCCTCCGGCCTGCTCCAGGCCCTCCAGCAGGTCGGCGCGAGCCTGGGTCTGGCCATCCTGGCCACCATCTCCGGCACCGCGAGCAAGAACGCCGCCAAGCACCCGCCGGCCGGCCTCGATCCCGAACAGACCGCACACCACGTGCTCACCGAAGGCATCTCCACCGCGGCCATCGGCGCGTCGGTCTTCGCCGTCGGCGCACTCGTCGTGTCGATCTTCGTGATCCGCCCCAAACCCCCCGCCCCCAAGCCCGCCGCCTGACCGCGTCCCGTGCCGCGTCCGGCGCCGACCGGCCCTTCGGAAGGAACTTCCCGCATGACGGACACAAGCAGTCGACTTCCCCTGTCGGTGCTGGACTTCGCACCCGTGGCCAGCGGTGCCTCGGCCGCCCAGGCTCTGCGCGACACCGTTCGGATCGCGCAGAGCGTGGACCGACTCGGGTACCTGCGCTACTGGATGGCCGAACACCACAACGCGCCCAACATCGCGAGTTGCTCGCCGCCGTTGATGATCGGTCGGATCGCCGCCGCCACCTCGCGGTTGCGGGTGGGTTCGGGCGGGGTGATGTTGCCCAACCACGCTCCGCTGGTGGTCGCCGAGCAGTTCGGCACCCTGGAGGCGCTGCACCCCGACCGGATCGACCTGGGCATCGGCCGGGCCTCGGGCACCGATCCGATCACCGCCCGGGCGCTGCGCCGCAGTTCCGACCCCGGTGACGACTTCCCGCAGCGCTTCGCCGAACTCCTGGACTACTTCGAGTCGCCCGCACACGGCGGCCCGATCTCCCCGGTCAGCGCGATCCCGGCGGAGGGCAACCGGCCGCCGATCTGGATGCTCGGCTCGAGCCCCTCCAGTGCCCGGATGGCCGGCATGCTCGGCCTGCCGTTCGCGTTCGCGCACCACTTCAGCGCGGAGAACACCATTCCGGCGTTGGCCACCTAC
This sequence comes from Embleya sp. NPDC127516, assembly GCF_044765325.1. NCBI lineage: Bacteria > Bacillati > Actinomycetota > Actinomycetes > Kitasatosporales > Streptomycetaceae > Embleya > Embleya sp. NPDC127516. The sequence continues at coordinate 46,300 of NZ_JBIWJT010000049.1, read as the reverse complement.
CGGGAGAACTTCCGTCCGTCGGCCGACCTGGACCACCCCTACGCCATCGTCGCGGCCATCGTGATCGTCGCCGAGACGCAGGAGCGGGCGGAGTGGCTGGCCGGACCGATGGGGCTGTCGTCGCTGCTCCAGCGCACCAGCGGAATCACCGGGCCCTACCCCAGCCCGGAGTATGCCGAGGCCTTCGAATACAGCCGGGAGGAACGGGAGTTCGTCCGCCAGCGGATAGCGGCGCACCTGGTCGGCGGACGGCACGACATCGCGGCCAAGATCGACGCGTTCGTCGACCGCACCGGCGCCGACGAGCTCATGGCGCTGACCCTGGTGCACGGCGTCGACGACCGCATCCGCTCGTTCGAGATCCTCGCCGAGGCGACCGGCCTGGTGCCCTCGGCGCACTCGGCCGACTCGCTGACCCGCTGACGCGCCGACCCGCAGACCGCCGATTCGCCGGTCGCCGATTCGCCGGTCGTGCCGACGAATCGGCCCGCGAACCCGGTTGCCTCGCCGGTGGCGGGGCAGCTATACCACCAGACCGCTCGACGGCCCGACCCCGGCCGTCGGGCGCACCGTGCCCGCCCGCCTTCATCCCCGTGAGCGGGCGGGCACCAGCCCCGGTCCGGCGCGCGTGCGGGTCTCAGGCCGCCGGGCCGGGGGCCATCTGCTTGTCGAACCAGCCCGACAACCGGGCGCAGTGGTCGATCAAGGCCGAGAAGGCGCGCACCCCGTGGCCCTCCCGGGGACACATCACGAGCGTCGACTCCGCGCCCGCCTCCACCAGCGCGCGAAGGAACTCCCGGGCCTGCCCGGCGGGCGTGCAGCGGTCCAGCGCGCCCGCCGTCACCAGGGTGGGCGTGCGCACGTCCGCGCCCGGATGGCTCAGTGACGTGATCGTGCGCACCGATTGCCCTGTCACGACCGCCGGTTCCGGACAGCGGTCGTAGCCGTGCCGCACTCCGGCGAGCCCGTGCGCGGAGAAGGAGAGTTCGGGATGGCGGCCACCGAAGGTCTCGGTGCCGCGCCGGAGTTCGGCGACCTTGCCAAAAGTGCGGTCGTACTCGCCGACCACCGTGTCCGGCCCGGCTATGCCGGCCCACCCGAGACGGTCCTCGTCGAGCCGGCCGGTCGAGGTGACGTCCACGCCGTTCGTGTCGATCCGCGCCGCCTCCGTCGCGGTCCCGGTGCCGTCCACCACGAGCAGCACAAAGTCCCCGGCAACCACCTTGCGATCGGAGCAGAACGCCTCCACCACGGCCACCGCGCGGCCCTACGGCGACCCGGACGGCACCCCGAACTGCCGGTCACCGGTCCGCAATACGGTCCGCCTCCCGTCGGCCCGGGCGATCCACCGCAGGTCGGCGGTGTACCGAGCCTCCTCGCCCGCCCGTGGGCTCGTCACGCAGACCAGCGCGTCGGGGCCCGCCCGGCACGCCTCCCACACGTTCGTCCCGGCCCCGCTCACCTGCGGAACGCAATCGGAAAGCGATGAGGAGCGCGGATCGGAAGGCGATCAGGAGTGCGCTGCGAAGGCGATGCGGAAGGCGGATCGGCGTGCCGGTTACCGGGGGCGCGGCGGCATCAGCCGAACACCGTCCCGGAGTTGGCTGTGTTGATGCTGCGCCGGCGGGAGAACGCGCCCAGGTCGATCGGCTCGCCGGTGTGTACGCCGACGAACCGCACCGGTTTCGTGTCGTGATCGATCCCGCTCTCCACCCCCTCGATCAGGGCTGCCATCAACTGCCCCACCAGCGGCGCGTTCTTGAACTGGTTGCCGCTGGTGCCCATCGCCACATAGAAGCCGTCCATGGCGGTGCGGTCGTAGATCGGCGTCCAGTCGTCGGCGACGTCGTACACCCCGGCGATGCCGCGCGGCCGGTTGGGCACGGTCAGCCCGGTCAGGCGCCGGGCCGCGCGGGTCACCTGCGCCTCGAAGACGTCCGGCGTCGGGTTCGGGTTGGCGGCGTCGGGGTCGTCGAGCCACTGGAGCGGGTCGCACTCCGGCTCGGTCCCGCCCACGAGCAGTCCGCCGTCGACCTCGCCGCGCAGGTACACGCCCAGATCCAGATCCGCCACGGTGACCCCGGCCGCCCCGTCCGGGTTGTAGCCGGCGGGCGCCCGCAGGTATCCGACCTCCTGCCGCATCGGCCGCACACCGATGGTGAAGTCGGCTCCCACCCCGGCCAGTTCGTTGACCCGACCGGACCACGGCCCGGCCGCGTTGACCACGGTCGGGCAGGCCACCACCGTGCCGTCGTCCAAGGTCACGCCGACCACCCGGCCGCCGGTCGACCGCACCGCGACGACGGTCCGCCGGAACCGGAACTCGGCGCCGAAGCGCGTCGCCGCCGCGGCCAGGTTCTGCGCGGCCAGTTGCGGATCGCTGATGTAGCCCGCGTCGGGCGTGAAGACCGCACCGAGCGTGCCGGTCGGCTCCGCCCAGAAGTCCTCGTCGTCCAGGCGCTTGGGCGGCCCGTACCGCCCGGTGTCCAGACCCGGGATCCTGGTCGCCAGGGTGTCGGCGTCCCACTCCTCGTAGGGGACCCCGACCGCGTCGAACAGCGGCAGGTAGGCACCGCGCGGCGCGGCGTCCACGTCGAGCAGGGCCAGGCCGCTGCGTTCGAAGCGGACCGGGTCGTCGACGTCGCAACCCAGGTGCTCGCGCCAGGCGCGCCAGCAGAACTGCGCCTCCCACGACGCGGCCACCCCGGCGTGCGTGGAGAAGTTGAACCGGATGACGGCGCTGGAGGCGCTGGTGGAGCCCAGGCCGACCCCGCCGGCCTTGTCCACCACGAGCACCCGCCGTCCGGCTCTGGCCAGTTCGAGCGCGATCGACGCGCCGATCACCCCTGCTCCGACCACCACGACGTCCGTGTTCATCCGGGTTTCCTCCCTGCCGATGCGGCGGCACACGGACGGGTGCCCGGTGGGTCGTCCCGGTCCGTGTCACCAGTCCAGTCTGACCGTCGCCCAGCGCTCGCGGGCCTGGATCCTGCTGGTGCCGCCGGCCGCCGCGGCGGCGGAGCTGCCGGGACGTGCTCGGTGCGCGGATCACCGCCAGGTTCCGGGGCCTGACCCACGGCGCCGGGCAGGTGGTGGTCGGGGTCGGCGCGCCGGTGGATCGCCTCGACCTGGTGCCGGACTCGTACCGGCAGGCGCGCCATGCGCGCGACGCTGCTGGTGCCCGGCTTGGGCGACATCGCCCGTAGTGGTGCGCCGGGCCCTACGACCTGCTTCTGCGGCTGCCCGCGGCGGAGCTGGGCGCGGCGGCTCGGGTGCCGGCCCTGGTCGTGCTGGAGCGGGCGGACGGTCACGGAGTGCTGCTGCCGACGCCGGCCGCGTTCCTCGACCACGCCGGCGACGTGCGGCGCACCGCCGCGTTGTTGTGCGTGCACCTGGCGACGTTGTACCGACGGCTGCGTCGGATCGAGGCGCCCACCGGCTGCCGGCTGGACCACGGCGACGACCGGCTGACCTGCACCTGGGCCTCAAACTCCGCGCTTTGGCCGGTCCGGACCGACCCGACACCGTGTGACCCCGTGGCTGCCGGGACGGGCGGGGGGCGGGACGCGAAGGGTTCCGCCGCAAGATATCTTGATGTCGAGCAATGTTGCGGACATGGAGCGGAGCATCCTGTGACTGACCCGACCATCATCTATACGCACACCGACGAGGCCCCGGCCCTGGCGACGTATTCGTTCCTGCCCGTGGTCCAGGCGTACGCGGCGACGGCCGGGGTCAAGGTGGAGACCCGTGACATCTCCCTGGCCGGGCGGATCATCGCCCAGTTCCCCGACCACCTGAAGGCGGACCAGCGGCTCGAGGACGCGCTCGCCGAGCTCGGTGACCTGGCCAAGACGCCCGAGGCCAACATCATCAAGCTGCCGAACGTCTCGGCCTCGATCCCGCAGCTCAAGGCGGCCATCGCCGAGCTTCGCGAGCAGGGCTACGCGCTTCCGGACTACCCGGACGACCCGAAGACCGACGAGGAGAAGGACGTCCGGGCGCGCTACGGCAAGACCCTGGGCAGCGCGGTCAACCCGGTCCTTCGCGAGGGCAACTCGGACCGCCGCGCCCCCACGTCGGTCAAGAACTACGTCCGGGCGCACCCGCACCGCATGGGCGTGTGGACGGCCGACTCGAAGACCAACGTCGCGCACATGGGCGCCGACGACTTCCGCTCCACCGAGAAGTCCGCCGTGATCGCCGAGCCGGGCTCGCTGCGCATCGAGCTGGTGGCCGAGGACGGCACCACCACCGTGCTGCGCGAGTCGGTACCGGTGCTCGCGGGCGAGGTCGTGGACGCCTCGGTGATGCGCGCGGCGGCGCTGCGCGAGTTCCTCGCCGCGCAGGTGGCCCGGGCCAAGGCCGAGGGTGTGCTGCTGTCGGTGCACCTGAAGGCCACCATGATGAAGGTCTCCGACCCGATCATCTTCGGCCACGCGGTACGTGCCTACTTCCCGCAGACCTTCGCCGAGCACGGCGACGCGCTCGCGGCGGCCGGTCTGAGCCCCAACGACGGTCTCGGCGCGATCCTCAAGGGTCTCGAGTCGCTTCCGGACGGCGCGAGGATCAAGGCGTCCTTCGACGCCGAACTGGCCTCCGGTCCGGCGCTGGCGATGGTCGACTCCGACCGGGGCATCACCAACCTGCACGTGCCCAGCGACGTGATCGTGGACGCCTCGATGCCGGCCATGATCCGTACCTCCGGTCACATGTGGGGCGCGGACGGCAAGGAGGCCGACACCCTGGCCGTGCTGCCGGACAGCAGCTACGCCGGCGTGTACCAGGTCGTCATCGACGACTGCCGCAAGAACGGCGCCTACGACCCGGCCACGATGGGCTCGGTGCCCAACGTCGGTCTGATGGCGCAGAAGGCCGAGGAGTACGGCAGCCACGACAAGACGTTCGAGATCCCCACCGCGGGCACCGTGCGGGTCGTCGACGGCGCGGGCACCGCGATCCTGGAGCAGGTCGTCGGCGCCGGTGACATCTTCCGGATGTGCCAGACCAAGGACGCGCCGATCAAGGACTGGGTCAAGCTGGCCGTCACCCGCGCCCGCGCGACCGGCAGCCCGGCGGTGTTCTGGCTCGACGAGGGCCGCGCGCACGACGCGAACCTGATCGCGAAGGTCCGCGCGTACCTGCCCGAGCACGACACCGAGGGCCTGACCATCGAGATCATGTCGCCGGTCGAGGCGACCGCCTTCTCGCTGGAGCGCATCCGTCGCGGCGAGGACACCATCTCGGTGACCGGCAACGTGCTGCGCGACTACCTCACCGACCTGTTCCCGATCCTGGAGCTGGGCACGAGCGCGAAGATGCTCTCGGTCGTCCCGCTGATGGACGGCGGCGGCCTGTTCGAGACCGGTGCCGGCGGCTCGGCGCCCAAGCACGTGCAGCAGTTGGTCAAGGAGAACTACCTGCGCTGGGACAGCCTGGGCGAGTTCCTCGCGCTCGCGGTCAGCTTCGAGCACCTCGCGCAGTCCGTGGGCAACGCCCGTGCCCAGGTGCTGGCCGACACGCTCGACCGCGCCACCGGCACCTTCCTGGACAACGACAAGTCGCCCAGCCGTCGGCTCGGTGGCATCGACAACCGGGGCAGCCACTTCTTCCTGGCGCTGTACTGGGCCCAGGAGTTGGCCGCGCAGACCGAGGACGCGGCGCTCGCCGAGGCATTCGCGGGCCTGGCCCGGACGCTGACCGAGCAGCAGGAGACGATCGTCGCCGAACTGATCGCGGTACAGGGCTCGCCCGCCGACATCGGCGGCTACTACCGTCCCGATCCGGCCAAGGCCTCGGCCGTGATGCGCCCGTCAGCCACCTTCAACGAGGCCATCGCCTCGCTGGGCTGACCCGTTCGGGGCGGGCCGACCTCGTCGAGGTCGGCCCGATCCCCGCGAACCCCGGGCCGACACCTTCGAACCGCCCCGACCGGCACTGCGCCCGGCCGGGGCGGTTCGGCGTTTCCCGTGCCGGGAGTGGCCGGCCCGGTGCTCAGTCGACGGTCACCGGGTGGCGCACGACCGCGTCGAAGAAGTAGCCCTGGGTGTTGAACGTCGAACGATCGGGCTGGACCCGCCCCGAGGTGTCGCTCGCCCGGGCGAGCAGTTCCGTCGGGCCGGTGGTGGTGGGACGCCAGTCCACACTCCAGCGCACCCAGCCGTCCCGACGCGGCTGGTCCCGCAGCCGCGCGCGGCGCCAGGTCGCGCCGCCGTCCGTGCTGACGTCCACCCGGCGTACGCCGCCCGTGCCGGACCAGGAGCGGCCCTCCAGGCGGTGCGTGACGCGCGACGCGAAGCGGGCACCGGTGGGCAGTTCGAAGGCGCTCTTGAGGGTCTGTCGGGTCAGCGGCGCGCTGCCGCCCTCGGGGTGGGCGGGCCCGAACAGCCGGTAGAAGTCGGTGTTCCACGGCGAGTAGAGCGGCTGAGCGGAGACCTCGATGTCGCCGACCCACTTGATCGAGGAGATGCCCACCCACGACGGCACGACCACCCGCACCGGCGCGCCGTGATCGGCGGTCAGCGGCTCGCCGTTCATCTCGTACGCGAGCAGCACGTCGTCGAGCGCCTTGGCCAGCGGCAACGGCCGGCGGACCCGGCCGAGGTTGACGCCGCCGGTGACGTACTCCTCGTCCAGCCCCCGCGGCAGCACATCCACCGCCTCGCGGCGCAGACCCGCGCGGCGCAGCACGTCCGACAGCCGCGCGCCGCGCCACCGGGCCATGCCGATCGCGCCGAGCGTCCAGGCGGTGCCGGCCACCGACTCGCCCTGTTGCGAGGTGTAGAAGCTGCGGCCGTTGCCGGCGCACTCGATGGTGGCCGAATGGGTGTGTGCCGGCAGTCGGCGCAGGTCGGCCAGGTCGAGTTCGATCGCGTGGGCCTGGTCCACGGATCCGCGCAACCCGCTCCCCCACAGCCGCAACCGCCAGTCCCGCGCGGACAGTTGCGGGGTCGAGGTGTGATTGCGCACGAAGAACCGGTCGACGGGGGTGTGATAGCCGCTCCCGCGCAACGCGTGGAAGTTGGTCTCCGCGTTGGTGCCCCGGATGGTGAACAGTTCGGGCGGCAGCGGCTTGACGATCCCCGGGGCCGCGACGGCACCCGGGGCGGTGGGCGGCGCGGCCGGCGCGGGTGGGCGGCTCGGGTCGGTGGGGGCGGTGGAGGCGGTCGGGTCGGCCGCGTACGCGGTACCCGCGGGCAGCGCGGTGAGGACGCCCGCCGCGCCGAGCAACTTGAGCAGGTCGCGTCTGGGCACCCCGTCGGCGCGGGCGGAGCCGCCGATCCACTGCCGCAACCGGTGTCGGTCGTACGAGACTTCGCTGATCGGTGTCATCGAGGCTTCCTCTGCTGAAGGGACGTCGGGAGGCGCGCGCGGGCATACGGGCGCGGCGGTGCGTCGATTGCGCGGAGAAGGTCGGATCAACAACAGCGACGGCGCGGCACGGCGACGCGCGACGGCGCGTTCTCGCCGGTGCGGCGGTGGCTGAGGATCACAGCGCGATGCTAGAGGACCCGACCGCGAGCCGTCGATGGCGCGCAGACAGCCGATCGGTCCCGGGCTCGTCCCTCGGGTTCGGTCGGGCACCGCGCAGCGTCGCGGCCGTGCCGGCGGGGGTGGAGCCGGAGTGACCCGTGCGCGGCGACCGAGGCGGGCGGCTGAGCGCACCGTCGACTCCCGGGAGTGCCCGGGTATCGGCCGCCGAGGCGATGGGCGCGGCGGCCGGGCGGCTGGGCCTCAGCGGCCGGCCAGCGGCCAGGCGTCCACGTCGCGGTAGTGGATCGGGCCCGGGCCCCGGCCGAAGTTGCTGCCGACCAGGTGCAGTCGGCGCGCGGACCAGCGGCGGCCGACGAAGTCCTCCAGTTCGCGGGCGGCGACTCCGATGCCGTCGGGGTTGTCCCGGCGGGCCCGGGCCAGGGTCAGGTGCGCGCGCAGCGGCCGGTCCGCGGGCACGACGCCGCCCGCCCGGACCACGCCGCGAACCGCGTCGGCCAGGGTGTGCAGCGCCGCCAGGTCCCCGCGCACGTCGCTCCACAGGACCCGCTCGTCGAACTGCCCGGCGCCGCGCAGTTCCAGGTCGACCGGCCGGGTCGAGGCGGCGACCTCGGCCAGCGGTGCGCGCAGGGCCTCGACCACGTCCGGGGCCACCTCGCCGAGGAAGACGAGGGTGATGTGCCAGTCCTCGATCCGGTTCCAGCGCAGCCGCGGATGCGCGGCGTGCACCGGCCGCAGCGCCCGGGCCAGTTCGTCCTTGGCATCGTCCGGCGGGGCGAGCGCCACGAACAGTCGTACGGTCCTGGGCGGCGTCGGGGCGTCGTCGATCACAGGTGATTTCGTACCGCATCACCGCCGACCACCGCGCGCCGGCCCACCGACGCGGCCGAAAACTGCGCCGCTACGCGCCCGCACCCGCGGCGTTCCGCGGCCCGACGCACCGCGTCCGATGCCGCTCCACGGTCCCGCCGCCCCGCCGCCCTGTCGCCCCGCCGCCCTGTCGCCCCGCCGCCCTGTCGCCCGGGTCGCGCGCTTCCCCGTACATCCGACGAACCCACCGTCGATCACGCGCGCCCCGGACGCGCCGGCGCTCGCACCTCTCCGGCCCGCCACCCCCGTTCACCCGGCGGGCCGGCCCGGCGAACGGGTTCGACACTGCGGGCCCGGAGCGGCCGGCGGGAAGGTGCTCCGCGTGTCCCGGACGGCGACCGCGTGTCCCGGCTGGTCACGGCGCCGACCGGAACACGTTTCGAACGGAACGGGACAGGGGTCCGGACCGAACGCCGATCCGAGGATCGTCGCGGACCGGCTGCCGGCCGCTCCCCGGAATCGATCGATTCGGGTCCGGATTATCGCTTTTCTGGGACTCCCCGCCCCGTCGAACTGCCGGCACGATGGGTGCCGCGTCAGCTACGGCGAGTGTGTGTCGGTCCGAGGAAACGGGAGAAGCGTGACACGGCGTGACGACAGCGCTCCACAACCGGACAGCGCGACCACGGCGGCGGAGTACGTGGCCGCGTTACGTGCCCTGCGCGAGTGGTCGGCGCTGACGTACCGTCAACTGGCGGCCAAGGCCGAGGCGTCCGGGCATGTACTGCCCGCCAGCACGGTGGCCGCGGCGCTCGGTCGCAGCACGTTGCCCAGGGCCGACCTGGTCGAGGCGCTGGTGTTCGCCTGCGGGCTGGACGCCGACGCCGCCGCGCGCTGGCTCGCGGTCCGGGAGAATCTCGCGGCGGGACGCGTCCCCGAACGCCGGGTGGCCGAACCGCCCGGGCCGGCCGCCGAGTCGGCGGGCGAACCGCCGCCGGAACCGTGGTGGCGTCACCGCAGTGCGGTGCCGGTCCTGATCGGCGTGATCCTCGTACTGATCGCGATCGGCACGATCCTCACCATCCGCCACTACTCCGACGACAAGGATGTTTCCCGCCTCGCCGACGGGCACTACCTGGTCAAGCCCGGCCAGATCGCCGACGAGTCGCTGTGCCTGGGTGAGGGGCTCGAGCGCAACGGGCGCACCGACCGGCCGTTGGCCGTGCAACGCCCGTGTGCGGGTCTGGTCCCGGACACCTACCTCAAGGCGCTGGCCCCGGACGTCTACCAGATCGAGTGGCACCACCCGGTGGAGGGCATCGGCTGCCTGCGCGTGGACGACGCGTTGCTGGCCCCCGGCGCGCTGCTCAGCCCCGGCGTATGCACGGGTGCCGCCAACGAGCGCTTTCTGATCGAACCGGCCGACCCGCTCCTACCCGGGCTCTTTCGACTCCGCCCGGTGCACAGCGGCCTGTGCGTGGGGATCCTCGGCGGCCCCGCCGAGATCTCACCCGGGGCCGAGGCCGCACAGGCCGGCTGCTCGGGCACGGCCGACCAGCGCTTCCGGTTGGAACTCGTACCGGACCGAAAGAAGCCCTGAGCCCCAGGGGGCGGGCCACGCCCGGCTCAACGGCCCGGTCAGGCGGGAAGGTTCGGGTGGCCGATGCCCTCGAACGGCTTGATCCGGACGATCGGTTCCCGGCCGCCGCGCTGCGGCACGGTCTGCACGGCGCCCCAGGGTCGGTCCGGGAGGGACACGGTGAAGGAATAGGTGTTCGCGCAGCCGGTGCAGTCGTACCGGTCCTGCCAGAGTTCGACATCGGTGTCGCTGCCGGGGATCCGGGCGGCATGCCGGTAGGTCGCGTGGCAACGGGTGCAGCGCTCGCCGGGAGCGCAGGTGCCGCCGCACGGACAGGGCAGGTCGAGGCTCTCGGCGGGCTCCCAGTAGCGGGTGGCCAGCGCCGCGGCGGTCCGGGCGTCGGGGGCCTTGGACCCGCGCGGGACGGTCATCCGCCGGGCGGCGACGACGTACGACTCGCCGGAGGCGGCCATCCGGCCTCGGATCACGCCCTTGCGGACTCGGTTGGTGGTCATGCTTCCTCCGGCGATTGCCCACGGATCGGGTGTCGGGTACGGCCGGCGGCGCGGGCGGGACCTCGGGACGTCGGACCCGCGTGGGCGGGGCCGCCGTACCTCACGATATCCGCCCTTCGCGGCGAGCCCGAATCCCGGCGGCGCGATCAGCCCGGACGCACCGCCCGGGGACCGGTCACCTCGGCGGCGAACGCGCGCACCCGCTCCCGCAGGCCGCGGTCGGCGGTCACCACGAGACAACGACGCGCGGGCGTTCTCGCGTGCTCGGCCGCGACGAACTCGACGATGCGGTCGTCACCGCTGCCCGAGGCCCGCACGACCCGCACACCGGGCACCTCCGCGACTTCGCGGGCCGCGCCCTCGACCACCAGGACCACGTCCAACGGCCCCCGCCGCGCCCACTCCGGCACGGAGCCGCCACCGGGCAACCCCGCCGCCGCCATCCCCACCAACGCGTCCCGCAACCGCTCGGTGGCCCCATGCCGATCCCGCCACCACCCATCCGGCACGGCCCCCACCACATTCGCCCCGTCCACCACCACCAACGCCACCGCAGCACCCATCCCCCCATCCTGCCCACCCTCACCCCCGAAACAGCCCCGACACGACAACAAGCGACAACGACGCAGCACGGCGACGGAACCACGAGACGCAGCAACGAGCCGAGAACGCGGTACGGGTCAGCGAGGCGCGGCGGCGGGACGAGGCGGGAACGCGGCACGGGCCGGGGCGGCGGGGCGGCCCGGGTCGGCGGGGCGGCGCAGGGCGCGGGACGGGACGGGGCGAGGCGCGGCGCGATGGGCGCGGAGCGCGGCGCGCTGGCGACGCGGCAGGGCGGCGCGACGGCGCAGCGGCGCGGGACGCGGCGCGATGGGCGCGAAGCGCGGCGCGCTGGCGACGCGGCAGGGCGGCGCGACGGCGCAGCGGCGCGGGACGGGGCGAGGCGGCGAGGGGCGCGGCGCGATGGGCGCGAAGCGCGGGACGGGGCAAGGCGGGGCGGGGCGGGAGGCGTCTCGGCGTGGTGGCGGGCGTGCGGCGGAGGTCGCTTTCCCGCCTGTGGTTCCCGTCGGCGCATCAGGGCGCACATGCGGCGAGGTGCGGCTGCAAGCAAAGTTGGCCAAACTCACGTCCTCTGCCCGCCGGGCACCCCCTCATCCCGTCCGGCGTTTGAGGACAAAACCGCAACAGGCCCACCGGCCCAACCGGGTCCGCACGACCAAGGCCCGCCACCGGCAGCCAAGGCCGCACAACCATCCGTCCCGTCCGAACCGCCCAGCCCGTCCGGCGTTTGAGGACAGAGCCGCAACAGGCCCACCGATCCCACGGGTCCGCACGACCGAGGCCCGCCACCGTACGCCGCGGCCGGCGCAAAAGGGCCGAACCGCCCCAGCCCGTCCGGCGTTTGAGGACGGCACGGGTGTCGGGGGCCACCGAGGGCCCGGACGAAGGGACCCACGCCCCAGGTATGGAACGGCACCCGGCCACCGCGGGGGGCGGTGGTCGGGTGCCGGATCAGGGGACGAGGTGACGCGCAGGGGAGCCCGGAGTGTCCGGGTGCGCGTCGCCGGATCGGGTCAGGAGGCCGCGGCGGAGAACGCCACGAGGCCGTTGCGCCAGAGCTGGTTCACCCGCGCGCGTTCCGCGGAGTTCGGGTTGGCGTTGGTGCAGGACGTGCCGGGGCCGCCGCCGGACATCAGTTCGCTGCACGGACCCGAGTAGTGGTCCGGCAGGCCGAGCACGTGTCCGGTCTCGTGGGCGGTGACCCGGGTCGAGTTGTACTGCTGGTTCTGCCGGTAGTCGAGGAAGATGTAGCCGTTGCCGTGGCCGTCGGTGCTCGCGTACGAACCTCGCGAGTCGTTGCCCTCGTAGTACCGGAAGTCGGGGTTGCTGCCCTCTTGGAGGCGGACGTTGGTGACCGAGCTGTTCCAGATCTGCGTGGAGCGGGCGATCTGGGTGCGGAAGCTGGGGGCGTTCGCGGTGCTGTACACGACCGTGACCGCCGCCGCCGAGTTCGGCGCCGCGGCACGCTTGGCCGCCACGGACTTCATCACCGCGTCGAGGAAGGCCTGGTTCTGCGCCTGGTCCTCCTGGGCGGAGGTGTAGTGCGCGGAGGCGCGGAGGGGGGCCGCGACTCCGTCGGTGCCGGCCGCCGCGGCGGGCGCGGAGATCAGTCCGGCGGCGAGGCCGAGGCCGAGCATGGCGGTAACGATGGTCTTACGGGGATTCCGGGGACGCACTGGGGACATGGGGGGCTCCTTGGGTGCCGAAGACCTGTTCGGTGCGCAACGAGTCTCACGGGAGCCCGGTCCGGCCCGGATGATGACAATCGGCGATAGCACGGTCGTATCACCAGCCGTTCCCGCACCGTCACCGCGCATTCACGCATCGTGTTACGCAAGATTCACGCTTCCCCCGCCCATCCCGCGCGCACAGGTGTCTGGTACGACCTCGGTGGTGCGTCCTATCCTCCGCATCATGGAGCTCGAGGTGAGGCACCTCCGCGCACTGTGTGCCATCGGCGACACCGGCAGCCTGCACGCCGCGGCCCGGTTGCTCGGCATGACCCAGCCGTCCCTGACCGCACAGCTCAGACGAATCGAAAACGCTCTGGGCGCACCGTTGTTCGTCCGCGACCGGACCGGCAGCCGACCCACTCCACTGGGGCTCACGATGCTGCATCGGGCCCGACCCATCATGGCCGAGATGAGCGCGCTGGTCATCGACACCCAGGCCGAGGCGGTCCGAACCGCCGGTCCACACCTGCGGATCGGCGGCACCGCGAACCGGGTGATCGCCGACTGGTTGCGCCGGTTGCGACTGCGACTGCCCACCACGGACACCTATTTGCGGGTGGACGTGTCCGCGAGCACGCTGCTCGGGATGGTCGCCGCCGGCCAGCTCGACGTCGCGTTCGTGCACGAGGTCGAGGGCTTCCCGCTGCGCGTGCCGGACGGTGTGCGACGCCGCGTTCTGGTCGAGCGGGAACCGCAGTTCATCGCGATGTCCCCGGACCATCCGGCCGCCGCCGAGTCCGAGGTCAAGCTCGCCGAACTGGCCGACGACCAGTGGATGGTGGACCCGAGTGTGGACGGCGAATGGGAGGGCCTGCGCGAGGTGTTGACCGACGCGGGCATCAACCCCCGGATCCTGCACGGTGACTACCTCACGGCGGCGTCCCTGGTCGCGATCGGCGAAGTGGTCACCCCGTGCCAGCCCACGTCGCGGCCCCGACCGGACATGGCGGTGCGACCGCTGGCCGGCGATCCGCTCGCGGTGCGGCTGTTCCTGGCCTTCCGCACCGAGAACGGTCCCGCCCCGGCCCTGATCGACACCGTCTATCACGAGCTGGAGGCCGCCTACCGCGAGGCCGCGTGGCTCGCGGTGGCCTATCGACAACGGCTGCTGCGCGAGGACAGCCCGATCCTGCGCTACGACGCGTAGGACCGGTCGCCGCACCGCGGGCGGAGCCCGGCTCGGAGGCGCTCCCACGGCCGGCACACGGCCACTCGCGCCGGTGCCGATCCGGGTTCGCCGCGGCGTGGGTGAAATGATGGCCCGAACTACCGGTTCGACCACACTGTGAGCCGGTGCGTCCGGACCGTGAACAGTGAGGAACCCCCATGACGACCCCCGACGCCGGCACTTCCGCCTTGGTCCCGGCCTCCGTGCGCGCGGACGCCGGCGCCACCCTCGCGCGGGAGGCCGCGCGCTTCGCCGGGCTCGGCTGGATGCGCGGCACCTCCGGGAACCTGTCCGTGGTGCTCTCGCGCGACCCGCTGCGGCTCGCGGTCACCGCTTCGGGCCTGGACAAGGGCGAGTTGACGCCGGAGGACCTGGTCGTGGTGGACGCGGCAGGCGTACCGGTCCCGGAGGAGGCGAGCACGCCGCCGCGTCGGCCGTCCGCCGAGGCCGGGCTGCACGCCCGGGTGGTCGCGTTGACCGGCGCGAACGCGGTCTTCCACGTGCACGCCGTGTCCGCCGTGCGCGCGGGTCGGCGCTGGCCGGCCGGGATCGAGTTGCGCGACCTGGAGATGCTCAAGGGCATCGGCCGCTCCGCGCACGACGAGACGGTCACCATCCCGGTGATCGCCAACAGCCAGGACATGACCGAACTCGGCGACCGGCTCGAGGCCGCGCTGATCCCGGGTGTGCCGGCCGTCGTGGTCGCCTCGCACGGGATGTACGTCTGGGGCGCGGACCCGATCCAGGCCCGGCACCACGTCGAGATCGTCGAATGGCTCCTCGACTACCGCATCGCCGAGGGCTGAGCCCGACCCGCGACACCCACAGACCGGTAGGCCCACAGGCCCACACGACGAAAAGCGCGCGGGGCCGGGACCACGATCCGCTCGTGGCCCCGCCCGCGTGCCGCGGCTCAGTACTCGCGTACGCCCGTCTCGTTGACGATCGCGCTGATCAGTCGAGCCGGAGTGACGTCGAAGGCCGGGTTGAACGCACGCGAGCCGGCCGGGGCGACCCGGACGCCGGCCACCTCCAGCACCTCGGACTCGGGGCGCTCCTCGATGGTGATCTCGTCGCCGTGCGCGGTCGCGTCGTCGAACGTGGTCAGCGGCGCCGCGACCACGAACGGGATGCCCGCGTCGGCGCAGGCCAGCGCGACGCCGACCGAGCCGATCTTGTTCGCGGTGTCGCCATTGGCGGCGATCCGGTCCGCGCCGATCACCGCGACGTCCGCCAGGCCGCGCAGGATGGTGCTCGCTGCCGCGCCGTCCGGTTGGACCAGGTGCGCGATGCCCTCCTGGTCCAACTCCCAGGCGGTCAACCGCGATCCCTGGAGCAGCGGGCGCGTCTCGTCGACATAGACCAGCTCCAGGACGCCGCGCGCGTGCAGTTCGCGGATGATCCCCAGCGCGGTCCCCCATCCGGCGGTGGCCAGCGAGCCGGTGTTGCAGTGGGTCAGTACGCGCAACGGCCGCCGCTCGACCCGGGACAGGATCCAGTCCGCGCCGTGCCGGCCGATCGCGTGGTTGGCCTCGACGTCCTCGCGGACCACCGCCTCGGCCTCGGCGAGCACCGCGTCCACGCCCTTGGCCGCGAACGGCAACACCCGGTCCACGCCGCCGGCCAGGTTGACCGCGGTGGGCCGGGCGTCCCGGATCCGGGCGATCTCGGCGACCAGTCGGTCCGCGTCCCAGCCCTCGCGCTCGGCCTGCCGCATGGCCACCGCGACGCCGAACGCGCCGGCCGCGCCCAGTGCCGGCGCGCCGCGCACCGCGAGCCGGCGGATCGCGTCGATCAGCGCGTCCACATCGGTGATGTCCAGGTGCACGATCCGCTGCGGCAACGCGGTCTGGTCGAGCAGGCGCAGGCCGGTGCCGTGCCAGGCGAGCGAGCGTATCTCGGAGGCCATCAGGGGTCCTTTCCGGGCGGGTGATCGAGCGCCGGGCGCGGGCGGCGGCCACGCGGGCGGGCGAGGGCACCGGCCCGCCGGCGCGCCGCGCGTGGGAGCGAGCGCGTGCCTCGGCACTACGGATGCTACGTGGCGGGCCGGCTCGGCCCCGACTCCCGCCCGGCATCCGGGACGACCGCGTGTCGATCCGGTCACCCAATGTTCACATCGTGGACAATCTGTCCACATTCTGAACAAGAGCGAGAAGTGCCTGGTGAGGGTGCTAACCTCCCCCGAAACCAGTCGGATGTGATGATCACATCGAGACCCGGACTGGTGCGATCGGAAGGGAGCAGGCTGTGGCCGAAACGCGGCGTCATGACGTACGTATCGAGTGCCGCGGCCGCTCCATGGCGTGGGACCGTCCGCCGCTTCCGCTCGACAAGCGCGGTGTACGCGGCGTCTGTGTCCGCCGCACCGGCCGCTGTTGTCGGCGCCTGTACTGATCGATCGCCCGCCGATCGATCGCCCGAACGCCGATCGAGACACGCGAACCCGTCGCCACCCCGAAGCCGCGGCGCCGTCCGGCGCCGAGCCCGCGGGACCGCGAGGTTCCCGTCCCCGAACCGCCGATTCCGCACCGCCCCGCCGGGGTCGACACTCCTCCCAAGGACGCTCATGTACCGCATCACCTCCCGCCACCGCCTGACCGTGGCCGCCGTCGTCGTCGGCACCGCGCTGGCCGCCACCGCGTGCAACGCCTCCGCCGACAAGGACAAGTCCCCGGCCGCCGGCGGCACGGGCGGCGACTCGGCGAAGAACATCGTGTTGGTGACGCCCGAACCGATCGGCGTCAACGACTTCCTCAAGCTCGCCGCCACCGGCGCGCAGAACGCGGCCCGCAAGGCCGGCGGCAGCGCGACCGTGCTGGAGAGCAAGGACACCAGCGCGATCCAGCAGAACGTCGAGGCCGCGGTCCGCCAGAAGCCCGCCGTCGTGGTCGCCGTCGGCTTCGAGTTCGCCGACGTGCTGGCCCAGCAGGCCGAGGCCAACCCGAAGCAGCAGTTCCTGTTCGTCGACTCGTGCACCACCAAGCCGTACCCGAACATCACCTGCGCGACCTTCCGCGAGCACGAGGGCACCTTCCTCGCGGGCGCCGAGGCGGGCCTGTTGACCAAGAGCGGCAAGGTCGGCGCGGTGGTCGCGCTGGACAGCCCGCAGATCCGTCGCTTCTCCGACCCGTTCGGCGCGGGCGCCAAGCAGACCAACCCGGCGAGCGCCTTCACCCAGTTGTTCGTCGGCGGCCAGAAGCCGTTCAACGACCCGGCCCGGGCCAGCGAGCAGACCGCGTCGCTCAAGGCCAAGGACGTCGACCAGATCATGGGCGCCGCCTCCGCCGCGGGCAACCTGGGCGTGTTCAACGCGGCCAAGGCGGCCGGCGTCCAGGCGTACGGCGTCGACGTCAACCAGTGCTCCGCGGCGCCGGGCACGGTCGTGGACAACGTGATCAAGCACACCGACATCGCGGTCGCCCAGGGCGTCGAGCAGATCGTCGGCGGCAAGCCCGGCGGCGTCACCTCGTACGGCCTCAAGGAGGGCGGCATCACGCTCACCGGCATGGAGCCCGGCCTGGAGACCTCGCAGTGCCTGATCGCCCAGCACCCGGACGTGCTCAAGACCGTGCTGGGCCTGCGTGACCAGATCGTCGCGGGCACGATCACCGTGGCCGACCCGGCCGCCGCCAAGTAGTCGCCGAGCAGTCGCGGACTGCCCGCGGTTCGCCGGTGTCGGGTCCACCGACCCGACACCGGCGACCACCCCGCCCGGCCTCGCCCCCTTCCCCCCGGAGATTCGCCCGATGAACGATCAGCACGCCGCCGCCCCCGGTGCCATCGCCGAGGTCGAGATGCGCGGCATCGTCCGGCGTTTTCCGGGCGTGCTGGCCAACGACCGGGTCGACCTGCGGGTCGAGCGCGGCGAGATCCACGCGGTCATGGGCGAGAACGGCGCGGGCAAGTCGACCCTGATGTCGATCCTGTACGGCCTGCAACGACCGGACGCCGGCCACATCCTGTTGCGCGGCACCGAGCACTCGTTCGGCTCGCCCGTGCAGGCCATCGCGGCCGGACTGGGCATGGTCCACCAGGGCTTCAAGCTGTTCCCCTCGCTGACCGTCACGGAGAACGTGGTCTACGGCAGCGAGCCCACCCGGCGCGCCCTGGTCGACCGCGCCGCGGCGCGCGCCCGGGTCGCCGCGCTGGTCGAGACGCACGGCCTGCACGTCCCACCGGACGCGCGCGTCGCGGACCTGCCGGTCGGCGTCCAGCAGCGGGTGGAGATCCTCAAGCTGCTCTACCGCGACGCGCGGGTGCTGATCCTGGACGAACCCACCGCCGTGCTGACCCCGGCCGAGGCGGACCGGCTGCTCGAGGTGATCCGCGGACTGGCCCGCTCCGGGCGCACCATCCTGCTGGTCACCCACAAGCTGGGCGAGGTGATGGCGGTCAGCGACCGGGTCACCGTGCTGCGCGACGGCCGGGTCACCGCCCGGCTCGCCACCGCCGAGACCACCCCGGCCGAGATCGCGCTGGCGATGACCGGCCGCCGGATCGACCTGGACCGCACCCACCCGGCGGGCGCCCCCGCCGCCGAGGTGCTCGACGTACAGGGCCTGACCGTCTCCGCCGGCCGCGGCGCCAAGCCGCTGGTCGAGGACGTGTCGCTGACCGTGCGCGCGGGCGAGATCGTCGGCGTCGCGGGCGTGGCCGGCAACGGACAGAGCGAACTGGTCGAGGCACTGGCCGGGTTGCGCCCGAGCAGCGCGGGCCGGGTGCTCGTGGCCGGCCACGACGTCAAGGACTCCTCGGTGCAACACCGGCGCCGAGCGGGCCTGGCCTACGTACCCGAGGACCGGGCCACGGTCGGCGCCGCGCGCGACGCCTCGCTGGCCGACAACCTCGCGATGGGCTTCCACCGCAGCCCGCCGCTGGCCGGCCGCGGCGGCTTCCTGCGGCGCACGGCGATCCGCGAGCACGCCGCGCGCGTGATCGAGCGCTTCGGGGTCAAGGCCGCGTCCTCCGCCGTCACCATCGGCACGCTGTCCGGCGGCAACCAGCAAAAGGCCATCCTCGGCCGGGAGATCACCCACGACGCGCCGCTGCTCCTGGTCGAGCAGCCCACCCGCGGCGTGGACATCGGCTCGATCGAGAACATCCACGCGCGGTTGATCGAGTATCGCGACGCCGGTCACGGCATCCTGCTGGTCTCCGCCGAATTGAGCGAGATCCTCGCGCTCTCGGATCGCATCCTGGTCATGTACGAGGGCCGGATCGTCGCCGAACTGCCGCGTGCCGAGGCCGACGTGCACACGATCGGCATGGCCATGGCCGGCGGCGCCACCACCCGCGCCACCGCCGACGCCGCGACGCACGCCGATGTCGACAGCGACGCCGACGGCGACGCCGACGGCCGGCAGGCCACCGCACCGACCACCGCCCACCAGGCCTGACGGGTTATCAGATATGACTGCCAGCAAGGCCGGTACGGCCACCGAGCACCCATCCGGTCCACTCGCGCACCTGGCGCTGCGCGTGCGTGGCGTGGTGTTCTCCCCGGTCACCGTGTCCATCGTGGCCGCGCTGATCCTGGGCGCGATCATCCTGGCCGGCACCGGCGCCGACCCGCTGACCGCGTACGGCTCGGTGCTCACCGGGGCGTTCGGCTCCGAGGGAATCGGCGACACGCTCGGCGAGTGCATCCCCATCGTCGGCATGGCGCTGGCGCTGGCCATCCCGCTGCGCGCGGGCCTGGTCAATCTCGGCGGCGACGGCCAACTCGTGCTGGGTGGCCTGGCCGCCGCCTCGGTCGGCCTGTACTCGCCCTTCCCCGACGTGATCACCGTGATCCTGGCGCTGCTCGCGGGCGTGCTCGCGGGCGGTCTGTGGGCCGCGCTCGCCGCCGTCCTGGAGACCAGGTGCGGCGTGCCGCTGCTGGTCTCCAGCCTGCTGCTGAGCTACCCGGCGATGTCGTTCGTGTCCTACATGGTGCGCTTCCCGCTGCTCCAGAAGGGCTCCGGCATCCCGCAGACCGACCGGCTGCCGGAGGGCGTCAAGCTGCCCGAGTTCGCCGCCGGGTCCGGCGCGGGCACCGGGGTCAGCGTCGGCATCGTGCTGATCGTGCTGGCCGCGGTGGTCTACTTCGTGGTCGACCACCGCACCGCCGCCGGCTACGAGGTGCGGATGACCGGCCTGGGCGCGCGCTTCGCCGGCTACGCCGGGGTGGACCGGTCCCGGCTGACCCTGCGGCTGATGTTCGCCTCCGGGTCGCTGGCCGGGCTGGTCGGCGCGATCGCCGTGCTCGGCTTCCCGTACCGCCTGGTCGACGGCGCGCTGATCACCCCGGGCTACACCTGGACCGGCCTGCTCGCCGCGCTGCTCGCCGCCGCGTCCCCGCTGGGCACGGTGGCCGCCGGCTTCTTCTTCGCCGCGCTGACCATCGGCGGCTTCGGCATGGAGCAGGAGACCGCGGTGCCGCAGCAGCTCACCGCCGTGCTCCAGGCCGTGGTGATCCTGTTCCTCGCGGTGCGCGGCGGCGTCTTCCGCAAGGGCGGTTGGTTGCGCCGGCTCGGCCGAGGACCCGAGGCCGAGGCCCATCCACCACCACCCGATGCCAAGACCGGCCTGGTCGACACCGGCGTACTCGAGACCGGCGTCGCCGGGCCGCTCGCTCCCGCGCGCGGCGACGGAGGTAACTGACCATGTCCTTCGACGCGGAACTGATCTTCTCCGCACTGCGCGCGCTCACCCCGATCCTGTTCGCCGCCCTCGGCGGCGCGCTGTGCGAGCGCGCCGGCGTGTTCAACGTGTCCCTGGAAGGCACCATGCTGATCGGCTGCTTCGCGGCCGTCACCGGTAGCTGGTTCGGCGGCAGCGTGTGGGTCGGCGTGATCTCGGCGGTGCTTGCCGCGATGGTCTTCTCGCTGCTGCTCGCGATCGGCGCGGTCACCCTGGGCGCGGACGCGGTCGTGTTGTGCATCGCGCTGAACCTGCTCGCCGTCGGCCTGACCGGGTTCCTGCTGCGCACGATCTTCGGCAAGCAGGGCACCTTCGGCGACCCCGACCTCAAGGGCCTGCAACCGGTGGACATCCCCGGACTGGAGTCGGTGCCCTTCCTGGGCCGCGCGCTGTCCGGCCACTCGCCCCTGGTGTACCTGTCCTGGGTCGCGGTCGTGGTGATCGCCGTACTGCTGTCCCGACACCCGTGGGGCGTACGGCTGCGCGGCGTCGGCGAGGCGCCGGAGGCCGCCCAGTCGCTGGGCGTCAGCGTCGCGCGCTACCGCTACGCGGCGATCCTGACCTCGGGCGCGTTGTGCGGACTCGCCGGCGCGCAGCTCGCGCTGGGCAACGTGACCCTGTTCTCCGAGAACATGACCGCCGGCCGCGGCTGGATCGCGGTGGTCGCGGTGATGCTCGGTCGTGCGCTCCCGGTCGGCGTGCTGCTCGCCGGCATCCTGTTCGGCCTGGTCGAGGCGGTCGGTTTCCGGCTCCAGGGCGAGGGCATGCCGCAGCAGGCCGCCGACGCCGCGCCGTACGTGATGACGCTGGTCGCGCTGTTCCTGGCCACCCGCTCGCGCGCCAGGCGCGGCACCGCACCGCCCGGCCGGCTCACCGGCCGCATCCCCCGTCCCCGCCGCCTCGCCCGCACCACCTCGGAGCCGTCCACATGAGCAGCACCACTCGTCCGGCCGTACTGCCGATCACCAAGATCCCCAGCAGCGGCCTGCCCGCCCACGCGCTGGTCGTCGGCGACCCCGCCCGCGCCGCACTGGTCGCCGAGCGACTGGACGACGCGCGACAGATCGGCGCCAACCGCGAGTACGTCAGCTACGCGGGCAGCTGGCGCGGCGTACCGGTCGTGGTGTCCTCGCACGGCGTGGGCGGTCCCGGCGCGGTGTGCCTGTTCGGCGAGCTGGCCGAGGCCGGCGTACGCACCTTCATCCGGCTCGGCACGGCGGGCGCGATGGCGCGCGGTGTGGGCGACGGCGACCTGGTGGTGGCCACCGGCGCGGTCCGCGACGACGGCGTGACCCAGCAGTTGGTGCCGGCCGAGTTCCCGGCCTTCTCCACCCCCGAGGTGGTGCTCGCGCTGCACGGTGCGGCCCGCGAGCACGGCGCGCCGCACCACCGAGGCGTCGTGTGGACCCGGGCGGCGTTCATGCCGGGGGTGCTCGAACTGCCGATGAAGCCGTACCAGGCGGCCGGCGTGCTGGCCATCGAGATGGAACTGTCCGCGCTGCTCGTGTTCGCCGCGCTGGGCGGGCACCGGGCCGGCGGCGTGCTGGTCGTGGACGGCATCGCGGCCGACGACCTGGTCGACGAGTCCGGCAGCTCGACCTACGATCCGCACCGCCGGGTGGTCGCCGAGGGCGTCGAGCGCGGCGTCGTGGTGGCGCTGGACGCGCTGTACCGACTGGCCCTGGACGAGGCGGGCGAGGCGGCGGACCGGGCGTGAGCGACCTGCTCGTCACCGGCGGCGCGGTGCTCACCGCCGACGCCGCCGACACGTACATACCCGACGGCGCGGTGGCGATCGAGGGCGGCCGGATCTTCGCGGTGGGCACCGCGGGCGAGCTGGGCGCCCGGTATCGCGCCGCGCCGACCCTGGACGCGCGCGGCTGTCTGGTGTTGCCCGGGATGGTCAACGCGCACGCGCACTCGGCGATGACCCTGTTCCGGGGCCGGGCCGACGACGTCGACCTCCAGGTGTTCCTGGAGCGGTTGGTGGCCGCCGAGAGCGCGGTGCTGACCGCCGAGGTGGTGCGGGTCGCGGTCCGGCTGGCGCTGGCCGAGTCGATCCGGGCGGGGGTGACCACCGCGATGGACATGTACTGGTTCCCCGAGGCGGGGCTCGCGGCCGCGGCCGAGGCGGGCTTTCGGCTGGTCACCGGGCCGACGTTCATGGACGTGCCCGGACCGCCGGACGGTCTCGACTTCGCCGCGCGCCTGCGGCTCGCGCCCGCGTTGCTGGGCCGCTCGACCACCCGCTGCGTGACCCCGCACAGCGCGTACACGCTGGCCCCGGAGCAGTTGCTCGCGGTGGCCGAACTGGCCCGGGAGCACGACGCGCTGCTGCACATCCACGCCGCCGAGAACGCGGTCGAGGTGGCGAACGTGCGCGCCCGGTACGGCCGCCGCCCGGTGGAGCTCCTGCACGACCTCGGGCTGCTCCGCCCGGGCACCCTGCTGGCGCACGCGGTCTGCCTCACCGGCGAGGAGATCGCGCTGATCGCGGCGTCCGGCGCGGGCGTCGCGCACTGCCCGGTGTCCAATCTCAAGCTCGCCTCCGGGGTGGCCCCGCTGCCCGAACTGCTGGCCGCCGGCGTGCCGGTGGGCCTGGGCACCGACGGCGCGGTCAGCGCCAACGCGCTCGACCTGTTCGGCCCGATCCGCGCCGCCGCGACGCTGCACCGGGTCACCCCCGGCGCGGCGCCCGACCCGACCCTGATCGGGGCGCGCGCCTCGGTGCGGATGGCCACCGTCGACGGCGCGCGGGCGATCGGGATCGGCGCGCTGACCGGGTCGATCGAGGTCGGCAAGGCGGCCGACCTGGTCGTCCTGGACCTGAACCGGCCGCACCTGACGCCCCGACACGACCCGTGGTCGATGCTCGCCTACGCGGCCGGGCCCGCCGACGTACGGGACACCGTGATCGACGGCCGGATCGTCATGCGCGATCGTCGACTGCTTACGATCGACGAGGGCGCGGCGATCGAGGAGCTGAACGCGCTCGCCGCCACGCTGCCGAACCCGTCCGGTCGACCGAATCGGGATCCCGAGATGAACGACACCACACCGACGCGAGCATCGGAGGTCGCGCCATGAGTTCCACCACGCGCGGCTTCGTCGGCCGGCACACCGCCGCCGAACGCGACCCCAGGCTGCCACCGGGTCAGTACGACGCGCGCCACGACTTCCCCGTGCTCTCCGCCGAGGTCACCCCCGAACTGGCGCCGGCCGACTGGTCGTTCCGGATCGACGGACTGGTCGAGCGGCCGCGCGCGTGGAGTTGGGAGCAGGCCCGCGCGCTGCCCCGCGAGAGCTACGACGGGCCGATCCACTGCGTCACGTCCTGGTCCAAGCTGAGCACCGACTTCACCGGCGTCTCGCTGGACACGTTCCTGGCCGAGGCCGACCCCCTGGCCACGGCCACCCACGCGGTGGCCTACTCGCACACGGGCTACACCACCAACCTCACGCTCGCCGACCTGACCGGCGGCCGGGCCTGGATCGCGTTCGACTTCGAGGGCGCCCCGCTGACCCCGGCACACGGCGGGCCGGCCCGGCTGCTGGTGCCGCACCTGTACTTCTGGAAGAGCGTCAAGTGGATCGCGGGCCTGCGTCTGCTCGACCACGACGAGCCGGGCTTCTGGGAGGTCAACGGCTATCACCACCGCGGCGACCCGTGGGCGGAGGAAAGGTACTCGGGTGACTGAGGCGACCGCGGTGACCGAGGCGGGCGGGGCGAACGGGCCCGGCGCGCCGCCGATTCCGGCCTTCGCCGCGCCCGGTCGGGCCGCGCCGAGTCTGCGCGGGAAGGTGGACTGGCAGGCCGCGAGGGTGGTCGAGGTGCGCCGCGAGACCCCCAACGCGGTCACCGTACGACTCGCGCTGCCGGTGTGGAACGCGCATGTCGCGGGCCAGCACTACATGTTGCGGCTCACCGCCGCCGACGGGTACACCGCGCAGCGGCACTACTCGGTCGGCTCGGCGCCGGACGACGCCGGGCACATCGAGTTCACCGTCGACCGCATGCCGGGCGGTGAGGTGTCCGGCTTCGTGCACGATGTGGCCCGGCCCGGGGACCTGCTGGAGGTACGCGGCCCGCTCGGCGGATTCTTCGCGTGGGCGGGCGATCGACCGGCGCTGCTCGTGGCCGGCGGTTCCGGCCTGGTCCCGCTGATGGCCATGGTCCGCCACCGCCGGCGGCGCGGGCTCGCCGTGCCACTGCGCCTGGTGGCCTGTGCGCGCACCCCGGAAGACCTTTTGTACGCACGCGAGTTGGCCGCGCTGCCGGGCGAGGAGCACACCGTGCTGTACAGTCGCGCGGCACCGAGCGGGTATCCGCATCCGGTGGGCCGGCTGCGCGCGGAGACGCTCGCGCCGCACGTGGCGGCGGTGCTCGCGGACGAGCGCTACGAGGTGTTCGTGTGCGGCTCGACCGGCTTCGCCGAGCACGCGGGCCGGTTGCTCACCTCGGCGGGGGTGCCGACCACTCGCATTCGGGTTGAGCGCTTCGGCTGAGCGCGGCCGGTGGTACGAACCGCCGTACCACCGGCCGCGTTCGGCTATCGGGCGCGTTGGCCACCGGGCGCGATTCGTCGCCGGCTCACGCGCGTGCGGGCTCAGATCTCGCGCAGGATCGGGCGGTCGCCGGTCAGATCCAGGCGCGCGAACGTCGCCGTCTCCGGGTGGTCGCCGACGCCTCGGTCGTAGTACGGCTCGTCCGCGTCGGGACGGCGTACGCCGATCGTCCACCAGCCCGCCTCGCGCGCCGCGTCCAGTTCCTCGACCAGGTCGGACAGGAAGACCAGCCGCTCCGGTCGCGGCTCGCCGATCATCTCCGCGATCGTGTTGTACGACTCGGCCACCCGCTTGGGGCCCGCGTTCTCGGTGTCGAAGTGACCGGAGAACAGCGGCAACAACGAACCCTCCGGCGAACTGCCGAACCACGCGCGCTGCGCGGCGACCGAGCCGGACGAGAAGATGTACAGCCGGTGCCCCGCCGCGTGCCACGCGCGCAGCGCCGGGATGGCGTCCGGGTAGAAGTGCGAGGTCAGTTCGCCGGACGCGAAGCCCTCGGCCCAGATCAGGCCCTGGAGGGACTTGAGCGGGGTGACCTTCTCGTCCCGGTCCAGCCAGCCTTCGAGCGCTTCGACGATGCGCTTGGTGTTTGCCTCCGGCTCGCCGATCAGCGCCCGCACGCCCTCGGCCGCGCGCACGACGTCCGGGTGGTCGCCGTGTTCGTCGAGCCAACGCGCGAAGTGCGTGCGGGAGTACGGGTAGAGCTGCTCGGTGATGAAGCCGGTGGCGCTGGTGGTGCCCTCGATGTCGACGACGACCTTCAGCGGGGCGGTGGTGGTGCCGTCGCTCACGCCGCGTACCCCGCCCAGATCTCGTCGAAGTCCGGGAAGCGGGAGGAGATCGGGTCGCCGGTGAAGTCGCCGATCCAGCCGTCCTCGTCGTGGAAGAACCGGATCGCGGCGACCGAGGGCTCGACGCCCATGTCGAACCAGTGGGTGATGCCCTTGGGCACCGAGAGCAGGTCGCCCGCCTCGCACAGCACGGCGTGCACCCGACCGGCGATGTGCAGGTAGAAGATGCCCGCGCCCTCGACGAAGAAGCGCACCTCGTCGTCGTCGTGCGTGTGCTCGGTGAGGAACTTGGCACGCGCCCCGGCGGCCTTGGCCGGCCACTCCGGGTCGTCCGAGGGCTGGAGGCGGATCACGTCGACCTGGATGTAGCCCTCGGCGGCGGTGATCCGGTCCACCTCGGTCCGGTACGCCGCGATCACCTCGTCCTGGGTCGCGCCGTCGGGCAACGCGACATCGGCCGTCCAGCGCTCGAAGCGCACGCCGATCGGCTCCAGGGCACGCGCGATCTCGGCCGGGTCAGAGGTACGCAGAATCGGCGCGGCGGCGTCGGTCTCGGGCCAGACGGTCAGCAAGGACATGGCGTCCCTCCTTGGCTACTGAATCGGGGCGGACTCCCCGAGCGATCGGTCCTCGTTCGCGACCGGTCGCGGAGGCGATCGTGGACCGATCCCAAAACTACCGTCTCGACCGGTTCCGACCGAGAGCGCGGTCACCCTCCGAGACGGCGCCGCCGGCCCGAGCCGCCGTCACGTCCGAATAACGAACGCGATCGGTCGCCGACCGCGACGAACACGCCCGCCACCTCGGGTATCCGACAAGTCGGACACCAGTCGTTATCGATCCGTGACAATCGACATCGGAGGCCACAGGGCGATCACGAAACGGGCATTCGGGTTTGCCCGGACGCTTTGTCGCCCCCTTCCGGATCGGCCTAGGGTCGCCACTTCGCACCACCGGGTCCCGACAGCTTCCGAGCGCCGACTCCCGACCGTTTTGGGGCATTCGCGCGCCGACGGCTCTCGGGAGTCGGGGCTCGACGGCTTCGGTCGACGGCCGCGGCGGGGCGTGACCTGTCCCCTGCGAAAGGAGCTGACCGCGTTTGCGTGCCGCCGATGCGAGACCCCGACCCGGTCCCGGAATATCCCGGCGCGGCCTGCTGCGCGGCGTCGGCGCCGTCGGCCTGGCGGTGGCCGCGGCCGGCACCGCCGCCGCGACCACCGGCTGCAGCCGGGTGGACCTCAACGACGAACCGGACGGCGGCACGTTGCTGCACCGACTGCGCGAGCGCGGTTCGGTACGCGTCGGCTTCGCCAACGAGGCGCCCTACAGCTTCCTCGACAAGGACGCCGAACTCACGGGCGAAGCAGCCGAGTTGGCCAAGGCGGTCTTCGATCGCCTGGGTGTGCGCCGGATCGAGCCGGTGCCCTCCGACTTCGGTGCGCTGATCCCGGGTCTGCGTGCGGGCCTGTTCGACATCGTGGGTGCCGGTATGTCCATCACTCCCACGCGGTGCGCGCAAGTGTTGTTCACCGACCCCGAGTTCGACGCTGCCGAGGCATTCCTGGTGCCGAAGGGCAACCCGCGAGGGCTGGCCACCATGGCCGATGTGGCCGCGAACTCGAACGTGCGGCTGGGCGTCCTGCTCGGCACGGTCGAGGCGGAGGTGGCCGAGCGAAGCGGCGTACCCGGCGCCCGGATCACCCGGTTCGCCGACCAACCGAGCGCCTTCGACGGGATGATCGGCGGTCGGGTGGACGCGGTCGCGCTCACCTCGATCTCGCTGAACTGGGGTCTGCGCCAACGGGCACACGCCGACCTGGAGGTCACCGCGCCGTACCGGCCCGTGGTCGACGGCCGACCGATCACGGCGGCGGCGGGTGGGTTCGCGGTGACGCCCGATCAGACGGACTTCGTCGCGGCCTTCAACCGGGAACTGCACACGCTTCGAGACAGCGGCGAACTCCTGCGCATTCAAAGGCCGTTCGGCTTCACCGAGGCCGATGTACCGGCCCCGGAGCTGACCGCACAGCGGGTGTGTGCGACATGAGCGACGGCAATCGCGCCGACGTGCGCAGACCACCCGCCCGTCCCGGAATGGAGGCCGCCGGATGACGTCCGGGCAACTCGAACTGTTGCTCCACGGTGCGCTGAACACCGTCTACCTCACGTTGGGTGGCGGGGCGCTCGGCCTGGCCCTGGCGCTGGCCGCCGGGCTGGCCCGCTGCAGCGAGCATCGACTGCCCCGGTGGATCGGGGCGTGCTACGTGGAGGTCTTCCGCGGCCTGCCGACCCTGGTACTGGCCTTCTGGTTCGTCTTCGCGGTCCCGGCCCTGGGTTGGCAGTTGAACCCGATGTGGGCCGGCATGCTGGCCCTCGGCCTGAACATCGGCGCGTATGCCGCCGAGGTGGTACGCGGCGCGATCCAGGCGGTGCCGACCGCACAGATCGAGGCCGCGATCGCCCTCAACTTCACCCGCTCCCAACGGACCCGACGGGTACTGCTGCCCCAGGCCTACCGGGCCATGCTCCCGCCGCTGGGCAACAACCTGATCGAGTTGCTCAAGATGTCCGCCGTGGTGTCCATCGTGTCGATCCCGGACCTGACCTTCAACGCCCAACTCATCCGGATGTCCTCGGGTGAGACCACCCTGGTGTTCACCGGCCTGCTGTTCGGCTACGCGCTGATCGCCCTGGTGCTGATCACGCTGATCCGCGCGCTGGAACGGCACGCCGTGCGCTCGCTCGGCCGAACACCGGAGCCGGGCCCGCTGCAACGGCTGCTGCGACGCGCGGAGGTGGCCCGATGAGTTGGGATTGGGACTACGCGTGGGACATCGTCCCGGATCTGTGGTCCGGCATGCTGGTCGCGCTTCAGGCCACGCTGTACGGCTACGTGTTGGCGCTCGTACTGGGCCTGGTGTTCGCGCTGTTGCGGCGCAGCCCCACCCGTTGGGTTTCCGTACCGGTCGCGCTGATCTGTGAACTGATCCGCTGTACCCCGCTGTTGGTGCAGTTGTTCTTCATGTTCTACGTGCTGCCCACGATCGGGATCGACTGGGCGCCGCTGACCGTGGGCGCGTTGACCCTGGGCATCCACTACGCCACCTACGTGTCCGAGGTGTACCGCGCGGGCATCGAGGGCGTGCCGGTCGGCCAGTGGGAGGCGGCCGTCGCACTCCACCTGCCGCGCCGGCGGGTGTGGACGTCGGTGATCCTGCCGCAGGCGGTGCCGCGGGTGTTGCCCGCGTTGGGCAACTACCTGCTCTCGATGTTCAAGGACACGCCGCAGTTGATCGCGATCACCGTGGTGGAGGTGTTCTCCACCGCCCGGGAACTCAACGCGGAGACCTTCCGCACGCTGGAGCCGTTCACCGTCGCCGGCGTCTTCTATCTCGTCGTCACGCTGATGATGTCCGCGCTGTTGCGGCTGGTCGAGCGGCGGTTCGGGCGGGTGCGCTCGATCTGACGCCGCACGCACGCACGGACCGCCCGGCTCGACGTTGGAGGAACACACGATGACCCAGACCCAGACCCCGCCGACGCCCTCCACGGACCCGGTACCGCCCACCGACCTGATCACCTTCGAGGGGGTCGGCAAGCGCTTCGGCGACAACGTGGTGCTCGACGACCTGTCGTTCGGCGTGCGCGCCGGCGAGCGGGTCACCCTGATCGGGCCCAGCGGTTCCGGCAAGACCACCATCCTGCGGATGTTGATGACGCTGGCCCGGCCGGACACCGGCGTGATCGAGGTGGGCGGCGAACCGCTGTTCCACGAACGGCGCGAGGGTCGCCTGGTGCCCGCCTCGGAGCGGCACGTCCGGGCCATGCGCAGTCGGATCACCATGGTCTTTCAACAGTTCAACCTGTTCCCGAACATGCGGGTGCTGCGCAACGTCACCGAGGCTCCGATCCGGGTACACGGCGTCCCGAAGGAGGAGGCCGAGGCCCGCGCCGCCGACCTGCTCGAACTGGTCGGCCTGCGCGACAAGTTGTCCGCATATCCGGCCCAACTCTCCGGCGGCCAGCAGCAACGGGTGGCGATCGCACGGGCGTTGGCGGTCGAGCCGGACATCCTCCTGCTCGACGAGGTCACCTCCGCACTCGATCCCGAACTCGCCGCCGAGGTCCTGGACGTCCTGCGCGAGGTGGCCCACACCACCGACGTCACCATGCTGTGCGTCACCCACGCCATGCGCTTCGCCCGCGACGTCTCCGACCGAGTCCTGATGTTCTGCGACGGCCAAATCATCGAATCAGGACACCCGGAATCCCTCCTCACCACCCCCACCCACCCCCGCACCCAACGCTTCCTCAAATCCATCCTCACCGAATCCTGACCCCCACCACCCCAACAAACCACGGGCGGACCGGCGCGGCAGGCGGGCCGGCGCAGCAGGCGGGCCGGCGCGGTTGGGGTCGCGAGCGACCCGGGGCGGGGGGAGCGGTTGCGGGAGGTGTGCGGGAGGACGGCGCGGCGGGCGGGCGGGCCGGCGCGGCGGACGAGGCAGTAGTCAACGCGCGGCGGCGGGCGAGCCGTCCCAGCGAGCAGCGGGCGAGCGCAACCCATCCAGCCCGTCCGGCGCTTGAGGACAACCGGGCCGGAGGCCGGCCTCAGCCACCGACGCCCACACAACACACGAACGAACCACAGCCGCGCCTCAAGCACCCACCCAACCAATCCAGCCCGTCCGGCGCTTGAGGACAACCGGGCCGGAGGCCGGCTTCCCAACCGGCCCACCCAACGCGCACACGAGCGAACCGCAGCGAAACCCCGAAAGTCCACCCAACCAAATCAGCCCGTCCGGCGTTTGCGGACCACCCACGCCGGAGGCCACGTGTGCATCGGGGCCAACCACCCCGGGCCTACGGCAAGAAGCCCCCCGCGCGCGCCGCAACCACCGCTTCGACGCGGTTGTGCGCCCCCAACTTCCGCATCGCCGACCGCAGATAACTCTTCACCGTCTCCGGCCCCAGCACCAGCACCCGCGCCACCTCCGCGTTGGTCCGCCCCACCGCGACCTGAGCCAGCACATCCGTCTCACGAGGCGTCAGCCGTACTCCCCGCGCCGCTCCACCGGACGCACTCGCGGCCGTCCGCGCCAGCCTCCCGCACACCTCCCGCAACCGCTCCCCCAGCCCCGGATCGCTCGCGACCCCCGCCAGCGCCAGCAGATCGGCGTGCGCCAACCGGATCTCCAACGCCGCCCACCCCGGCAACTCGGCCGCCCGCGCCATGCGTTGCTCGACCTCGCGGGCCACCGCGATCTCGTGCCCGGCGTCCCGCGCCGCGTCGCAGGCCGACGTCAGGATCCCGTCTCCGAAGTCGGACGGCCGCCGCAGCGCCCCGTACAGCACCGCCGCCACCCCGCGCCCCGCGAGCACCGGCACCGCGAACACCGCGCGCACCCCCTCCGTGGTGACCGCCCGGTCGTACTCGTGGCTGATCGCCGACGCCGCGACGTAGTCGACCACCCGGACCGGCCGCCGCGTGGTGATCGCCTTGCCGCCCACGCCGGTCCCCGCCACCACCGTCAGTCCCGACAACACGCGCGTCGAGGTCCCGCTCAGATACGAGATCACCAGCCGATCCCCCGCATCGGGACACGGCCCGGCGAACGCGACGTCCACCCCGGTCCGCGCCCGAAACCGCTCGACGGCCCGACCCACCGGGTCACCGACCGACCCCGCGTATCCGCTCACGGCTCCTCCATATATCCCGCCACGGACGTCCCGCCCGACCTCGGCACCCCACCACCGGCGCCCCACGCGCCACGCGCCACGCGCCACGCGCCACGCAAGGGCAACGTACTCCCGCCCTCACCCCCACATCACCCCCATTCGGGGGTACTCCGCTCGCCGCCCCCACCCCCTCCCACCTACCTTCGCGACAGCACCGTCCGACGCCCCACAGCACCCCGCACTGCACCACACCGACGGCACCCCCGCACCACCCCGGGCCCATGGCACCACCGCACTGCCCGCGCCACAGCACCCCCACCCCGCCTCGCGCCCGCAGCACCACCGCACCACCTCGCGCCCACGGCACCCCCGCATCCCGACCAGGCAGGTGACCCGCGATGACCGCTCCCGCGCCGCCCCCACCCCCGCAGTCCCCGGACGACCCGCCGGCCGACACCCCCCTCGCCACCCGCCAGGGCGAGCGCACGCCGCCGCTCCCGCACGAGACCATCGGCGCCAACCTGGCCCGGATCGCCGCCACCTACCCCGACCACGACGCCCTCGTCGAGTGCGCGAGCGGCCGGCGCTGGACGTACGCGGAGTTCGACGCGGCCGTCGACGACCTCGCCCGCGCGCTGATCGGCGTCGGGATCGAGGCCGGCGACCGAATCGGCATCTGGTCGCCCAACTGCGCCGAGTGGACCCTGGTGCAGTACGCCTCCGCCCGGGTCGGCGCGATCCTGGTCAATCTCAACCCGGCCTACCGTGCACACGAGATCGAGTACGCGCTCGCCCAATCCGGCACCAGGCTGCTGGTCGCCGCGTCGCGCGTGAAGACCAGCGACTATCCGGCGATGGTCGCCGAGGTCCGCGCCGCCTGTCCCGACC
The DNA here is from genome assembly GCF_044765325.1 of Embleya sp. NPDC127516. Taxonomy (NCBI): domain Bacteria; kingdom Bacillati; phylum Actinomycetota; class Actinomycetes; order Kitasatosporales; family Streptomycetaceae; genus Embleya; species Embleya sp. NPDC127516. Next base: position 13,838 of record NZ_JBIWJT010000049.1, on the reverse strand, counting down.
TGGAACGCGTCGTACACATCGACACCCCGGACTGGCGGGCCCTGGTCGCCGAGGGCGCCGCCGTCTCGATCGACCGATTGCGCGCCCGCGAGGCCACCCTGCGCCCCGAGGACGCGATCAACATCCAGTACACCTCGGGCACCACCGGCTTCCCCAAGGGCGCCACGCTCTCCCACCGCAACATCCTGGGCAACGGCTTCCTGGTCGCCGAGATCCAGGGCTGGACGGCCGACGACCGGGTGTGCCTGCCGGTGCCCTTCTACCACTGCTTCGGCATGGTGATGGGCAACCTCGGCGCGACCAGCCACGGCGCGTGCATGGTCGTCCCGGCCGCGCTGTTCGACCCGGCCGCCACGTTGCGCGCCGTGCACGAGGAACGCTGCACGGTCCTGTACGGCGTGCCGACCATGTTCATCGCCGAGCTCGCCCTGCCCGACTTCGAGGCGGGCAAGTACGACCTCTCCACGCTGCGCACCGGCGTGATGGCGGGCTCACCGTGCCCGGTCGCGGTGATGAGGCGGGTGATCGACCGGATGGGCATGACCGAGGTGACCATCTGTTACGGCATGACCGAGACCTCACCGGTCTCCACCCAGACCCGCCGCGACGACTCGCTGGAGCGCCGCGTGGGCACGGTCGGCCGGGTACACCCGCATCTGGAGATCAAGGTGGTCGACCCGACCACCGGCGCGACCGTCCCCGAGGGCACCCCCGGCGAGTTCTGCACCCGGGGTTACTCGGTGATGCTCGGCTACTGGCAGGACCCCGACCGCACCGCCGAGGTGATCGACGCGGACGGCTGGATGCACACCGGCGACCTCGCGACGATGGACGCGGACGGCTACGTGTCGATCGTCGGCCGAATCAAGGACATGGTGATCCGAGGCGGCGAGAACGTGTACCCGCGCGAGATCGAGGAGTTCCTGTACGGCCACCCGGACATCGAGGACGTCCAGGTCGTCGGCGTGCCGGACGAACGCTTCGGCGAGGAACTCATGGCCTGGATCAAACTCCGCCCCGACGCCCCCGAACTGACCGCGACCCACCTCCGCGAGTTCTGCGCCGGCCGCCTGGCCCACTACAAGATCCCCCGCTACGTACACCTCGTCGACGCCTTCCCGATGACCGTCACCGGCAAGATCCGCAAGGTGGAAATGCGCGAACGCTCCATCGAACTCCTCGACCGTGAACCCACCTGACCGAGCCCGTCCGCGACTCAGCCGATCGACCGTCTGTCCGCCTCGACTCTCGCCACCGCAAATGTCGGCGCCAACGCACGAAGCAACCGCGTGTGCAGTTCCGGTTCGGGGTGTGGTGTTTCGGGGGCGGTGTTGTTACCTTCGGGTAACTTTCCGGGGCGAGGAGGACCGTATGGCCGGCACATCGTCGTCCGCGCGCGCTTTGGTGGCGTTGCTCGGCGGAGCGGGTGTGGCCCACTTCGTGTACCCGAGGCCATTCAACGCGGTGGTGCCTCGAAGCCTGCCGGGCAACCCGCGGGTGTGGACCCGGGCAAGCGGCGTGGCCGAGTTCGCTCTGGCGGCGGCGGTGGCCGTGCCGCGCACCCGGCGGGTGGGCGCCTTGGCCGCGGCGGCGTTCTTCACTGCGGTTTTCCCGGCGAACGTCAAGATGGCCGTCGACTGGCGTACGCGGCCGGCCCCGCAGCGTACCGCCGCGTTCGCCCGCCTGCCCCTCCAGATTCCGCTGGTGCTGTGGGCGCTGCACGTGGGGCGGAACGCGAGTCGGTCCTGAACTCGACGTCGGCCTCAGCCGGGGCCGCCCGCCGACCGCGGGCCCGGCGAACGCTCCGCGTAGCGCAGCGGTTCGTGCCCGCCCAGTTCGATCGAACGCCCGCGCTCACCGCCCGGCGAACCCTCGCGCCCACCCCCGGGCGAACGCCCGCTCTCATCGACTCTTAAGACTCGTCTCACCCGCCGCACAGCCCCGCCCGCAACCGTGTCGTGCATGAGCCCCGCCCGCGAAGGAACGCACCGCGCGGCACGCCGCGGCCGATCCGTCCTCACCCCCCTGGCGGTCGTCCTCGCCTGTGCGACCCTGCTGTGGATGGTCGTCTCCGGCAACCGCGCGGAGCCGACCTCGTTCAGCCCCGCGCCGACCGCGAGTTCGGCCGCGGACCCGCCGGCGGTACCGCCCGAGAGCACGGAGCCCACGTTGTCGTCGACCGACGCCCCCACCGACGTCGCCCGAGGCGCCGACCGGCAACCCGCCGTCGGCCCGACCTCCGCCGGCGTCGCGTCCGCGCTCGCCGGCGCGCTGCCCGAGATCTCGGGCAACCTGTCGGTGGCCATCCTCGACCCGGCCGGCGGCGAACCGGTCGGCTACAACACCGACCGGTCCTACGTCACCGCGAGCATCGTCAAGGTGGACATCCTGGCCGCGTTCCTCCTCCTGACCCAACAGGAGCACCGCGCCCTCACCACCACCGAACGGGCCACCGCCGCCGCCATGATCGAGCACAGCGACAACGACGCCGCCGACACCCTGTGGTCCGCCATCGGCGGCGCCGCCGGCCTCCGCACCGCCAACACCGCCCTGGGCCTCATCGAAACCGAACCGACCGGCCTGTCCTGGGGCCTGACCCGGACCACCGCCACCGACCAGGTCCGCCTGCTCGACGCGATCACCGCGACCGACTCCCCGCTCGGCGCCGGCTCCCGCGCCTACCTGGCCGACCTGATGACCTCCGTCGCGGACGACCAGACCTGGGGCGTGGCCACCGCCGCCGACCCCGACACCACCCCGGCCCTGAAGAACGGCTGGCTCCCCCGCGACGCCACCGGCCTGTGGGTGATCAACAGCATCGGCCACATCACCCACGCCGGCCGCCCGCTCCTGATCGCCATCCTCTCCGACGACCAACCCTCCATGCCCACGGGCATCACCCAACTCGAAGCAGTGGCCCGAGCCGCCGTCCCGGCCGTGGCAACCGCCGCGAACTGAGCCCGGTCCGCCCCGCTTCACCCCGGCCCCGGCCCAAAGGGCCCACGCCTCACGCGTCCCGCCGCAGGAAGCGCCAGGTGCCCAAAGTCAGGGCCAGGGCGGCGTAACCGGCGAGGACCGTGAGGCCGGGCCAGGGGGCGATCGGGAGGTGGTTCAGGTCCCGGGTGGTCTGGATGGCCAGGCCCGCCGTCATCGGGGTGATCCGCTCCAGGCGGCGGTGCCAGTCCGGATCGGCGATCGCCTGGACCAGGAGCGGGAGGATGTAGAGCAGGGTCAGCAGGACCGCGACCGCGCCGGTCGTGTCGCGCAGCACGAACGCGACGCCCATCGCCAGCAGCCCGATCAGCACCAGGTAGAGCACCGTGCCGCCGGCCGCGCGCAGCGTCGGCCCGTCGGTTGCGGACAGCCCGGGATAGCCCTGCTCGGGGGTGAAGCCGTTGCCGTCCAGGATCGTGCGCCCCGCCCACAGCGACCCCAGCACGCCGATCGTGCCGGCCGCCGCGACCATCGCCACGAGCAACATCGCCTTGCTGCCCAACAACACGATCCGGCGCGGGAGGGCGGTCAGCGACGTGTGGATCATCCCGGTGCCGTACTCGTTGCCGACCATCGACACCGCGAGCAGGACGACCGCGATCTGACCGACCCGGACTCCGGTCAGACTGTCCTTGGTGATGTCCTCGAAGCACCCGGCCGGCGTCGCGCAGGCCGAGGCGTGCATGGCCGATGTGGTCAGTACGCTCACCACCACCGTGGCCACCACCAGTGCGCACAGCAGCCATCCGGTCGAGCGCACACTGCGCAGCTTGGTCCACTCGGCGAGCGCGGCGTTCCTCATGCGTCCCGCTCCCGCAGCCGCCACGCGGCGATGGCCAGCGCCACCGCGGTGTAAGCGCACAACACGCCCAGCCCGGCCCACGGTGCGATCGTGGTGTCGTAGCGGTCGAAGGTGCGCTGGATGGCGAATCCGGCGGAGGGGGTGAGTCGTTCCAACCACGCCCCGGTGGACACCGGCAGGCCGCTGCCCACGATGCGCGGGATCAGCAGCAGGGCGAGCACGAGGGTGATCGCGGGCGCGCCTCGGCGCAGGATCGCACCGACCGCCAGCGCGAACATCGCGGCGACCGCGAGCAGCACGGCCGTACCGATCAGCGCGCGCAGCACGTTCGGATCGGACAACCCGGCCGGGATGCGGTTCTTCGAGCGCTCCACCGGTCCCGTGGCCAGGAACGCGCCGAACGCGCCTACCAGTCCGGCGACGAACGTGGCCGCGCCGACCACGATGGCCTTGGCCGCGAGCACCCGCCCTCGGCGCGGGGTGGCGGCGAACGTGGTGCGGATCGTGTCCCGGTGGAACTCGGCGGTGATCGACACCACGCCGAGCGCGACCACGGCGATCAGCGCGATCAGCACGCCGCCGAGGATCGTCTGCGTGGCGTCCTCGCCGAACCGATCCGGACCGATGTCGCCCATGCCGATCACCGTGAAGGTGCCGTCCACCTCGGTGAAGCCGGGCGGTGGGCCGGCGTCCGGTCCCTCCGTCGCCGGTCCCGCCGACGCGCCCGCCCCACCCGGTCCGGCCCGGTTCTGCCAGGTCCCGGCGGGCTGTTGCGGCTGCGCCGGCTTCAGGCTCACGTGGTCGAAGGTGGCCTTGCCGGTGGTGCTCTGCGAGGAGATGCCCTCGCTGCCGAACGCGCGCTCGACCTTCACCGCGTCCGGCGACGCGACGAACAGCCCGATCCGAGCGGTCCGCGGCAGATCGTCCAGGTCGACCCGGCCGACCCGACGCCACCCGGCGCCGTCGCTCGACTCGTACGCGGTGATCGTGTCACCGGCCCGAACCAGCTTGAGCCAGCGCGGCACCGGACCACCGCCGCCCGCCTTGTCGCTGTCGTACCCGCTGTGCAGGCGGACCCCGTGGTCGGGCGTGACCACCACCGCCGCGTACGCCGCGCCGAACGCGTCGCTCGCCCGGATCATCAGGCCCGCCTTGGCCCGCCCGGCACTGCGCTCCTGTGTGCTCACCCGGGCGACCAACTCGCCGTCACCGGCCAGCTCGCGCTCGACGAACTGGCCGCCGTCGGCGAAGTGGTCGGCCAACTTGACCTTTTGTTTGCCGCCGCCGCTCGACACGTCCTGGATGCCACTCCCGCCCGCGATCAGCAGGCCGACCAGCACGGTCAGCACGGCCGCCGCGGTCAGCGTGAGCAGCCATCGGCGCACCGACCTGAGCTTGGTCCACTCGGCGCGCAGCAGCCCGCCGAAGCCGTCCCGGCCGCCGGTCAGCGGGCTTCGGTACGGCGTCGTCGTCGTCGTGGGGTCCGCCATCACCGCTCCCCGGCGTCGGTCGCGGCGCGGTAGTCGACCGCGTCCCGGGTGAGTTCCATGTAGGCCTCCTCCAGCGAGGCGCGGTGCTCGGCGATCCCGGAGAACGGCACGCCGTGCTCGGTGAGCAGCCCGATGATCCGCTCCGCGTCCAGGCCGGTGACGGTCAGCGCCTCGCGCTCGGTGGCCGCGACGGTGGCGCCGACCCGGGTCAGCACGGTCATCGCCTCGCGGCGCCGCGCGGTGCGCAGCACGATCCGGCCGCCCGACGCGGCGGCGAGCAGTTCGCCGATGCTCGTGTCGGCGATCAACCGGCCCCGGCCGATCACCACGAGGTGGTCGGCACTGTCCTCCAGTTCGCTCATCAGGTGGCTGGAGACCAGCACCGCGCGGCCCTCCGCGGCCAGCGCGCGCAGCAGCCCGCGGATCCACATCACGCCCTCGGGGTCGAGGCCGTTGACCGGTTCGTCGAGCATCAGCATCGGCGGATCGCCGAGCAGCGCGCCGGCTATGCCCAGGCGTTGCCGCATGCCGAGCGAGAAGCCGCCCGCGGGCCGACGTGCCGCCGACGCGAGGCCGACGCTCTCCAGTACGTCGTCCACCCGACGCGCGGGCAGGCCGTTGGAGTGCGCCATCCACAACAGGTGGTCGCGGGCCGGGCGGGCCGGGTGCACCGCCGCCGCGTCCAGCAGCGAACCCAGGTGCCGCAGCGGCGTGCGCAGCGTGCGGTAGTGCCGGCCGCCGACCAGCGCGGAGCCCTCATCGGGTCGGTCCAGGCCGACGATCATCCGCATGGTCGTGGACTTGCCGGCGCCGTTGGGTCCGACGAAGCCGGTGACCTGGCCGGGCGCGACGGTGAACGAGAGGTCGTCCACGGCGGTCTGCGGACCGTAGCGTTTGCGCAGGCCGCGAACTTCGATGGTTGCTTCCATACCCAGGAGGCTATGAATTCGGCCGGGTCCGGCACATCACGCGGGCGAGCCAAACCGGGTTCCCCGTGCGGGGGGAAGCCCGCCGCACGCCTCCCCGGCGCGGGGGAGGCGGATTCCCCGGCCCGGGGGAAGCCGCCCGCGTGGCCCGCCCGGGACAATGGCGCCATGAAGCACAGCGATCCGGCCCCCGGCCGCGTCCTCGACCTCGGTCGTCGGCGCGGAGAGCCGTGGTGGCACCCCTTCGGCGCGGGGGTGGCGCTCGGCTTGTTCTCGCTGCCGGAGACGGTGGTCCGCACCGCGCCGCGCTCCGACGAGGCGGCGGGCATGTTGTCGGTGGCGCTGATCCTGGGCCTGTGCGCGACGGTGCCGTTGGTCCTGATACGGCACCGACCGGCAATGGTGGCCGTGGCGGTGACGGTGGCGGCCGTGTCCACCGGGGCGCTCTACCAGGGTGTCCCGATCGCCGCGACGATCGCGGTGGTGATCGCGTGGGCGGCGCTGGCGCTCGGCCGGGTGCGCGGCGCCCGCACCCGCAACGCCGAGCGGGACGCCTCGCGGCACGCGATCGAGAGCACCCTGCTGGAGTTCACCGCGCGTGGTGAACGAGCCAGGATCGCCCGGGAGTTGCACGACGTGGTGGCGCACCACATCTCGATGATCTCGGTGCAGGCGGAGACCGCCCGGCTGGCCACGCCGGGGATGCCGAAGGAGGGCGCCGAGCGGCTGCTCGCGATCGGCGACACGGCCCGCACCGCGCTGACCGAGATGCGCCGCCTGCTGGGGGTGCTGCGCGAGGACGCCGGCGCCGAGCCGACCCGCCGACCGCAGCCGGGCCTCCAGGAACTCCTGGAGTTGATCGACGAGTCCCGGGATTTCGCCGGCGCGGGCGTGCGGCTGATCGTGCGCGGGCGGATCGCCGTGCTCGATCCGGGTGTCGAGTTGGCGGCCTATCGCATCGTCCAGGAGTCGTTGACCAACGCGCGCCGACACGCGCCCGGAGCCGCCGTCGACGTGCTGCTCGACTACTCCGACGAGGATCTGCTGCGGGTGCGGGTCCGCGACAACGGCCCGGGGCCGCGCGCCGGCACCGGCCCGGGCGGGCACGGCCTGCTGGGGATGCGTGAGCGCGCCGCAAGTGTGGGCGGCGAGTTGCGCACCGGGAACCCGCCGATGGGCGGATTCCTGGTCGAGGCGATATTGCCGGCCGGCCGGATGGCCGGCACCGCGGGCATACCCGCCGAGGGGCTCACCACCGCGGGAGGGGTCGGATGAGCGGGCCGGCGGCGTTGCGAATCGTGGTGGCCGATGACCAGGAGGTGGTCCGGGCCGGTTTCGCCGCATTGCTGGACACCCAACCGGACTTCACCGTGGTCGGTACCGCCGCCGACGGCGCGGAGGCGATCCACCGCTGCCGCGAGCAGCGCCCCGACGTCGTGGTGATGGACGTGCGGATGCCGGTCATGGACGGCATCGAGGCCACCCGGCGGATCCGCGCGAACACCGTCGAGGACGAGCCGCCCCGAATCCTGATGTTGACCACCTTCGACCTCGACGAGCACGTCTACGACGCGCTGGTCGCCGGTGCCGGCGGCTTCCTGATCAAGGACGTGACCGCCGAGCGCCTGTTCGACGCGGTGCGCGTGGTGGCCGCCGGCGAGGCGCTGCTCGCGCCGAGCGTGACCCGCCGGCTGATCGGCGAGTTCACCCGCCTGCGTCCGCGCCCGGCCCCGCCCGGTCTGGCCGACCTCACCCCTCGTGAGGTCGACGTCCTGCGGCTGGTCGCCGAGGGCCTGTCGAACGCGGAGATCGCCGGCCGCCTGGTGGTCGGCGAAGAGACGGTCAAGTCGCACGTGAGCCGGGTATTGCGCCGACTGGGCCTGCGCGACCGGGTCCAGGCGGTGGTCATCGCGTACGAGTCGGGCCTGGTCGTACCGCGCTCCGGCGGCCGATGAGCGAACCGGCCCCCGATGCCGCCCGGCCCCACCAGGCTCCGCGGCCGGTGACCTCCGGGCACACGTCGGCGAGTCCGCGTGCGGGTCCGGGGCCGCCGGGGAGATCATCGAGGGATGAACACGACAGTGCACCTGGCCCAGCAGGCCGAGGCGGACGAATTGCTCGGGCGCAGTGCGTTGGCGGCGCTGGTCGGCATGCTCCTGGATCAGCAGATCCCGATGGAATGGGCCTTCGCGGGCCCGTACACGATCGCCCAGCGGCTGGGCCGCACCGATCTGGACGCGCACGAGATCGCCGCGTACGAACCGGACGCGTTCGCCGAACTCCTGTCCACCAAGCCCGCCGTGCACCGCTATCCCGGGTCGATGGCGCACCGCGTGCAGCAGTTGTGCCAGTACCTGGTCGAGAACTACGGCGGCGAGGCGAGCGCGGTGTGGGCCGACGTGGACACCGGTGTCGAGTTGCTCAAGCGGCTGCAGGCGTTGCCCGGTTTCGGGAAGCAGAAGGCGCAGATCTTCCTGGCCCTGCTCGGCAAGCAGTACGGCGTGACACCGAAGGGTTGGCGCGAGGCGGCCGGCGGCTACGGCGAGGCGGGCTCGCACCGTTCGGTCGCGGACATCACCGGCCCCGAGTCACTGGCCAAGGTCCGCGCGCACAAGCAGGAGGCCAAGCGCGCGGCCAAGGCCGCCAAGGCGGCGAAGGAGTCCTGACCGCCCGCCCGCACGCGGTCGGTTCACCCGCGCCGCCCGCCCTGTCGCCTCCGCCGTCGACGCAGGAGCAGGCGTCGCCTCCGCCGTCTACGCAGATGTCGACGCGGGTGTCGCCGCAGGAGTCGAGACCCCCGGTGCCGCCGTCGCGGTCCGCCCGGATCGGGGCAGGAACAGCGCGGCCGTCGCGGTCAGCACGGTCGCCGCGCCGAGGATGGCCCAGGCCCGGTCGTACCCCTCCAGGGTGGCCGGGGCGCCCACCGCGGCGACGAACACCGCGACGCCGAGCGCCGCGCCCACCTGGCGCAGCATGGTGATCACGCCCGAGCCGGTGGCGAAGCGATCCGGGGTCAGCGCGCCGGTCGCGGTGGCGATCAGGGTCGGCAGGATCAGGCCGACGCCGATGCCGGTGAGGATCGAGCCGGGCAGCAGATCGCTCGCGTAGCGCGCATGCGGTTCGAGCCGCACGATCCACCAGCCCAGTCCCGCGCTGAACGACAAGCCGCCGGCCACGACCAGCGCGCCCGGCCCGAAGCGGGACACGTAGCGGCCCGCCAGGATGCTCACGAACGGCACACACAGCGGTCCGGGCACGGTGCCGAACCCGGTGCGCAACGCGCTCCAGCCCCACACGGTCTGCATCCACATCGTGGAGGAGAACAACATCCCGGCGAACGCGACACCGAACAGGATGTTGGCGATTCCCGAGACGGCGTAGGTGCGGTTGCGCACCAGGGCGCCCTCGACCACCGGCCGCGGGTGGCGCCCGTTGCGCAACAGGAAGCCGGCCACGAACACCGCGGTGGCCACCCACACCCCCACCGCGCGGCCCGAGAGCCATCCCCAGTCGGGCGCACGTACCACGCCCAGGGACAACGCGCCGATCGCCGCGGTCAGCAGCGCGGCGCCGAGCAGGTCCGGCAGCGGACCCCGGTCGGTGGGCGCCGTATCGGGCAGTCGGCGCACGCCGAGCACCAGGGTGAGCACACCGATCGGCAGGTTGACCACGAAGACCCAGCGCCAGCCGGGTTCGAGCAGCAGCCCGCCCAGGATCGGTCCGAGCGCGGCGGCGAGCCCGCCGATCGCGGCCCACGCGCGGATCACCGAGCCGCGCCGCTCGGGCGGGTACGAGGAGAGCAGCAGGCCCAGCGACGCGGGCGTCAGCAGCGCGGCGCCGACCGCCTGGGCGAGTCGCGCGATCACCAGTACCGCGAGCGTGGGCGACGCGGCGCACAGCGCGGATGCCACGGTGAACACCGCGATGCCGGCCAGAAAGGCGCGCCGGTGACCCATCCGGTCGGACAACCGGCCGCCGGGCACCAGCAGCGCGGCGTAGACGACGGTGTACGCGTTGAGCACCCAGGACAGGTCGGCGAGCGAGGCGCCGGACCAACTCTCGGCCAGCGAGGGCATCGCCACGTTGACGATGAACAGGTCGAGATTGACGAGTACGACGCCCGCGCAGACCAGGACTGCGGCGAGCGCGCGGGGCGGGTGATCCGGTTCGGTGCCGGCCATGACGGCTGCCTCCCAGGTGGGTTCACGACTGAGTTCTATGACGGAACTCAACGTAGGGCTCGTCAGTTCTATAATGCAACTCAGTGAGTATCATGAAAGGACTCACCGGTTAGAATGGGGCCATGCGTCGCAAGAGTTTCCAGGAGATGGCCTGCTCGGTCGCCCAGTTCCTCGAGGTGGCCGGGGAGTGGTGGACGATGCTGATCGTGCGGGACGCCTTCCTGGGCGTGACCCGCTTCGACGACTTCCACGAGCGGCTGGGCATCTCCCGCAACGTGCTCACCCAGCGGCTGGAACACCTGATCGAGCACGGCGTCCTGACTCGGGAGGTCTATCAGGACAAACCCGTGCGCTACGACTACCGACTGACCGACAAGGGCCGCACCATGTGGCCGGTCCTGAACGCGATGCGCCAGTGGGGCGACCAGTGGGCCGCCCCCGACGGCCCGCCGTTGATCGTCACCCACAGCGCGTGCGGCCAACCGGCCACCGCGGTACATGTCTGCTCACACTGCGGCGACCCGCTGACCTCTCGCGATCTGCGCGCCTCCACGGGCCCGGGCGCCCGGGACGGCCTACTGGAGGGCCTGTCCCCCAATGCCGCGCCCACCGCGTGACCCGATCCGCCCGCACGAAGCCCACCGGGTGACCCCGACGCGCGCGTGCGCCGTGTGGCCCGACCGGCGTCGCGAACCGACCGGGCCGACATCGTTCGCAGGAATCAGAGCGTCGGCTCGGCCGGCGGCGCGGTCGGAAGCACGGTGAAACCGAGCTTGGTCAACGCCCGGGAAATCTCCGCCGCGCTGAAGTCGCGCGGAAGTTGGCCCGTGATCACCGAGCCAACCTGCTTGACCGGATAGGTACGGCGCCCGATACGGACCGATTCGCCGGTGATCGGGTCGGGCTTGACCCCGCTCATGGCGCGCTCCACCTCGTTCATCTGCAGGTGGAAGGACTGGCCAGCGATCGTGCAGCGCATATTGCCTCAGCAAAGGAAGGGGTGAGTACTACCGGTGTGGCAAGTCTTGCGCAGTCCCGGCCGCAAGCACAGTCCATGACCGCCGTCCGGGGGTCGGCCGGGTAGTGCGGGCTGATATGTCACATCGTGTCGTCTCGGGTTCGAGCCCTGTACACCCATCCGGCAAAAGCGGAATGCCTCGTTCCACCGCAGACAACCCGCACCATCGTCTGTCACCCTGCTCCGGGCAGTGACCAACCGTCGACCATCCGGAGTTACCCTCGGGGAGGACGAACGTGAACAGGCTCCCGAACGCGCCCGTCACCACAAAGGTCGCGTCCACACCGCTAAAGGTCGCGTCGACACCGCTGTGGGCGGAGTTCGGCCGTACCTTGCGGACCCGGCGCCGCCTCGCCGGAATGACGCAGCAGCAACTCGGGCTGCGCGTCGGCTACCACCACAGCCTGATCAGCAAGCTGGAGGCCGGCCTGCGCGAGCCGCCCGCCGGCCTACCGCGCCGACTCGACGATCTCCTGGACACCGGCGGGGACCTGTCCGCGTTGCTGACGAGCCGATCGATCCCGGCGCCCGCCCTGCACCGCACCCACTTCTCGGTGATCCCCGGCGGCGAGGCCCCCGCGGGCCTCGCGCCGCTGGCCGACCGGTTCTGGCCCGATCGGCTGCCGTACCACGGGCTGCCCTGCCCGCTGCACGGCAAGGACGGCTGTCACGAGTGCGAGGTCCCGCCGTACGCCGACGCGCTCACCATCCTGGGCGCCATCGACGGGAACAACCCCTCCGGTGTGGACCCCGACGTCGTACACGTGCTCACCGCCCTCCTCGGCGGCTACACCCAGGCCGGTCTGCACGGCGGCGCCACCACCGGGCTGGTCGGCTCGGTCGAATACGTGCTGCGCCGGATCGTCAGTTGGGCCGAGTCGCTGAACGCGCACGGCCGCTCGCCGCACGCCCAGTTGCGATTGGCCGCCGACTACGCCCAGCTCGCCGGTCGTTTCCGGATGCAACAGGGGCAGAGCGTGATCGGCATGGCCTGGTACGACCGCGGCCTCAACTGGGCGGACGTGTGCGAGAGTCCGGGCGCCCGCGCGTCGTTGCTCGGCGACGTGTGCTCGCTGGCCCGCCTCGACGGCGACGCGGCGGCAGCGCTGGCCTACGCCCGAGCGCTGGAGGCGGTGGACACCGGCCGGGCCTGGATCACCACGCTGGCGCAGCTCTACCAGGCCCGCGGGCACGCGCTCGGCGGTGACATCGGCGAGTGTCGGCGGCACATCGCCACCGCCCATCGACACGTGAACCGTTTCGACGAACGCGACCGGGCCGAGGCGCCGTGGCTGACCGGACTGGCCGGTCGGTTGCGGATGGAGGCCACCATCGGCGGCGCGCTGCGCGACCTGGCCGCGCGCACCGGCGACCTGGCCTCGGCCCGATCCGCGGTGCAGTCGGTCCAGGCCGCGCTCGACCTGCTGCCGGTACCGATGCGACCGGCGCGGGTGCTGCTCACCGTGCGTCTGGCCGACGCGCTCGCGTGCGCCGGTCAGCCGGACGCGGCGGTGCTCGCCGCCGCGCCGGTGGTGCACGAGGCGGCCGGTCTGGGCACCGCGACCACAAATCGGGAACTACTGGGCCTGCGCCGACGTCTGACCCAGCATTGGAGCGATCTGCCCGAGGTCCGCGACCTGTTGGAGCAGATGCCTGGTCAATGAGCGGCGGTCGGCCCGGAACCGCGGTCTCGAACGGCCCCGGAGCCGTCTTCGAGGCCCGAACGACCGCCCGATCGGTTGATCCGGCACTCCCGCGACTCCCGGGGTCTGCTTGGCGTTTGCCAGAATTTGCCGGCCGTTGCCGATCGCTTCACCCCGTCCACACACCCGTGTGAGTGTTTCGCTCGCTCGGGCACGAACCCGGCCTGCACGGTCGCCCGCGTCGCTCACGAGGCGTACGCGGCGCAAGCCGGCGACGTGGTCGAGGCACGCCTTCCACCCAAGGAGCCTCGATGAATCGCAGAACGACCACGGCCGGGACCGTCCTGGCCATGCTCGCCGGCTTGGCGATCGGCGCGGCCGGACCCACGGCCGCCGCCGACCCGTCCCCTCCCCCCGCCAACTCCCAGGCACTCGCGGTATCCGCCGCCGACCGGGCGGCCGCCAGCGGCCTGGACAGTCTCGCCAAGGGGCCCGACGAGCAGTACGAACGCCAGGTCGTGACCCCGTGGGTCAACGATCTGTACTCGGTCGCGTACCAGCGCACCTACCGCGGCCTCCCGGTCGTCGGCGGGGACGCCGTGGTACTGGCCGACGGAAAGGGCCGGGTGCGGGCGACCCAGTCCTCCACCGCGACGCAGGTATCGGTCACCACCCAGCCGACCATCACCGCCGGCGCCGCCGAGAGCACGTCCAAGGCGCAACTCCCGGTCGTGGACAAGGTCGACTCGCACCGCCTGGTGGTCCGGGTCAAGGACGACAAGAG
>NZ_JBIWJT010000048.1:0-72149 GCF_044765325.1 Embleya sp. NPDC127516 | reverse complement strand
ACGAGATCGGGTGGTCGGCGCCCATCCTGGACGGGCCCGGGTCGTAGGTGCTCTCGTCCGCCGTCACCAGGACGTGCACATTGCCCCGGGGGTTCTTGTCGAAGTTGTACCACTCCTCGCTGCGGGACCAGCGCTCCGGCAGGTCCTTGGTCGAGGGGTGCACGCGGTCGGCGACCTTGGCGGTGCCGGGCAGGACCCCCGGCGAGTGGGCGGGCATGTGGGCGCCGCCGTTGACCAGGTTGTCCCACCACGGGAATTCGTTGTCGATGCCCATGTCGGTGGCGTTGTGCAGGGCCACGATGCCCTTGCCGGAGTGGACGTACTTCTGCAGGGCTTGGCGCTGGGCCTCGGTGTCCCAGACCATGCCCGAGTTCTGCAGCATGACGATGACGTCGAAGCCGGCGAGGTTCGCGTCGTTGAAGACGGCGGAGTCGTTGGACTGCACGACCTCGTAGTGGTTCGCCTCGGCCTCGTCCTGGAACATCTTGATGCCGGCCGGGATCGACTCGTGGACGTAGCCGACGGCCTCGGTGAACAGCAGCGCGCGGAACGTGGCGTGTGCCTGGGCCTGGGGAACGGGCGTCAGGGTGAACAGGGCCAGGGCCATCGCGAGGACGGCACCGAGTGATCGCACGGATCGGGAGGCGGGTAGGGGACGGGGTGGACCGATCGAGCGCATGGGTTCTCCTCGTTTCGCACAGGGGTGCGCTGCTCGTGCCGCGCGGGTCGCGGGCGAGCGGGACGGTGCGAGGGTTTCCGTGGCCGGTTGGTCGGACCGGGCGAGGTGCCGTACGGGTCAGAGCGCGGCGAGGGTCGCGCGCAGGAAGGCGATGCCGTCGCGGGCGATGGTGTCCTGGGTGGCCGCGAGGGGTCTCCAGATGGAGGCGGCCACCGCGATCGAGGCGTTGTGCGCGGTGAACGACTCGATGCAGAGCGGACCCTGATGGCCGGCTGCCGCCAGGGCGGTCAGGAAGCCGGGCCAGTCGAGGTGGTCGGTGCCCGGCGTGCCGCGGTCGTTCGCGCACACCTGCACGTGCGCGATCCGGCCCGCCGCCGCTTGGACGGCGCCGACGAGGTCGTGTTCCTCGATGTTCTGGTGGTAGGTGTCCAGGGCGATGCCGACGGCGTCGGCGGGGAGTTCGGCGATGGCTTCCAGGGTTTGCGCGACGGTGTTGAGCACGCTGGTCTCGTACCGGTTGAGGGGTTCGACGGCCAGGAGGACGCCGGCGGAGCGGGCGTGTTCGACGATCGGGGCGAGGCCGTCGCGGAACTCGTCGAGGATGCGGGCGCGTTCGGCCTCGGTCGTGCGCCAGGTGCGGCCGACCGCCGCGTACATGGGGCCGGCGACGACGGGCGCGCCGACCTCGGCGGCGGCGTCGACGCAGCGGCGCAGGTAGTCGCGGGTACGACCCAGGCCGGCCGCGTCGGTGGCGACGAGGTCTCGGCCCGGGGGCATGACGGCGGCGACGGAGGCCGCGGTCAGGTCGTGGTCGAGCAGGATTTCGCGGACCTTGACCGGGTTCCAGTCATGGGGCTGCTCCAGCGGGAGTTCGACCACGTCCGCGACGAACTCACGGATGCGGGGCGCGAGTCGCAGAAGGTCGCCTTCGGTGAGTGGGGAAGCCCAGATCCAGGTGTTCACACCGAGCGCACGCATGGCGGTGCTCCTTGTCGTCGCGGGATCGAAGAAGCTGCGGGATCGTGACCGATCGGAGTCGGGGCGACGAGACGATCGCCCCGACTCGTTCGACTACTTGCCGCCCCACTTGTCGGGATAGCCGGGCAACGTCTCACAGCCGCACATCGCGTAATGCAGCGGCGGCATGCCGGGCTTGAGGTACTGATCGCGGTTGTCGGCCGTGATGGTGGGTTGCGGAAGCTTCCATTCCTTGGGTACCGGTTCGCCCTTGAGGATCTTCAGAGCCGCGATGATCGGAGTGCGCCACTGGTACGAGGGGTACGTCGGGGCGATCGCGGTGAGGTTCTTCTTCTTCCAGACCTCCAGGAACTGCTGCTGGTCCTCGCCGGTGATCGGCGGGACCTTCTTGCCCGCGTCCTCGAACGCCTCGACGGCCGCGACGGCGGTGTCGCCGGCGTCCATCCAGACGCCGTCGATGGTGCCGTGGCGCTGGATGGCGTCGCTGACGACGGCCTTCGTCTTGGCCGGGTCGCCGTCGGTGAACTTGACGTCGACGACATCGAGTCCGCCCTGCTCCAGCACACGCTTGCCCGCGGCCCAGCGGTTCTCCAGGACGTCGACGCCGGGCAGGATCCGCAGCGCGAGGATCTTCCCGCCGGGCTTGACCTTCTCCTTCAGGAATCGGGCGCCGGTGTCGCCGAAGGCGTAGCCGCCGACGGGGTTGACGAAGGTGACCGGGCAGTCGGTGCTGACGCCTCGGTCGAAGACGACGACCGGGATCTTTCCGCACGCGGCCTTGACGGCCGGGGTGAGCGTGGCGGTGGTGTTGGGCGAGACGATCAGCGCGGAGCAGCCCTTGCCCGCGAGTTCCTGGATGTCGGAGATCTGTTTGTCGTCCTTGCCCTGGGCGTCCAGGACGGTGAACTTGGCGATCTCGGGGTGGGTGGCGGCCTCGGCCTGGATGTTCTTGAGGCCGGTCTGGCGCCAGTTGTTGGCGACGCTCGCGTTGGAGAAGCAGATCTCGTACGGGCCGTCCTTCTTGTACTGCGTGGTGTCGACCATCTGCTGCGGGTCGAGCATCTGCTCCCAGGGCTTGTCCGCGGGGCCCTGCGGAGTCGCCTTCAGAAGCGCCAACTGGCGGTCGTAGTCCGCTTGTACGAAGAACTTCGAGTCGCCGGAGTCGCCCTTGCCGGGGTTCGTTCCGGGGGCGGACGCGCCGGGGACGCCGGGGGCCTTGCTCGCCGACGAGGAGTCGGCCTTGTCACTGGAGCACGACGCCGTGGCCAGTAGGGCGGCTGCGACGGTCAGGCCGACGGACAGTCTGTGTCTCATCGTGATTCTCCTCGGGAGGGTCGGGACAGGAAGGGCAGGTGGGCGGACACGCGGGCGCGCAGCCGGGACCAGTCGACGGCTCCCAGCGCGACGGCGGTGATGACGATGACGCCCTGGACGGTGGTCTCCAGGGCGTTGGAGACCCCGCGCAGGTTGAGCAGGGTGAACAGGGTCTGTAGGGACAGCGCGCCGGCCATCGCCGCGACCACCGAGCCGCTGCCGCCGCCGAGTGCGACGCCGCCGAGGACGACGGCGGTGATGGCCTCGAACTCGTAACCCCGCCCGGCCTGGGCGGAGACCCCGGAGAAGCCGCCGACGAGGATCGCCGCGACCGCGGCGGCCGTGCCGGACAGGACGAACGCGAGTACGCGTACCCGCATCACGCGCACTCCGGCCAGTCCCGCGGCCTCGGCGTTGTCGCCGGTGGCGACCAGGGTGCGGCCGAAGTTCGATCGCATGAGCACGACCGCGACGACACCCACCGCGACGCACACCAGCACGGCCCAGGGCACCGATCCGAAGGCGATGCTGCGGCCGATCCGGCGGAAGTCGTCGGGCAGGATGCCGCTCGGGGAACCCTGGGTCCAGTAGAAGACGGCGCCTTCGAGGATCAGGGTCATGCCGAGTGTCGCGATGAACGAGGGCACCCGCAGCACCGTGGTCACGAGTCCGTTGATCAGGCCGACGAACGCGCCGCCGATGAGCAGCACGGCCACGACGATCGTCCAGTGCGCGCCGGGGAAGGCGTGGTAGGTCTCCGCGGTGACCACGACGCCGACCGTGACGAGCGCGCCCACCGACAGGTCGTAGCCGCCGGAGACGATCACGAGGTACTGGCCGGCGGCGAGGACCACCAGCGGCGCCGAGCGCTTGAGGAACGCGAGGAAGGGATCGGGTCGGAAGAACGTCGGGTCCTCGATGCCCAGTGCGAGCAGCAACACCGCGAGGAGCAGGTACACTGGCGCGCCGGCGCGCAGCGAGGCGGCGAACCGTCGTGCGGGCGTGGCGCGGGCCACGAGGTGCGGATCGGGGGACGCGTGCGGCGCCCGGCGCCGCTTGTCCAGGGTGTCGACCATCACGACGCGACCCCCTTGGTGGTGCCTCGGCGGGCGTAGAGCGCGACCGCGACGATGATGACGACGCCGCGCACCACGTTCTGGAAGAAGGGGTCGACGCCGATCTGGTTGAAGACGCTGTCCAGGACGGCGAGCATCAGCACGCCGCCGATGGTGCCGGTGACCCCGCCGCGGCCGCCCGCGAGCGCGGTGCCGCCGAGCACGACCGCGGCGATGGAGGTGAGGTCGTAGCGCGCCTCGGTGCCGGCCCACGGCGAGCCGGCGCCCAGGCGGGCGGCGAGGAACAGCCCGGCCAGCCCGGCGCATACCGCGCACAACACGTGCGCGGCGATGATCACGCGGTGGGTGCGCACGCCCGACAGGCGGGCGGTCTGTTCGTCGCCGCCGACGGCGTACATGTGATAGCCCAGCCGGGTGCGGCGCAGCACGAACCAGACGGCGACGGCGACGGCCAGGAGCAGGAACGCGGAGACGGGGATCGGGCCCATGCGGTCGAAGCCCAGGCGTTGGAAGGACTCGGGGACCTTGCCGGCGGGTCCGGAGTAGGTGTCCTCGATCCAGCCGCGCAGGATGAAGCCGACGCCGAGGGTGGCGATGAACGCGTTGACCCCCAGTTTGGTGACGATGAGGCCGTTGGCGAGGCCGACCGCGACGGAGAAGGCGAGCACGGCGGCGATCGCGGGGACGATGTTGCCGTCGGAGCCGTCCATGGTCTCGGCGGCGACGAGGGTGGCGATGCTGACCAGGTAGGCGACGGACAGGTCCAGGGAGCCGGTGAGGACGACGACGCTCTGGCCGACGGCGATCAGGCCCAGGACGACGGAGTTCTGCAGGATGCCGACGGTGTTGTCGAGCGTGAGGAAGGAGCCGCCGCGGGCGGTGACGGTGATCCAGCCGAGGAGGATGACCCCCAGCAGGGCCAGGTAGACGACACTGGTGGGGTCGGCGAACCGGCCGGGGAGGGCGGATTTCGCGGTGCGTGTTCGGGGTGCGAGGGCCTGGGCGTTCACGTGGCGGCCCCGGCGGCCACGCGACCGGCGGTGGCGAGGCGCATGATCTCTTCTTCGGTCGGGCCGGCGGGCAGTTCGCCGGCGATCCTGCCTTCGGACATGACGAGCACGCGGTCGCTCATCCCGATCACCTCGGGGAGTTCGGACGAGACCATGAGCACCGCCATGCCCTCGCGTGCCAGTTCGCGGACGAGTTCGTGGATGGCGGCCTTGGCGCCGACGTCGACGCCACGCGTGGGCTCGTCGAAGACGAGCACTCCCGGGCGCACCCCGAGCCACTTGGCGATGACGACCTTCTGTTGGTTGCCGCCGGACAGGTAGCGCACCTGCTGGTCCTCGCCGCGGGCGCGCAGTGCCACGCGGGCCAGCAGATCGGCGACGGGCGGGGCGGGGCGGGCGCGCAACGGGCGGGAGAAGACGGCCCGTTCGACGAGCAGGGTGTTGTCGCGTACGGATTGGCGCAGGGCGAGTCCTTCGCCCTTGCGATCCTCGCTGACGAGCGCGATGCCGGCGCGGATGGCCTCGCGCGGATCACGCGGACGCAGCTCCCTGCCGTCGACGCGCATGGTGCCGGTGGTGAACGGTGTCGCGCCGAACAGGGCTCGGGCCAGCGACGTTCGCCCGGATCCCTGGAGTCCCGCGATGCCCACGACCTGCCCGGCGCGCAGTTCGAGGTCGATGGCGGCCAGCTTGGCGTTTCCGGCTCCGGCGACGGCGAGGCGCACCTTGCCGACGTCCGCGGCGCCGGCGCGTGCGGGGTAGTAGGCGCCGAGTTCGCGGCCGACCATCAGGCGTACGACGGTGTCCTCGTCGGTCGTCGCGGTCGCCAGGGTGGCCACGCGCCGGCCGTCCTTGATCACGGTGACGCGGGTCGACAGGTCGAAGACCTCGCGCAGGCGGTGCGAGATGTACAGGATGCCCAGGCCGCGTCCGGTGAGCCGGCGCACGAGCGCGTAGAGCCGCTCGACCTCGTGGTCGGCGAGTGCGGCGGTGGGCTCGTCCATGATCAGCACGCGGGCGTCGGTGGACAACGCCTTGACGATCTCGACGACCTGCTGCTGAGCAACCGACAGGCGGCGGACGGGCGTTCGCGGGCCGAACGAGGTCTCGGAGAGTTCGGCCAGGAGTCGGGTGGTGGCCTGCTCCATGGCGCCCCGGTCGACCAGGCCGCGCCGAGTGGGTTCGCGACCGAGGAAGACGTTCTCGGCGACCGTGCGTTCCGGCAGGAGGGTGAACTCCTGGTGGATGATCGCGATGCCGGCGGCCTGGGCGCGGGAGGGGTGGGAGAAGGCGACCGGCGTGCCGTCGACGGCGATGGTGCCGGCGTCGGGGGTGTGCACGCCGGCGAGGATCTTCATCAGGGTCGACTTGCCCGCGCCGTTCTCCCCCACGACCGCGTGGACCTCGCCGGCCCCCACGTCGAGGTCGACGTCGTGCAGGACGCGAACACCGGTGAATTCCTTGCGGATTCCGGTTACCGCCAGCAGCGTCATCGAAGACCTCCCATGGATGCGGCGAGCCGACCGGTCGGGATCGGTACCCATCCGTTGCCGCCCTGGGCACTGGTCTCGACGGCCGCCAGGACCCGCTGGATCTGGAGTCCGTCGGCGAAGGTGGGGGTCGGGTCGCGCCTTTCGGTGATCGCGGTGAGCAGGTCCGCCGCCTGGTGCGTGAACGTGTGCTCGTAGCCGAGCAGGTGGCCGGCCGGCCACCAGGCGCCGGCGTAGGGGTGTTCGGGCTCGGTGACCAGGATGCGGCGGAAGCCGGCGGTGCGGGCGTCGTCGGTGCGGTCGGCGAACCACAGTTCGTTCATGGCCTCGAAGTCGAAGGCGATGCTGCCGGCCGAGCCGTTCACCTCGATGCGCAGGCTGTTCTTGCGTCCGGTGGCGAAGCGGGTGGCCTCGAACGAGGCCAGGGCGCCGCCGGAGAGCCGGCCGATGAACAGCGCGGCGTCGTCGACGTCGACGTCGCCGTGGACGGCGGTGAGTTCGGCCACCGGGCGTCGGCGGACGAACGTCTCGGTGAGTGCGCTGACTCCGGTGAGGAGTTGGCCGGTGACGAACTGGGCGGTGTCGATGATGTGCGCGCCGATGTCGCCGAGCGCGCCGGAGCCGGCCTCGTCCTTGGCGAGCCGCCACACCAGTGGGTGTTGGGGATCGACGATCCAGTCCTGGAGGTACTGGGCACGCACGTGGCGTATCTCGCCCAGGCGTCCCTCCGCGACGAGATCGCGGGCGAGGGTGACGGCGGGTACGCGGCGGTAGTTGAACCCGACCATGGCGCGTACGCCGCGGGTGGCGGCCTCGTCGGCGGCGGCCACCATGGCCTCGGCCTCGGCGACCGTGTTGGCCAGCGGCTTCTCGCACAGGACGTGCTTGCCGGCGGCGAGCGCGGCGACGGCGATCTCGGCGTGTGAGGCGCCGGGGGTGCAGATGTCGACGATCTCGATGTCGTCGCGCTCGATCAGCGCGCGCCAGTCGGTGAGCGCGACGTTCCAGCCCAGGCGTCGCGCGGCGGTCGTCGCCGCGGCGCGGTCCCGTCCGGCGAGGGCGACCATCGTCGGTGCCCGCGCCAGGTCGAAGAAGGCGTTCACGGTGCGCCACGCCTGGGAGTGCGTGCGACCCATGAACGAGTAGCCGACCATGCCGACCCCGATGCCTGTGCTTGCGCTCGGACCGTCGAACTGCGTGGTCACGGATGCGTCCCTTCGGGTTGTCCGGCCCGGACGGCCGGTGCTTGGCCAGGAATGTAGTGCGTTCTTCCTGAGTGAAGAAGAGTTTTCACAGAAGAAATCCAACTTCTTCCAGATCAAGGACAAACTATGTGGTCGTGAAGCTGCCCACGACGACGTGAGCTCATGAAGTCGCGCCACCACACCGGGAGTTACCGACCCGTGTGCCGGCGACCCGTCGCCTATGCGTTCGCCAGGCCCAGTTCGAGCAGGAGGGCCTTGACCTGGGTCGCGTGCACCGTGTCGCGTTTGGCGGTGGGGTCGCTGCACAGCAGCAGCGGGGCGTCCGCCGCGTCGGTGGGGAGTCGTCCGTGGGTTCCCCGTACCGGGGCGGGGTCGAGCGGGACGACGGCCATGCGGTAGCGCAGCCCGAGCCGTTTGCGGGCCAGGGCCACGCCCGCCTTGAGTTTGACGTGGCGGTCGGCGGGATCCCAGAACAGCTCGGCCGGGTCGTAGCCGGGTTTGCGGTGGATCTCGACCTGGCGGGCGAAGTCGGGGGCACGCTCGTCGTCGAGCCAGTAGTAGTACGTGAACCATGCCTCGGGTTCGGCGACCACCACCAGGTCGCCGGCCCGGTCGTGGTCGAGCCCGTACTCGCGTCTGCCCTCGGCGTCCAAGACCTCGGCCACGCCCGGTTGTTCCGCCAGCAGGGCGGCGACGCGGGGACGGTCGGCCGGGTCGCGGACGTACACGTGGGCGATCTGGTGGTCGGCCACCGCGAATGCCCGCGAGGTCCACGGGTCCAGGTACTCCATGCCGTCCTGGGTATGCACGCGCAACAGACTCGCGCGGCGCAGCACACGGTTGACGTCGACGGGCCGGCTTGCGCGGGTGATGCCGTATTCGCTGAGCACGACGACGGTGCAACCGCTCTCGGCGGCCCGGCGCAGGAGTGGGGTCAGCGCGGTGTCGATCTCACGCGCGGCCCGGATCGCCTCGGGGGCATCCGGGCCGTGCCGTTGGAGGTCGTAGTCCAGGTGCGGCAGGTAGGCGAGGGTCAGATCGGGCCGATGCCTGTGCAGCACGTAGGCGGTCGCGTCGACGATCCATTGCGAGGAGCGGATGGAGGCGGTCGGTCCCCAGTAGTGGAAGAGGGGGAAAGTGCCCAGGCGGGCGGTGAGTTCGTCGTGCAGCTCGGGCGGATCGGTGTAGCAGTCGGGTTCCTTGCGGCCGTCGGAGTAGTAGATCGGCCGGGGGGTGAGCGTCCAGTCGACGTCGGCGCCCATGGCGTACCACCAGCCCATGTTGGCGACGGTGTAGTCGGGGCGTACGCGTCGGGCCGCCTCCCAGATCTTCTCGCCCGCCACGAGGCGGTTGTGTTGCCGCCACAGGAGTACCTCGCCGAGTTCGCGGAAGTACCAGCCGTTGCCGACGATGCCGTGCTCGCGCGGGAGGTCGCCGGTGAGGAAGGTGGATTGCACGGAGCAGGTCACCGCGGGCAGCACCGGGTCCAGGCGGGCCTGGAAGCCGCTGTCGGCGATGCGGCGCAGCGCGGGCATGTGGGCGAGCAGGCGGGGGGTGAGTCCGACGACGTTCAGGACCAGCAGGCGGGGCATCAGGTTCCTTTCCTGTCGGCGGGTTTCAGGCCCAGGTCGAGCAGGGCCGCGCGCAGTGCGGCGAGTTCGGCGGCGATACCGGCGACCAGGGCCCGGGGGGTCGGTGGCCCGGTGTCGTCCAGGACCGGCCAGGTGTAGGTCTCGACTTCGATGTGGTCGGTGCGCGCGCGGGGGCCGGCGAACAGACCTTCGAGGGCGCGGTCGAGCACGTCGTGGGTGGCCGTCAGCGGCGCGCGCGGTCGGCCGTGGAGGGGGAGGTGGTAGTGCACGCGCCAGGGTGCGTTGCCGGGTAGGCCGCCGGCGATGGCCTGGGATAGGTCGTCGACCGCGAGCGGTGGGGTGCCGGCCTCGCGGGTCTGGTGGAGGAAGCGTGGTTCGGCGTAGGGGCGGAGGGTGTCGGGGGTGGGTGCCTGGGCGTGGAGGGCGCACGAGGCCTGGGATTTGACCACGGGTATGCCGGCGTTCTCGAGCGTGACCAGGGCCGTGTGCGGATCCTCGAAGCCGACGGCGAGGTGGCACGTGTCGAGGCAGACGCCGATCCGGTCGGGATCGGTGCCGCGCAGTGCGGCGACGGCTTGGTCGGTGGTCTCCAGGACGCAGCCGGGCTCGGGTTCCAGGCCGACGCGGATGCGCCGGCCGTGGCGCGATTCGATGTGTTCGAGGCCGGCGGCGAGGTGGTCGAGGGCGCGTCGGGCGGCGTCGGAGCGTTCGGCCGGCCAAGGCGTGCGCCAGGCGAGCGGCAGCGTGGAAACGCTGCCTCGGGTGGCGTCGTCGGGGAGCAGGTGGGCGAGGATGCGGGCGCAGTCGAGCGTGTACGCCAGACGGGCGGGGTCGGCCCAGTCGGGGCTGTACACGTTGTGTTTGACGACGTCGTGTTGGAAGCCGGTGTAGGGGAAGGCGTTGAGGGTGACCACTTCGAGCCCGCGCAGGGCGAGTTCGCGGCGCAGGCGTTCGATCGCGGCGTGGTCCCGGGTCAGCGCGGTGGCGACGGGGCGGGCGAGCCACAGGCCGACGCCGAGCGTGTCGAGGTCGAGTTCGGTTCGTACGGGTTCGCAGAATCGGCCGAGTTGTTCGAGGACGCCGTCGAGGTCCTCGGCGGCGTGGACGTTGGTGCAGTAGGCGGCGTGGACGAGGGTGCCGTCGTGGTGTCGGAACCTCATGTGCGCGCTCCGCGCAGGATGGAGTTGCCCTCGTGGGTGTCGCCGGGTCGAGCGCGGACGAGAGCGTCCGGGGCGGGGAGGTCGAGGCGGTTGCTCTGGGCGTAGAAGGCGACGGGGTTGCGCCACAGCACGTGGTCGACCTGGTCCGCACTCCAGCCGGCCGCGAGCATGGCGCGGCCGGTGTGCACGGTGGACAGGGGATCGCTGTGCCCCCAGTCGGCGGCGGAGTTGACCACCACGCGGTCGGGGCCGATGGCGCGCAGGACATCCACGACCCGTTGCGGGGTCATCTTGGTGTCGGGGTACACGGAGAAGCCCATCCAGCAGCCGGTGTCCGCGACGAGTTCGACGGTGGTCTCGTTGAGGTGGTCGATCAGGACGCGGCCGGGCTCGATGGCGCTGTCGCGGATCAGGTCGAGGGTGTGCCGGACGCCGGCCGCCTTGTCCCGGTGGGGAGTGTGGATCAGGGCAGGCAGTTCGAACTCGACCGCGAGGGCGAGCTGGTGGGTGAAGGCGTGCTCCTCGGCGTCGGTCATCGAGTCGAAGCCGATCTCGCCCACGGCGACGACGCGGTCCTTGGCGAGGAACTCGGGGAGGAGGTCCAGGACGGGTGCGCAGCGGGGGTCGTTGGCCTCCTTCGGGTTGAGGGCGATGGCGCAGAAGTGCTCGATCGTGTACTGGGCGGCGCGGAACGGCTCCCAGCCCAAAAGGCTCTGGAAGTAGTCGACGAAGGACGCGACGGACGTGCGGGGTTGGCCGAGCCAGAAGGCCGGTTCGACCAGGGCCCGGATGCCGGCGTCGCGCAGGGCGCGGTAGTCGTCCGTGGTGCGCGAGGTCATGTGGATGTGGGGGTCGAAGACGCGCATCGGTGGGGCTCCTCGGCTACGGTGCGAAGGCGGTGGCGATGGGTTCGAGACCGGTGGGCGAGGGCCGGCCGGCGGCGGTTCGCTCTCGGCCGAGGTCGCGGAGCATGCGGGCGAGTTCGGCGTCGGCGCGTTGGTCCAGGTCGGCGACGGTGGGGGTCGGGGGTAGACCGACGAACAAGCACTTGAGGACTCCGTGCCGCCACGCGGCGGCGTCCAGGACCTGGGCGCAGGGGCCCATCGCGGCGGCGATCAGGCGGTGGTCGTTGGTCCGCAGCGCGTCCTCGACCAGCTCGCGCGCCGATGCCGGGTCGACGTCGGGCAGGTAGGGCAGGGCCCGCAGCACCGCGCGGCGTTCGCACGGGTCGCCGCGGTCGTACAGAGCGCGTACCAGGGCGGTCGGGTCTACGGGCGCGGGGCCGCCGTCACGGCCGCGGGCGACGGCGTGCAGCAGCAGTACGCGCGCGGCGTCGTCGCAGGTCCAGCCCGCGATCCCGGCGAGGTCCGCGCGTCCGCAAACTCGGCCCGCCGCGGCGAATGCGGCGGCCACGCGGGCGGGGTTCGCCGCCGTCCGGGCGGGCCAGTCCCGCCGTTCGGGGCGGACGCCGGCCTCGAACGCCGCGCGCAGTGCGTCGAGGTGCGGTTCGGGCGATCGACGGTCGGCAGCCGGCCGCGTCGCGGTCGATGTATCGGTGTGCGCTTCGCGGTGCCCCGGGTGCCTCATCCTGCGATCTCCTTTTCGACCGCGCGCAGGAAGGCGATCGAGCGGCGGGCGGTTTCGGTGGCGGCGTGGCTGTGGCGTGGCAGTTCGACGCCGACCAGCCCGTCGTAGCCGGTGTCGGCCAAGGCGTGCAGGACGGGCGGGAAGTCGATGTCGCCCTGCCCGAACTCCAGGTGTTCGTGCACGCCGCGGCGCATGTCCTCGATCTGTACGTTGACCAGGTGCGGTCCGGCCCGTGCCACGCAGTCGGGCACCGGTAGCGGCTCCAGGCAGCGGCAGTGCCCGATGTCCAGGGTGAGGCCGAGGTGTTCGGGGCGGCCCAGGCGTCGCCACAGTTCCTCGTAGCGGTCGAGGGTGTCGACGAACATCCCGGGTTCGGGTTCGAAGCCCAGGCTCACGCCCCGTGCGTGCGCTTGCGTCAGGACCCGTGAGCAGCCCGCGGTCAGGCGCTCCCAACAGGCCCGGGGGTCGACGTCGCGGGGAGCCCGGCCGCTCCACAACGACACGACGGGGGCGCCGAGTTCGGCCGCGACGCGCACCGCGCGCTCCAACAGGTCCACGCGTCGGTCCGCCCCGGCGGTGTCGTCGAGCAGGGTGGGGTGGTGCTTGCGCCAGGGGTCGAGGAGGTAGCGTGCGCCGGTCTCGATCACGACCGACAGGCCGAGCCGGTCCAGCCGTGCGGCCACTCCCGCGACGCGCGAGGCCAATCCGGGGGTGAAGGGGTCCAGGTGGTGGTGGTCGAGGGTTAACGCGACCCCGTCGTAGCCGAGGTCGGCGAGTATCTCGAGCGCGTCGCCGATGCGATGGTCGGCGAAACCGTTGGTGCCGTAGGCGATTCTCACGGGGACTTCCTCCTCCGCTGGGATCGGGTGTGGTTCGGGTCGGGGTTCGGGCTCGGATCCGTGCTCGGGTCCGGGTTCGGGTCCGTGTTCGGGCCGGCGACGGGCGGGTTCACCTCGCTCAGGTGGGTGACACGTGCCGGGTGAGGGCGCGGCCGAGGGGCCAGGACGCGGACAGCGCGAGTGCGGCGCCGGGTCGACCGAGTCGGGACAACAGGGCGGCCTGTAGCGGGATCAGGGCCAGAACGCCACCGCCGACGGCCGCTCGGATCGCCGGGGCCTGGGGGGCGGCGCTCGCCCGCAACAGTGGACGGCCGTAGGCGGCCGCGTATGCGATCAGGGCGGCGGCCGACGCGGGTGTCGCCCCGCCCCGGTCCGCCGGTTTCACGTCGCCGGGTCGACGGCCGTGGCCGATCCGGGCGGCGGCGATCGCGGTCGCCGCGGCGGTGGCCAGGGCACGGGCGGGGGGTTCCGGCGTCGTGCCGTGTTCCTCGTGCCGACTCAACGCGGTCAGGCCGTACGTGTGCAGGGCCACGACCGCGGCGCTCGGGGCGGCGAGCGCGTAGCGCGCCGGTTCCGCGCCGACCAGCACGTCCAGCCCGCGCGCGAGTGCCATGCCCGCCGGGGCGAACGGGGTGCCCTTCCAGATCAGGTCGTACGTCCACACCGCGCCCGCCAGGCCCAGCAGCGCGGGCAGCCGACGCCGTCCGCCGGCCCACGATCCCAGGGCGAGGCCCGTGGCGGTGAGACCGACGGCCGCTCCCAACGCGCCCCCGGGCGCGACCCGGCCCGAGGGGATGGGGCGATGCGGTCGTTCGTCGGCGTCCGAGGTGCGGTCCGCGTAGTCGTTGAGCGCCATTCCCGCCCAGTACAGGCATACCGAAGCGAGCGGCAGGGCCGCCGTTCGGCCGTGCGGCAGGCGGCCGGACGCGGCGGCGCCGACCAGCACGTCGCCGGGCACGCTCAACGCGGCCGACACCCGGACGAGTTCCGCGTACGCTCGCAGCCGGGCGGTGATCCCCGGTCGGTCGGCGCGGTCGCCGCGGTCGGCGAGCGATCTTGCCGCCGGTTCCGGGGCGGGTACCGAGCGTGCGTTCGGCGGTGTGCCCGCTCCGGGTGTGGTGTCGTCCGCGGCGGATTCGGTCGGCATGCCCTCGCCCGGGCCGCCGACCCGCGCGCGTGGGCGCTGGGCCGCGCTCATCGCGTCGCCTTTCGGCCCGTCGCCAGCCGTTCCCGGGCCCAGGAGAGCAAGGTCTCGTACTGCGCGGACAGCGCGTGTTCGTCGTTTCCGACCGGGTCCTTGAAGTAGAAGGCGAGTTCGCGCAGCGGTCCCGCGCAACCCACCGCGTGGGCGCGCGCCGCCAGGCGGACCAGGTCCAGCACCAGCGGCGCCGCCAGCGCCGAGTCACAACCGGTCCAGGTGAACTGGAGGTTCATCCGGGTGCCGAGAAAGCCCTCGAAGCTCACGTGGTCCCAGGCGGTCTTCCACTCTCCCAGCTCCGGCACGTTGTGGATGTGCACCCCGCCGCCCACCGGCCCGCCCAGGAGCGAACGCAGCGCCCGGTCCTTGGACTCGACCTTCGCCGCGGCCCGTTCGGGCGAGGAGAGGGTTTCGCCGTCGCCTCCGCCGAGGAGGTTCGTCCCCGACCACGACGTGACGCGCAGGGCGCGCTGGGCGAACATGGGCGCCAGGACGCTCTTGAGCAGGGTCTCCCCGGTTTTGCCGTCGCTTCCCGCGTACGGCACGCCGCGCGCGACGAACAACTCGGCGACGCCCGGTATTCGCGCGCCCGCCGACGGCGTGAAGTCGACGAACGCGCAGCCCGCCAGTGCGGCCGCCCACGCGTAGCGCGCACTCGGCGGCAGCACGTCGACGCCGGTCTCCAGGGCCGCGCCCAACGCGGCCGCGCTTGCGTGGGCGGGGTGCGGCCTCGGCAGCGGCTCGGTGGACGCGAGATGTACCACGACCACCCGCGTCAGGTCCTGCGCCCGGGCGAACTCCTGTATATCGCGGACCAGTTCCGCGATCTGGTCAGCTTGGGGGCGCGGGTCGGCGGCGGCCACGCCCGGACGCACGCGGGCGTCGATCGCGTCGAGTCCGACGCCCACCCGGTCCGGCAAGCCGTGCGGGAGCACCCCGTCCGCGACGAGCCGCCGTGCGCGGGCCCGGAGCCCGATCGTGTCCACGTCGTGCCCGCCGAACACCAGATCACGAAAGCCGACCAGGCCACATCGCGCGAAGGGCGTGGTGGCGGTGACGCACCCCAGCGGCGACTCGTCGCCGGCCGAGGCCGCGAGCGCCCCGCAGATCGTGGTCACGGCGACCGACCCGCGAACACCCACCAGCCACACCCCGACACGACCCGCGCGCTCGGCCGGAGGCGTCGCGGATGTCGAAGACGTGGACGGCGCGTGATCCGGGGCGGGCGCCTCGGGCCCGGTGGGCTCGATCCATCGACGCGCCCTCGGTCTGCGTTCGCCCCCCGGCTGGGGTAGTCCCGTCATCACATCTCCTCGTTCGTACGTGGCGCCGACGGGGTCGACGACGTCGTGGACGCGGTCACTCGCTCGACGGCTTCGGCACGCCGCCATCGGGATCGAACGCCACGCGTCCCGGAGGTCTGCGCGCGGCATCGGCGGCCCCGGAGGGGTCGTGGGGGTGCGTGAACGCGGCGTTGCGTTCCTTCCCGCCTTCGTCGGGTTCCGACAGCCGCGTTCCGCCAGGAATGTAGTGGATTCCGCTTGTGTCAAGAAGAGTTTTCACGAATGAAAACAAACTTGTTCCTGTCTATGGACAAACTAAGTGGTCGAGTGGAGGCTGCTGCCCTCGAATCCACCGAAAGAGCGGGAGGGCGTCGGATGCACCGGCCCCGTGGAGCGGCCACCCCGCACCCGCCCGCTCCCGCGCGACGCGGACTCCGTGCCGCGCCCCCGGGAAGGACGACCATGCCTCGCCCCATCACGCTGTTCACCGGTCAATGGGCGGACCTGCCCTTCGAGCAGGTGTGCCGACTCGCCGCCGACTGGGGCTACGACGGCCTCGAAATCGCCTGCTGGGGCGATCACTTCGATGTCCGCAGAGCCCTCGCCGAGGAGGACTACGTGGACGGCCGGATGGCGATCCTGAACAAGTACGGGCTGCGGACGTGGGCGATATCCAACCACTTGGTGGGACAGGCGGTGTGCGACGCGATCATCGACGAGCGCCACCGCGCCATCCTGCCCGCGCACGTGTGGGGCGACGGTTCGCCCGAGGGGGTGCGCCGCAGGGCCGCCCGAGAGATCCAGGACACCGCGCGAGCCGCCGCCCGACTGGGCGTCGAGACCGTGGTGGGATTCACCGGCTCGGCCATCTGGCACACCGTGGCGATGTTCCCCCCGGTATCCCCGCAGCAGATCGCGGAGGGTTTCACCGACTTCGCCGACCGCTGGAACCCGATCCTGGACACCTTCGACGAGACCGGCGTGCGGTTCGCCGCCGAAGTGCACCCGGGAGAACTCGCCTACGACTACTGGACGACGGCGCGCATGCTCGAGGCGGTCGACCACCGGCCCGCCCTCGGCCTGAACTGGGACCCCTCCCACCTGTTGTGGCAGGGACTGGACCCGATCGCCTTCATCGTCGACTTCCGCGACCGCCTCTACCACGTGGACTGCAAGGACACCCGGCTGCGCGACGGCGACGGCCGACGCGGTCGTCTGGGTTCCCACCTGCCGTGGGGAGACCTGCGCCGGAGCTGGGACTTCGTCTCCACCGGCCGCGGCGACGTGCCCTGGCAGGACTGCTTCCGGGCGCTCAACTCCGTCGGCTATTCCGGACCGATCTCGATCGAGTGGGAGGACGCCGGTATGGACCGTCTGATCGGAGCACCCGACGCGCTCGCGTTCGTACGCACGCTGGCCGCCATCCAACCGCCCGACACCTCGTTCGACGCCGCCTTCCGAACGAATCGCACACCGTGAGGGCACGACCGGCTCGGCCTCTCGCCCATGTCCTACGTCCGCAACCTGCGACTCGACCGGATCCGCGAGGACATCCGCACCTCCACCGACCCCGTCGGCACGATCGCCTACCGGTGGGGCGTCTCGCACCTCGGCCGCTTCGCCCACGAGTACCGCGATCGCTTCGCCGAACTGCCTTCCCACACCGCAACCGGCAGGTCACCGGGCGTTTTTCCGCGTCTGCCACGCATGGCACCTGCCCGTGGGCACCCGCTCAGGCGGGAACCGGCGCAACCCTGGGATACGGGCTGAGCATGGTGTCGAAGTAGCCCTCCGGGGCCGCCTCCAGGAAGGTCGACAGGTTTTCCAGGAAGGCGCGCAGCGGTGGCGTCGCGTTGTGCCGGTCCAGGTCTTCCTGCGAGCGCCAGACCTCGTACAGGAAGAAACGGCCGTCCTCGTGCTCGTGGAGGTGGTATTGCAGATTTCCGGGCTCTTGCCGGGTGGGTTCCACGAAGGAGGAGAGGATGCGCCGAACCTCGTCCGCGCGCTCCGGCCTGGGGCGAAGGAAACCGTAAAGGCACTCAGGTAAGCCGCCTCCGCCACCGTGCGTCCGCGACTGTCGCCCAGCGCGGGTCAACCTGCCGGGTGGGTCGGCGCCGCGGTTTGCGACCTGCTCGTGATGCTCCGCCTTCGCTGCTTCGGCGCTTCCTGTGGCCGCTCTTCCGCGCTGGTGGTCGGGTACAGGAGGATGTTCGGGTGCATGAAGACCCGCCCGTACCGACGCCCGTCATCCTCGGCATCGACGACCTGCGACCGCTGCCGAGGGCCACGCGGATCGCCCGCACCAGCGGCGAGGGTATCCGGCTCCTGCGCGAGTACCGCGACCGCTTCATCGACGAACTCTGGCTCGACCACGATCTCGGCGGCGACGACACCATCCTGCCCGTGGTGACCCTCTTGGAAGAAGCCGCCTTCCACGGAAGCCCCTTCCGCATCGGAGCGGTCTTCGTTCACAGCGCCAACCCCATCGGCGCCGAAACCGTCGTCCGGGCGCTCACACGCTGGAACTACCGAGTCCGGCGGGCCACGGCTTAGGAATCGGGCTCTCCTGACCTTGCGCCGGCCCGAGAACCCGTTCGAGCCTCGCGATCGGCGCCGGGTGACCGGGCGGGTGCTCGTCGACAGCGCGCACGGTTGTCGGCGGAGTGGTCTCGGCGCGGTTGGCGTGTCCGCGCCGGTAGGCCGGTCAGGGCCGGTGGTTGCAGTCGAGGCAGTCGATGGGCGTGTCCGTGTAGACGGCGACCGCCGCAGCCTGGGCCAGAGCCGGGGGACAGTGCCGCGGATCCGCAGCCAACGAGCGTGTCGACCACGGTGGCCCAACGTCGGTCGGAGCGGCGAAGACGGAGTGGCCCGCAGGCGGGCCGGCTCCGACGGGAGGTGCGCGGGACAACCGGGCAGGGCCTTGAGGCCGCCTGCCAAAGGTGTACGGCCCGACACCGGAGAGGACTTCGCCGCTCTGCGCCGCCGGGATCGCCACTGCCGCCGACTTCGGGCCGACCACCGGCGGTCAGTGGTGCGCGGTGCCGGCGAGTGCCTGTTCGGCGGCGGAGTCGTTGGGGCTGCGGGGGGTTTGGCTGCGGTAGGTGTGGCCGAGTTCCGGGCCGAGTGCGAAGTAGTGGCGGAAGTTGTAGACGAGGGGGCTCCAGGCGGCGGGGTCGATGTGGTCGGTGCCGGGAACGACGATGCGGGAGTCGGCGTGAACCTTGTGTACGACGGCCTCGACGATGACGAATCCCCCGGAGACGTCCGGCTCTACCCGCTCGGCGCGGGCCTCCAGTTGGATCGGGCATTCGGCGACGCGAGGCGGACGGACCAGGTGGGACGGTTCGGCGGTCAGGCCGGCCGCGCCGAACTTGTCCGGCTCGAAGCGGAAGCCCTCGGCCTTGGTGGCCGGCACCGGGTTGCGTCCCGTCAGCGGCGCCAGCCGCTCCACCGCCGGCCACTGGGCGGGGGCCGGCAGGTTGATCACCACGTCGGGTCGGATACCGAGGTTGCGCGCGGTCTGCCCCTCGCGGCCCAGTCCGAGTACGACGGTGCGTCCGAGTGCCCATGCGGAGGACATCGGGGCGAGGTTGAACGAGCCGTCCTGGTTCTCCGTCGACAGGAGTGTCACCGGGGTACCGAAGTACAGGATGCTCGGCTCGATCTCCAGGTGGGTGGCGGGTGTCCGTGGGGACGGGGCGCTGCGGGGTGCGATGTCCATGGTCGGCAACCTAGGGTCCGGTCGTTTCGGCGGCGGACGACGCGTCAAAGGTGACAATGGGCCGCCTGAACACCCGGCGTACACACGAGAGCCCCGATCCGGCTTCGGAGGCCGGGCTTCCGGCACCCACACGAGCGGGCTTGCGTCCTGCCCTCCTCGACGGCCGCGCCTGGTCGGCGACGGAACCCCGATCGCCCGCACGTTCGTCTCGGTTCGAATCCCGTGCAGCCGACCCCCGCCTTCGCCGCGGCGGGTCGGTCGATCCCTTGCGGTCGGCTGATCTTCGCCGCCATGTCACAGGTGGCCGCGCTGTCTTGTCTCGGGTAGCGAAGACAGATTCTCGCGTCGGGAAGGTGATGATCATGCGGGTGTTCCTGGCGGGCGGAACCGGCGTTCTGGGGAGGCGGCTGGTGCCACAACTCGTGGCCCGCGGCCACCAGGTGACGGCCACGACCACGAGCGCGGCCAAGCTGCGCGAGTTGGCGCGGCAGGGCGCGGACGGCGTGGTGATGGACGGTTGGACGCGGTGTCGGTCGGCGAGGCGGTGGCCAAGGCTCGGCCGGAGGTGATCGTGCACCAGATGACGGCGATCTCCATGGCGCACGCCGGCAAGCCCGACATCAAGCATCCCGACCGTTGGTTCGCCACGACCAACCGGCTGCGTACCGAGGGGACGGACCACCTTCTGGCCGCAGCCGAGGCGACCGGTGTGTCGCATTTCGTCGCGCAGGGCTACGCCTCCTGGAACGGCATCCGCGCGGGCGGATGGGTGAAGACCGAACAGGATCCGCTGGACCTGCTCGAGGGCACGGCGGCGCACGTGGGGCTGAAAGCGTTGAGCCGTGTCGAGGACGTGGTCCTCGAGGCCGGCGGCGTGGTCCTGCGCTACGGCGCGTTCTACGGGCCGGGCGCCATCGACGACCAGGTCGAGTTGGTGCGCAAGCGGCAGTACCCGCTCGTGGGGCGTGCCACCGGCTACAGCTCGTGGGTGCATCTCGACGATGCGGCGAGCGCCACGGTCCTGGCCGTGGAGCAGAAGGCGAGGGGCGTGTTCGACATCGTCGACGACGAACCGGCCCCGGCGAGCGAGTGGTTGCCCCACCTGGCGGCGTGCGCCGGCGCGAAGCAGCCGATCCGGATCCCGGTGTGGCTCGTCCGACTGCCGGCCAGTGATCAGGCGGTGGTGATGATGACCGAGGGACGCGGCTTTTCCAACGCGAAGGCCAAGCGGGAACTCGGCCGGCGGCTGCGCCACCCCTCGTGGCGGCAGGGCTTCAAGGAGGAACTGAAGTGACCCACACCGAGGAGTTCCAGGAACTGCGACCGCTGCTGTTCTCGATCGCCTACCGGATCCTGGGCAGCGTGACCGAGGCCGAGGACGCCGTCCAGGAGACCTGGCTGCGCTACGCGACCTCCACGACAACCCCCACCTCGGCCAAGGCGTACCTGTCGGCCGTGGTCACCCGCATCTCGATCAACGTGCTGCGCTCGGCTCGCGTCCGGCGCGAGGAATACGTCGGACCGTGGTTCCCCGAGCCACTGCTCACCGACCCCTACCAGGACCCGGAGCAGTCGGCGGAACTGGCCGATTCGGTGTCGATGGCGGCGTTGCTGCTGCTGGAGCGGCTCAGTCCGCTGGAGCGGGCGGTCTTCGTGCTGCGGGAGGTGTTCGCCTTCGGCTTCCCGGAGATCGCCTCGGCGGTGGGCCGCTCCGAGGGGGCGTGCCGTCAGCTGGTGGTGCGTGCGCGCCGCCACATGGACGAGGGCCGGCCCCGCTTCGAGGCGGACCGTCGCGAGCGCGACGAACTCGCCGAACGCTTCTTCGAGGCGTTGCGGGAAGGCGACGTCGACGCGCTGCGGGAACTGCTCGCCGCCGACGTGTCGTTGGTCGCGGACAGCGGAGGCAAGGCCCCGCAGTGGGCCGGAGGCTTCTTCGGCGCCGACCGTGTGTCCCGGGTGCTCGCCGTCTTCCTCCCGCCGTTCGCCCGGATCGGCGGCGTCGTGCAACCGCACCGGATGAACGGCCAGCCCGGCGCGATCTTCCGCGACCGGGACGGCGGGGTCGTCAACACCTGGACGCTCGACATCCTCGACGGGCGGATCCAGGCGATCCGTACGGTGAGCAACCCCGACAAGCTTGGGCATGTGGGCCCGGTGGCGGATGCCTGGGCGGTCCTGCGCGAAACACAGCAGGCCGACCGGGACTCGGACTGACCGAAAAACCCACGGCGTTCCACACCGGGCACGGGATCCGGCAGCCGAACGCGCGCGCGACGCTGCGGACTTCGAGTTTGTGGACCGGATCGGCGACGGGGGCGCCGAGCCGGTCGGCCCGCTCCACCACGCCGTCTTCGGCATGGTCGTGGCGGTACGGAAGCCGCGCGGGCGGGCGTGCCGCAGATGGCCGACATCCGACCGCGGCCGGCGCCGTCGTCGCGGTGCGAGGACTTCCAGGGCTGTGCCGGGTGCGGCCACGCGAGCCGCACCAGGCGCAGGTACACGCACCTGAGCCGCACCCGGCACAGGTACACACACCTGAGCCGCACCCGGCGCAGGTACACGCACCGCTCGACGAACCGCCGGCGCCGGCGCGAGCACTCGGACCGCCGCACGCGGCTTCCCGATCGTCTCGGAGAAGACGTCGTCATCAGGAAAGGACCGTCATCATGCGTATCGCAGTCTTCGGAGCCAATGGCCCCACCGGCCGCCTGCTCACCGCCCGGGCCCTCGCCGCCGGACATCGGGTCGCCGCGGTCACCCGGCAGCCGGACTCGTTTCCGCTGCACCACGATCGCCTCGAGGTGGTCGGTGCCGACGTGCTCGATCCGGTGGCCGTCGACGCCGTCGTGACCGGGCGGGACGCGGTGCTGTCCACGCTCGGGGTGCCCGCCGCGAAGGAGCCGATCAACACCTATTCGCAGGGAGCGGCCAACATCGTCGCCGCGATGAAACGGCATCGCGTGCGTCGACTCGCCGTGGTCAGCTCGAGCGGCGTCGACCCGCACCCGTACTCCGACGGCGGGTTCCTGTTCAACCGAGTACTCCTGCCCTACGTCACCAAGGTGCTGGGCAAGACGCTGTACGACGACATGCGGCGGATGGAGACGCTGGTCCGGTCCGCCGATCTGGACTGGACGATCGTGCGCCCGAGCGGGCTCTACCACCTGCCGTTCGCCACCGACTACACCCTTGTCGAAGGCCACGCCGACGGCAGGTTCACCGCCCGTGTGGACCTGGCCGCGTGCCTGCTCGCCCTGCTGGACGACGACCGTCACCTGCACGGCACCGTCGGCGTCGTCACAACCGTCGACAACCCCACCCTGCTCCGGTGGATTCGCCGCGAAGCACTCGCCAAGCACGACGCGGCAGGGCCCTCCCGGAGTGTCGAGACAAGGGTGCGGCGTCCTGGCGTAGGGGATGCTTCGGGCTCTTGAATGGTTAACGCATGTGCGTTAACGTCCGCGACATGGAAAATTCGGCGGCCACCCGGCTGTGCTTGATGACAACGGCGGAACGTCTGTTCGCCGAGCGGGGCATCAACGCGGTCTCGGCACGGGAGATCGCCGTGGCGGCCGGGCAGCGCAATACGAATGCCGTCAAATACCACTTCGGGTCGCCCCAGGGCCTGGTCGACGCGATCTTCGAGTACCGCATGGGTCCGATCAACGCGCGCCGCACCGAACTGATCGCACTGTTCGACCGGCAGGGACGGGCACAGGATCCGTACGCCCTCGCCGAGGCATTCGTGTTGCCCCTCGCCGAACTGCTCGACCAACTGCGCGACAGCCCGTCGGAGGGCAGTTGGTACCTGCGGTTCTGCGTACAGGCCGCCTACACCGTGCACCCCGACGTCGTCACGTTCGCACTCGACGACCTCGGGCGCAGCCCGTGGACCACGGGGTTGAAGGAACTCAACACCCGCGCCCTGACCCTGTCCGGCGGCACGCTCCCGGACCGGCTCGCCCTGCGACGCTGGCAACACTTCGCCGAATTCGCCACGCGCGCGCTCGCCGAACGCGAGCTGCGCCAGAGCGTCGACTCCCACTACGCCCCGGGCACGACCGCGCTGTACGTGGCCGACCTGGTGGACGCCGGTGTCGGCATTCTCACCGCGCCGTGCCGCCCGGAAACCCTGGCACTGTCCGCATCGGAAACCTCTTTGGAACAGATCCGGAAACCCGGCGCCCCGTAGCAATCCCGCACACCCCGCAGGGGTGATTTCCTTCCGCGACCGGGGGGATCGCCCTTAGTTCCCTCAGCGCGATCCCCCCACCCACCGGAGCAGAGTCGCCCGCCGGCCATGCCCGCGCGCCGCCGCGCCCGCCGCCCCCCGCCCGGCCGGCGCGCCACCTCGACCTGCCCTGAGCCACGTCACGCCGCGCCACCACGTCGTCCGAAGGAGGCCCTCGTGGCAGTCATCCCATCCCCGACACCCGCACCGGAACCCGAACTGGAACAGGCAACTTCGGTCCCCGTGTCACCCACTCCGCCGTACAGCCGGGCCCGGCTCGCGGCCGGGCCCGCCGTCGTGACGGCACGCGACATCGCCCGCGCCGACGCGCGCACCGGCCGCATCGTCTACGCGGACGCCGCCTTCGAGCACGCCTTCGCGATCGCGGCGGTCGTCGGCCTGGTCGGCGTCCTGGTGGCCGTACTCATGCGCCACGGACGTACCCCGGCCACCGGCGGTGCGACCTCCGGAGCGTGATCGCACCGACCGACTCCCCGCGTCCACCGCGCGTGACCGTGCCCACTGTCTCCACCAACTCCTGTTCCCACCAACTCCTGCTTCCCACCGATCCCTGTTCCCACCAACCCTGTTCCCATCAACCCCTGTTCCCATCGATCCCTGTTTCCGCCTCACTCCTGGAGGTTCCCGCCGTGACCACTGCTCCCGAGAACACGCGCCGCCCGGTGTTCGACAACGGCCTATCCGCCGTGCCCGTGCGCGAACTCTGCCCCACCGGCGACTACCGGCCCACCGCCCCGTACGAACTGTTCGAACTGGCGCCGTGCAGCCCCACCATCGGCGCGGAGATCGCCGGCATCGACCTCGCCCGGCCGCTCGGCCCGGAACTGCACGCCGAACTGCACCGAGCCCTGCTCGAGTGGAAGGTCCTGTTCTTTCGCGACCAGAACCTCACGGCACCCCAACACCGTGACCTCGCCCGGCTCTGGGGCACACCGGAGGTCCACCCCTTCCTGCCCAAGGCGGACGACATCCCCGAGGTCGTCCGGCTCTCCCGGGGCGCCGACTCGCCGGCGGTCGAAAACGTGTGGCACTCGGACGCGTCGTTCGAGACCACACCCCCGATGGGCTCGATCCTGCGCGCCGTACACGTCCCCGCCGTCGGCGGCGACACGCTGTGGTCGGACATGGCAGCGGCCTACGACGGCCTGCCGGAGGCGACGAAGACCCGCATGGACGGGCTGACGGCCGTCCACGACTTCACCCAGACCTTCGGCAGCGCCCTCGAACCCGAGGAACTGGCCCGGCAGCAGCAGAAGTACCCCGCAGTCTCCCACCCCGTTGTCCGCACCCACCCGGAGACCGGCCGCCGACTCCTCTACGTCAACCGCATCTTCACCCACCACATCGAGGGCCTGCCGGACGACGAGAGCCGCGAACTGCTGGCATTCCTCTACGACCAGGCCCGCCACCCCGAATACCAGTGCAGGCTGCGCTGGCGCCCCGGCACGATCGCGTTCTGGGACAACCGCGCGACACAGCACTACGCGAGCGCCGACTACTACCCACACGAGCGAATCATGGAACGCGTGACCATCCTTGGCGACCGACCGCGCTGACCCGGCTCGCCGATTCTCCGAGCGCTCTGCGGCCTCCGGGCGCAGGCGGCTCCGATCCCGTCGCACCTGCCCGCCGCATGCGCGGCATCGCCCCGACCCGGCCTCGGGTCGGGGCGGGCGAGCCGTTCGATCAAGCCTCCACCGGGTCCCGATCGCAAACCCGTACGTCGCGCGCCCTCACGTGCGGCTTTTGCCGCAACCGGACATCTCCTGGGGTCGTCCCCGAGGGTGACCGGTCACGCCGGGTCCGAGGAGGGCACGACATGTCCATCGCCCTATCCACCCGCACCCTGCTCGTCTGCTCGGCCGCCCTCGTGCTCGGCCTGTCACTGACCGGGTGCGGCAACACCGAAGCCCGCCGCGAATCAGGGGCCGAATCCGGGCCCACCACCAGTCTCGACCACCCACCGAAGGAAGCTCCTGCCGACAAGACGCGACCGACCGAGGCCAAGGACGGATCGTCCGTCGAAGAACCGCGCGGACCCAGGCCCACGAAGTGGCTCGGTCCCGAGGACCCGCCGCCGCCGGCATTGGGCACCGAATTCGTCCTGCCCAACCTCGCCCGCGTATCGGTGACCCAGGTCGCAACACCCGGCGACGTCCCCGCGCCCGCCGGATCGCGGCGCGGCGACGTCCACGTCCGGCTCGGTCACGACGGCGCGAAGCCGCTGACCCTGGACGGTCAGGTTCACGTGAGCGTGGTGCGTCACGACGACAACGCCGTACACATGGCACAGGTCGACCCGCCGCTCCCCGACCGGACCCTGGCCCCCTCGTTCAACGGGCAGCTGACGAGCAAGGAAACCAAGAACGCCGTGATCGGCTTCGCACTGGAGGAATCCGCCTTTGCCGCGGGCTTCGAGGTGTGGGTGACGGTCGATCAGCCAGGCCGAGCCGCGCCCTACCCGGTCTAATTCCTGTACATCCCGAGCGCCGGCTGACCCCCCGGGCCACAGGATTGCCGTGGTCGCCCCGGCCCCGCGTAGCACCATGCGATTGCCCACGCCGGCAAGGTGCTCCGCCGCCGCAGTGCCACCGCGCACGCCGTTCCGAGCACCGCCCGGTCGCCGAAGTGGCAGGCGTCGTCGAACCACACGACCCGGTC
Source organism: Embleya sp. NPDC127516 (assembly GCF_044765325.1). NCBI lineage: Bacteria > Bacillati > Actinomycetota > Actinomycetes > Kitasatosporales > Streptomycetaceae > Embleya > Embleya sp. NPDC127516. Next base: position 46,104 of record NZ_JBIWJT010000048.1, on the reverse strand, counting down.
TTACAGGTCGGCCGCGTTCCCGGCGACATCCACCACGAACGGCAGGGTGATCAGCGCGTCCACATCCCAGGGGAACGCCCGCCCCCGCCGCCGGACCCACCACCACACCGGCAGCGCCGGCACCGCGACCGGGTACAAGACGGCCCGCATGCCCATGGCCTTGTCGGCGAACCGTGCCCACGATGGGGCCGCGGCCGTTGTGGTGTCAGTTCAGGTCGAGTGGTGTGTCGGCCGCGATGTGGGTGAGCTTGGCGGGGTTCCGGACGAAGTAGATGTCGGTGACGAGGCCGTCGTCGAGACGGATCGCCATGATGCTGTCGATCTCGCCGTCGACGCGCAGGAGGAGCGCCGGATCGCCGTTGACGGTGGTGGGCTCGCCGGTGAGCGTGCCTTCCTTGTCGCCGAGGGCGGCGAGAAGGAGGCGGACCACCTTCGTGAGGCCGATGACGGGCCGTAGCGCGGCGCTCCTGACGCCGCCGCCGTCGCTGATCAGGACGACGTCGGGGGCGAGCACGTCGAGCACGCCCTGCAGGTCGCCGGTCTCCACGGCGTGTTGGAACGAGGCGATGGCGGCCTTGGCCTGGCGTGGTGAGACCACCTGGCGAGGGCGGCGGGCGTCGACGTGCTTGCGGGAGCGGTGGGCGATCTGGCGGACGGTGGCCGGGGTCTTGCCGACCGCCTCCGCGATCTCGTCGTAGTCGACGTCGAAGACTTCGCGCAGGACGAACACGGCCCGCTCGGTGGGCGAGAGGGTCTCCAGGACGAGCATCACGGCCATGGACAGGCTCTCGGCGAGCTCGACGTTCTCGGCGACGTCCGGCGAGGTGAGCAGCGGCTCGGGCAGCCACGGGCCGACGTAGGTCTCCTTGCGGCGCCGCAGGGTGCGCAGCCGGTCGAGAGCTCGCCGGCTCGTGACGCGGACGAGGTAGGCGCGCTGGTCGCGGACCTGCTCCAGATCGACCTCGGCCCAACGCAGCCAGGTCTCCTGCAGGACGTCCTCGGCGTCGGCCGCCGAGCCGAGGATTTCGTAGGCCACGGTGAAGAGCAGATTGCGGTGGGCGACGAAGGCATCGGTCGCCGGGTCCGCGGTGTGGTCGCGCATCCTCGAATCCTTCCATTCCCTTTCGTGGCGGCCGGTCCCGGGGTTCCGGGTATGCGGGCGGATGGCGGGCGGGCGCCGCCCGCCGTCCCGGGGGTTACGACACGCGTGCGGGTCGGTTCGGGTACTCGGCCCGGACGCGTTGTTGGCGGGTGTCGTCCTTGCTCTTGAGGACGCGTGTGCCGGGTTTGCGCGCCTCGTCGGCGAGTTGCCTGACGGTGTGCGAGACGACGAACTCCTTCAGGCGGGCGCCGGGGCGGCCGCCGACATGGAACCGGATGGCGGTGTCGTCCTTGCGCGCGAATTGGAAGATGCCGGCTCCGCGGCCGAGGCTGACACACAGCCCGGCGAAGGCGACGCCGACGGGTTCGGGCCGCCCGCCCTCGATCCGGCGGAGTACGGCGTCGGCGGCGTGCGGGCCGAGTTGGACGGCGGACTGGCATCCCATCCGGTAGGCGAGGCCCGAGGGCGCGGCCGCGTCCCCGGCGGCGACGATGCGGTCGTCGTCGATGCTGGTCAGGGTCTCGTCGGTGAGGAGGCGACCGCTCTCGTCGGTGCTGAGGCCGCTACGGGCGGCCAGGTCGGGAACGCCGAACCCGGCGGCCCAGATGGTCAGCCGGCCGGGCACTTCCCGGCCGTCGGCCAGGCGCACCGCGTCGGCGGTCACCGATGCCGCCCTGGTGTCGGGGCCTTCGAGGACGGTGACGCCCAGGGCGGCCAGGCGTTTGGCGACGGAGCGGCGGCCGTTGGGGTGGAAGTAGGGGCCGAGCGGGCCTCCGCAGACGAGGGTGACGGTGCGGCCGGCCTCGGCGAGTTCGGCCGCGGTCTCGATGCCGGTGGCTCCGCCGCCGACGACCGTCAGCGCCGCGTCGACGGGCGCGGCGGCCACGGCCTGCCGCAGCCGCTCGGCCTCCTCCAGGGTCGCGATGGGGTGGGCGAACCGGTCCGCGCCGGGCACCTGCGGGGCGCCGCTGCGGCTGCCCACCGCGTAGATCAGGTGGTCGTAGCCGAGGGTGCCGCCGTCGGCCAGCGAGACGGTGCGCGCGTGCCGGTCGATTCCGGTCGCGGTGTCGACCACGAGGTTGACGCGTTCGCTCAGGACGTCCTTGTAGTCGACGACCGCGTCGTCGGAGCCCGCCACCAACTGGTGCAGGCGCAGGCGCTCGACGAAGGTGGGCCGCGGGTTCACGAGGGTCACGTCCACGTCGTCGCGGCCGGTGAGGCGGTTGGCCGCGAGGACTCCGGCGTATCCGCCGCCGATCACGATGACTTCGGTCCGGCCGCTGTTGCGCTTGGTCATGGTCCCTGTTCCGTTCGTTCGCTTCGTCCGCTTGGGGTTTCGCACACAAGGCGCCGGACGGAGGGAACGTGTGACACGGTGTGGCCCGGATCACATTCGACGGCGAGTCGGGGCGCGTCGGACGGAAAGCGCGCATGTACGTCGGGTACCTCGCCGCGTGGCGGCGCTGCCCCTGACGGTCGGCTCGATCCGACCACCGGACCGTTTCGGGAGGTCGGCGCGGGCACCGGCTGCACGCCTGCCTCCCGTGCGCGGCTGCGGTGAGACGATTGCCGATGTGACGACGAGAACGGCTGACATCGAGAAGGCGGCCGCTGTGCTGCGTGATGGGGGCCTGGTGGCCCTCCCGACCGAGACCGTCTACGGTCTGGGCGCCGACGCCGAGAACCCCGCCGCCCTTGCGCGTGTCTTCCGGGCCAAGGGGCGCCCACCCTCCCATCCACTGATCGTGCACATCGCGGGCGCGGAGCGGTTGGGCGACTGGGTCCGGGAAGTGCCCGCGACGGCCCGCCTGTTGGCCGCGCGTTTTTGGCCGGGTCCCCTCACGCTGGTCCTGCGGCGGGGCGGGCGGGTGTCTCCGGCGGCGACCGGCGGCCTGGAGACGGTGGCCGTGCGCGTGCCCGATCATCCCGTCGCGCTCGCGCTGCTCTCGGCCTTCGGCGGAGGTGTCGCGGCCCCGTCCGCCAACCGCTTCGGTGCGGTCAGCCCCACGACGGCGGACCACGTCCGCGCGGAGCTCGGCGATGCCGTCGACTTCGTGCTGGACGGCGGCCCCTGCCTCGTCGGCGTCGAGTCCACCATCGTCGACGCCACCGGCGACGTTCCGAGCATCCTTCGGCCCGGTGGGGTGACGCGCGAGGATCTCGAAGCCGTGCTGGGACGCTCGCTCGAGGTCGACTCCACAGGCCGCACGCCGGTGCCGGGTCGGCATCCCTCGCACTACGCGCCTCGCGCGCGGGTGATCCTGGTCGGGCCCGAAAACGTGGTCGCCGAAGCGGAACTCGCGCAGGAGTCGGGGCAGCGGGTGGGCGTGCTCGTCCCCTCCTCCCGCGCCGGCGCTCCGGTGAAGGCGCACACGGTGATGGCCGTTCCCGAATCGCCGGCCGCCTACGCGCGGGGGCTGTACGGGATTCTGCGCGAATTCGATCGGCGCGGGTGCGACGTCGTCGTCGTGTCCCTACCCGCGGACGAGGGGCTGGGACTGGCGATCGCCAACCGACTGCGCCGCGCGGCAGGGCCCAGACCCTCCCGGTGACCGGCGACGATGCCGTCCGGGGGCGGCTCGGGCAGGGGCACGTCCGGCATCACGTCGCTGCGATGGGCCACCACCCGCGCCGCCCCTACCGTCTCCGCGGCGATCGTCCGCGACGGCTTCCGTTCCGCGAACCGTCCTGCCCGGCCCTCGTGTTCGCCGGTGATGGCCGCGGCGGCCGGCTCGCCCCGCCCCCCGCCGCACCGCGGCGACCCGTTGGACAAGGGACGAAAGACCTGCTTCTACGATGGACCGATGGCAGCGATCAAGCAGTTCCAAGTCACCTTCGACTGCGCGGAACCCGAGCGCCTCGCTCGTTTCTGGTGCGAGGTGCTGGGGTATGTCGTACCGCCACCGCCGGCGGGGTTCGCCACTTGGGACGAGTACAAGCTCTCACTACCTCCCGAGCAGCAGGACGCGTGGTTCGCCTGCATCGATCCCTCGGGCGTGGGGCCGCGGCTGTACTTCCAGCGCGTCCCCGAAGGGAAGGCCGCCAAGAACCGGGTGCATCTCGACGTGAGGGTCGGCACCGGACTCGTGGGTGAAGAGCGCCTGGCCGTGCTCGAGGCCGAGTGCGCACGACTGGTCCCGCTTGGTGCGGTACACGTGCAAACGCTGTATGACGGCACTGATTCGTGCATCCCGATGCAGGACATCGAGGGCAACGAGTTCTGTATCGACTGAGTGGCCGCGATCGCCACACCCTCGAGTGGCAGACAACGCCACACCGTCGCGGATCGACTGGTGCGGTTCGCCGTCATGAGGCGCTCGGGACCGCGGCGCCGGCGGTGGGCACGGGTAGTGCGCGGTGTTGTCGGGCGATGTGCTCCGGGTCCCGGCCGGGGCGCGGGATCGAGGCGAGCAGCAGTGGGGTGTAGGGGTCGGCGGGCGCGGTGAGCAGGTCGCCGACGGGTCGGTGCTCCACGGTGCGGCCGCGATGCAGCACGAGGGCCTCGTCGCACAGGTAGCCCACCACGGCCAGGTCGTGGCTGACGAAGATCAGCCCGATGCCGGTGTCCCGGCTGATGTCGGCGAGCAGATTGAGGACCTGCGCCCGGACCGAGACGTCCAGCGCCGAGACCGCCTCGTCCAGGACCAGCAGCGCGGGCTCCACCGCCGGCGCCCGGGCTATGGCCGTGCGTTGACGCCGGCCGCCGGAGAGTCCGCGCGGTCGGGTCGCCGCCTCCCGGGGGCCGAGGCCGACCTGGGCCGGCAGTTCGCCGATCCGCGCGCTGTGGGCGGCGCGGTGTCCTGTTCGACATCGCCCGCCTGGCCCCGGTCCCGGGCGACCCGGACGCGGAGTTCGCCGGCGCCACCTTCGACCCCGAAGGCCGGATCCTATACGTCAACATCCAGTCCAAGGTCGGCTGCACCATCGCACTGCGCGGTCCGGGCCTATAGTTCCGCTCGCCGGTGTCGAGGCGTTGCCTGTCGGGTGACGGGCGTGGTCGAACGCGCCCACTCGTTCGGGGGGTTGCTCCGTTGAACGCGGTTCGTGCAGGCGGTGGTCCGCGCACCCCCATCGTTGGTTCACCGGGTCGACATTCCACCGCGGGAGCGTGTACGGCGTCGGACCGGAGGGTGTTCGAGAAGCCCCGGTCGTGGGCGCGCGGGCCGGCGCGCGGGGACGGCCGGCTCCGGGAAGTGCCGGCTCCCGGTCACGGTCGGATCGACCGTGACCGGGGGCCGTTCCGGAAGCCGGCCGCCGGGGCTGTGCCGGGATGAGTGGGGATCAGGTGCAGGTGAGCCTGGGGTTTGCCCAGTCCGCGTGGTCGTAGTCAATGCCGTTGCCGCCATCGGTGACGGCGAGGGTCAGCGTGCGGCCTCCGGTCAGGTCGGCGGTGAGTGCCCTGGCCGGGTCCGACGTGGTCAGCACGCCGCTGTCCGCGACCTTGATGTCGTCGCGGTAGATCCGGAACGTGACCGACCCGGTCCGGGTGCTCTCGTCGTCGACGCCGACGTCCACTGTCAGACGGGTGCAGCGGGCGCCGAGGTGGTAGGTGAGGGTGCCGGGGGCGTGCGCGCCGAGGCCCTTGGCGTAGACGGTGCCGTTGATGGTCAGCGCCCGGCCGTCGCCGGCTGCCCGTTCACCGTTGCTGCGGTCCTTCTCCACCGGGCCCCAGCCGTTGAGCATGCCCGTCCAGGGGATGTCGGACAGGTGCGAGGTGCCGGCGGGGGGAACGGGCGCCGGGCCGGGGGTGATTCGGTAGACGACGGTGGCGTGGGAGGGTACGGAGGCGCTGATGGTGCCGGTGGTGTTGGTGGAGGCGACCTTGGTCCACAGATCCTTGAGCCGATAAGGGCTGCGGTTGGCGATGCCCAGGGCGTCCGTGGTGGTGGAGATGGTGGCGGTGCCGCCGGTCTCGTTGGTCAGCGACACGGCGCGGTCGCCGTTGGCCAACTCCTTGACCATGACCACGAGGCCGCCGTTGTTGGCGACGACGGTGCCTTGCTTGCCCAGGGGGTCCTGGTCGACGGCGATCACGTCGGGGTTGGACAGGATCGAGAAGGTTTCCGCGCTCGCCGTGCGCAGATCGGTCCCGATCAGCAGCGGCGCGGACATCATCGACCACAGGGTGAAGTGGGTGCGGTACTCGGCGGCGGTCATGCCGCCGTTGCCGACCTCCAGCATGTCCGGGTCGTTCCAGTGGCCCGGGCCGGCGTAGGGGGCGAGGGGTTGGTTGCGGTGGGCGATGTTGATCATCGAGAACCAGTTGTCCGAGATGTCGCCCGTGGTGCGCCACAGGTGACCGATCGGGGCGGCCCACTCCCAAGCCTTGCTCTCGCCCCAGTCGCAGAGGGAGAAGACGATGGGGCGGCCGGTGGCGTGCAGGGCGTTCGCCATGTCGGTGTAGCGCTTCCTGGCGTCCACGCCCTGGTTGTTGCAGTTGTCGTACTTGAGGTAGTCGACGCCGAAGGAGGCGAACAGGTTCGCGTCCTGGTGCTCGTGACCGAGGGCGCCGGGGAATCCGGCGGCGTCGCAGGTCTTGGTGCCGGCGCTGGTGTAGATGCCGAATTTGAGGCCCTTGTCGTGGACGTAGTCGGCGACGGCCTTGATGCCGTGGGGGAAGCGGACCGGATCGGCGACCAGGTTGCCCGCCGCGTCCCGGTTGGGGAGGGCCCAGCAGTCGTCGAGGTTGACGTACTGGTAGCCGGCGGCCTTGAGGCCCTTGGACACGAAGAGGTCGGCGATGCCCTTGACCATGGCCTCGTTGAAGTCGGCCCGGCAGTGGGTCGAGTTCCAGTTGTTGAATCCCATCGGGGGTACCACGGCTTGGCCGTCGGGTGCGGCGGCGGCCGTCGGGGCGGCGACGACGGATGCGCCGGCCAGGGCGGCCGCGCCCACCGTCGGGGCCAGGAGCGGCAGGGCGGTGAGGATCGCCGCGAGGCGGCGGGTGAGGGTGGTTCGTACCTTGTGCACGGACGGCTCCAGAGCTCGGGGATTCGAATGAGCACAGGTGCTGATTGGTGCGATGGGTACTTACGGCCCGTGGAAATCATCGTGATCGAACGTATTTCAACGGGAATTGACATCCCATCGGTGGGGAGTTGGGCGTGTCAAGGGATGGACCGGAGCAATACGCGTCACTTGTCGCGGTGTTCGGGGTGTTGTGATGTTGATATCTGTCGGGTTGTTCGGGCGACCGTTAGTGCCCGGCGAGCGCCCGGCGATCCCTCGGCGGAACTGCTTGACCGCGCCCGCCGGTTTCCGTGTGGGCAGGCCGATGGCCCGTTCGCCGTCGCGGTGTTGCCGGATGACGACGGCGACGCCCCCAAGGGAGCCTCGTTCCGGCGCAGTCCGGTCCCTCCGGTGCGTTCCCATGTGTCGACGGCGGGTCGATACTCGAGGAGTCCGTACGCTCACCGACCGAGGAGAGCCCGTGCGCAAACACCGCAGGAACGACGGCGACCACACCGATGCGACTCCACGCGATCTGCCGGGCGGGCCCGAACTCGCCTCCCGTGCGAGCGCCCTGACCAAGACGTTCGGAGCCGACGACACACGGGTCGTGGCCGTGGACGCGGTCGACATCGGCATCGAACGGGGTTGCTTCACCGCCATCATGGGGCCGTCGGGCTCGGGCAAGTCGACCCTGATGCACTGTCTGGCCGGCCTCGACTCGGTGACCAGTGGTCACATCTGGGTCGGGGACACCGAGATCACCGCGCTCAAGGACAAGGATCTCACCCGACTGCGCCGGGACAAGATCGGTTTCATCTTCCAGACCTTCAACCTGCTTCCCTTCCTCACCGCGATGGAGAACATCGTGTTGCCGATGTCCATCGCCCACCACCAGCCGGACCGGGCCTGGCTCGACCAGGTGGTGGCGACCCTGGAGATCGGTGACAGGCTGCGCCATCGTCCATCGGAGATGTCCGGCGGGCAACAGCAACGCGTCGCGTGTGCCCGGGCGTTCGCGTCCCGCCCCGAGCTCATCTTCGCCGACGAGCCGACCGGCAACCTGGATTCGCACGCGGGTGCCGAGGTGCTGGGCGTACTCCGCCGCAGCGTCGACGAGCTGCGCCAGACCGTGGTCATGGTCACCCACGATCTGGTCGCCGCCTCCTACGCGGACCGCGTCGTCTTTCTCGGCGACGGCCACATCGTCGACGAGATGAGCACGCCGACCCACGAGCGGGTCCTCGAACGCATGAAGCGCTTCGACGCCACCAAGCGCACCACCTGACCCGGAGCCGGGCGGGAGCGGCAGGGGATGGCGATCCGGCCGCTTCGCACGGACGGGCGGCTCGCGGGGCCCGGAGAGTTTCGATGGTGCCGCCACCGCCGGGTCTCCACGCGCCGCACGGGGTGCGGTGCGCGGGTGGCGGTGACGTCAGGGTGTCGTGGTGCGCTCCGGGCTGCCCGGTGTCGGGTCGACGATCGCTCCGGGTGTGATCGCGGAGGCGGCGACGGGGAGGCGGGGCGTGCGGGTGTCTTCGAGTGCGTCGAGTTCGGCAAGCCATCGGGTGGAGAGTTCGTCGATGGCGGGCAGGCTGGGGTCGGCGACGACGGCCAGGTGCGCGGTTCCGGCGTATTCGGCCAGGCAGATCGACAGGCGGTGTCCCGCGGGCAGGAACATCAGCGGCAGCAGGGTGTGGATGCTGTGGCCGTGGAGTTCGAGGGGCCGTGCGGGACCGGGGACATGGGTGGCCACCACGGTGGTGCGCCGCGGATGCAGGACGCGGGCCAGGGCCCGACCGTGCCAACGAGTGGGCAGGGTATCGAAGAGGACGTCCGCGTCGGGATCGTAGCGGCCGGTCCGGATGTTCGCGGTGGCCAGGTGCGTGGCGGCCAGTCGCTCGGCCGCGGTGGGCACTCGGCACGGCAGGACGACGGGGACGCCGCGGTGGAAGTTGCCCACCGCGGTGCTCGTGTCCTCGCGCCGGCTGTCGAGGGGGACCATCGCCCTCACGGTGCCTGTGGCGTCGTCGGGCAGCCAGGGTCGCAGGGCACCGGCGAGGGCGGCCAGATACACGTCATTGAGGCTGGTGCCGCCGGCGCGCGCGATCGCCTTCATACGAGGCAGCGGCGTGTGGGCCCATCGGCGTAGCGGCGGGCCGGTCGGGGCTTGGACACGCGCCGGGCCGAGGTCGATCGCGTGCGCGGGCAGCGCGATGTCGATCGCGGCGCGCAGCAGGGCGCGCACGCGGCCGGGCGTCCAGGTGCGTGGTGGCCTGGGGGGTGTGCGGCGGCGCGGGAGGCCGGATTCCCCCAGCGCGGCGAGCATGACCCCGATCAGGGACATGCCGTCCATGAGGCCGTGGTGGGCGCGAAGGAGCAGAGCGAACTCGTTGTCACGGTGGCCGTGGAGCAACGTCATGCCCCAGGTGACGTCCGCGAGGGGTCGGGCGCACACGCGCTCGATCGCCGCGTGCAGCGCGACGTCGCCGCCGCGGGTGGGCAGCGCGACCTCCTCGAGGTGATCGGCGGGCGCGGCCGGACCGCGCGTGTTCGCGCCGGGCGCGCGGGCTCGGTCGCGCAGCGGTGGGTGGGCCGCGCGGGCCAAGTCGATCAGCGCGTGCAGTTCGACCGTCGAGGGCGCGGGGCCGGTGATCACGGCCACGCCACCGATCTCCATGCTCGAGTGGGGGTGCGCCGCCGCGTAGTCGAACCAGCGTTCGCCCGCCGCGGCCGCGGCGTCATGTCCGTGCACGGTGTTCTCCGTCGGATGTCGTTCGCATGACGAGAGGGCGGACGCGTGGGCGCAGGTGGACGGGGCGTGGCACGTCTGCGGCTCGCGCATCGTCGGCGCGCCGGCACGGCCGGATTCCGGTCACGTGCACGGTCCCGGCTTCTCGGGGTGTGTGGTGGGTTTCGCGGTGCCCCGGGCAGGTGTGGCCGCGCGCGGGCGTGTTCGTGGTCACCGTGCGCCCACCGGGGCCGTCGTCGGGGCCTCGGATGATGGGGGTCGGTGGTCGGGGATCGCGGCGGCGACCTCGCGTACCAGTTCCCAGGCGTTGCGTACGGAACTCTGCGATGCCAGACGCGAACCCAGGGCCGCGCGCAGCACGTAGCGGCCGTCGACGGTGGTGGGCGTCACCAGGAGTCGGTGGGTGGCGTCCAGGTCGGTGCGCAGGCGTTCGGTGCGCGCGTTGTCGCCGACGAGGCGGAAGCACACCAGTCCGAGGGTGTGCGAGACGAGTTCGAAGCCGGGGGTTTCCCGGACCAGGTCGGCGAACAGGTCGGCGAGCAGGAGCTGTTCGCGGATGTGCGTGCGCAGGCCGTCGATGCCGTGGGTGCGCAGGACGAACCACAGTTTCAGGGCGCGGAAGGGGTGCATGAGTGGCACCTGCCAGTCCCGGAAGTCGGTGACCTCGCCCGAGTCGCTGGCCCGGTTCCGCAGGAAATCCGGGCGGATGTCCATGGCGGCGGTGAGGCTGTGCCGGTCGGCCACCCACATGGCGTCGCAAGGCGGCCCCGTCAACAACCACTTGTGGCAGTTCACGGCGTAGGAGTCGGCGTGTTCGACGCCGTCGTTGATCCAGCGGTTTTCCGGGCAGACGGCCGCCGATCCGGCGTAGGCGGCGTCCACGTGCAGCCACGCGCCGAATTCCCGGCACACCGCGGCGACGGCGGCGAGCGGGTCGATGGCGCAGGTGCCCGTGGTGCCGACGGAGGCGACCACGATCGCGGGAACGATGCCCGCGGCGCGGTCGGCCGTCAGTTGCTCGCGCAGGGCGCGAGGGTCCATCGCGCACGTGCCGGCCGTGGTGGCGATCAGGCTCGGTTCGCCCAGGCCGGCGATGCGCGAGGCTTTCGGGACGCAGGAGTTCGCCTGGTCGGTGCAGTACAGGCGATAGCGGCCCTCGGTGCCGTGTTCGCGCCAACGCCCGCCCGAGGCCCGGTACAGGGCGGCGACCACGGCCACCAGGACCGCCGAGGACGCGGAGTCCTGGAGGACCCCGCCGCCGTCCCCGCCGCTGAGGAACCGCTCCGGCAGGCCCAGCGCGACCGCGAGGTGGTCCAGGACCGCCTCCTCGAGTTCGGTGGCGGCCGGGCCCGTCGACCACATCATGTGCTGGACCGCCAGACCCGATGCCAAGAGCTCGCCGACCACCGACGCGGGGCTGGTCTGCGTGGGGTAGTAGCCCAGGAACGACGGGTGTTGCCAGTGCACGAGGCCGGGCATCACCACACGCCGCACATCGGCGAGCACGTCCTGGATCGGCTCGCCCCGTACCGGCACGCCGTCGGGCAACATCGCCCGCACGTCCCCGGGGCGAAGCTCCGGCGTCACCGGCAGGCGTTCCTCGCGCAGGTCCTCCCAATAGTCCTCGAGGATCTCGGCGACCATGCCGATCGCGCCGCGAAACGAATCATCCATGGGAATTCGTGACATGACGGGTAACGTACCGCACAAATCTACTGAAACGGCCCATATGACAAGCGAATCCGTGCTGTGGCTGGCTCCTCCGCACCAACTGCCCCATGACCTCGCGACCCTGCACGCGGCCGCGAACCGACCTGATCGTCACCACACGCCCCCAGGCCACGGACGCGTCCGCGAACGCAAGCCTCGCGAAGCCGTGTTCGACGAATACTTCGCCGTCGCCCGGTGCGCGTGTGCCCCCGCGCCCCTGTTGATCGACGCCCTCGACGACACCCTCGCCAAAGTGCGCGCCCTGTCCCGGAACCCGGACGGGACCCCGACGGAGCCCGACCTCGAACTCGCCGCGCATGCCGCCGGGCTGACCCCCCGAAGCGACCCCCACGAACTCCGGACGCACGCCACGGTCCGCGAACGCTGGATCCAGGGACACCGACTGTTCTTCGCCCTCACCCAGGCGACCATCGTCGCCCTGCGACACGCCCTCCACGCTCCCTCGCCCGCCGGATCCGCCGTCGGCCTGGACAGCGCCGCGCACTTCCTGCGCGCCGGCGCGTCCGCCCTGCGTGTCACCGCGAGCTTCGGCGTCGACGACTACCACGACATCGTCCGGCCCTCGATGGCCCCACCGCACGTTCCCCGAACGGGATTCTCGGGCCTGTGGTCGGCCGATCACCGCGTCCTGGTGTGGAGCCTGCGCGAGTGGGGCCGGGTCGCGCCGGCGAAGTCCTCCACCCTGCGACCCGCCCACCGACGCCTGGTCGAGGTCCTGACGGACGTCCACCACGCCCACGTCGGCGTCTGCTCGCGCTTCGTGGGCTCCGGCCCCTCCCTGCTCCGCGGCGCGGAACCGGGGGTACAGGCGCTGGAACGCCTGTGCCGGCGGCGCCACGCCGACCTGGACGCCGCGCCCGCCGGCAAACCGGCCCGACTTCCCGACGCCAGGGACGCAACCCTCACTCGTCACCACTGAATGCCACCCGCTCGGGCGCCCCCGGACTCGCTCCGTCGACCGCACGCGGTCGGCGGGATCATCATCGGACGGACGGACGGACGGCGGACGAACGGACGGGGACGCGGGTCCGGCCGCCGCGGCGTCGCCAACCCGTGCGGGCCGGGCGGCTCGACACCCGGCGGCTGTGCGGCTACCGCCTCGGATCGGCGGCGGTTTCGAGCAGGGTCTGCGCGGCGGAGAGCGCGGCCTGGGCCGCGTGTGGGTCCGCCAGATGGTCGGCCACCACGGTGGCGCCTTCCAGAAGAATGAGCAACTGCCGGGCCAGCGCTTCGGGTTGCGAGGCGTTCGCGGCTTCCGCGATCGACGTCAGGAGCGGCGGCCGACGCCGCGCTGGTCTGGACGGCCGCGCTGTGCGCACTCGGAGCCTTGGCCACGACGTTGCCACGATCACGGGTCGGACCTCGTACAGCGGTCGGCGCCGACGGCCGACGGGATCTTCGGTGACGGCGACCCGACCCCGGGCGAGTTCCTCCGGCGCCCATATCCTGCGTGACATGATCAACTCGTATGCGGACCTTGACGATGCCGGAGTCGCGATAGCGGCGGCACGCGCCGGCGCGGACGTAGTGCGCAGCATGTACGGCCGGCGGCTCACGCGCATCGACAAGGGCGCCGGGGACTTCGCCACCGCCGCCGACGTGGAGGCCGAGAAGACGATCCTCGGCGTCATCCGTGCCGCCCGACCCGACGACGCCGTCCTCGGCGAAGAGGGCGGGCAGCAGGGTGCCGCGGAGACCGAGCGCCGGTGGCTGGTGGATCCCTTGTGCGGCACGCTGAACTACGCCGTCGGCAACATGCTGGTGGCCGTCAACGTGGCGCTGCGCAACGGGGCGGCGGCGGTCGCCGACCCCTTCAGCGGCGAGATCTTCTTCACCGACGGCGAGACCGCCCGGGTGCGGCACGAGGGGGTCGATGCCCGGCTGTCGCCCACCCCCGACACCCGACTCGTGGATGTCAACCTGGACCCGCCGTTCCCCGGCGCGCCCGGCTTCCGGGCCGTGGACCTGTTGGCCCAGCCCGGGTTCGTCGAACGGTTCCGGCCCCGGGTCGTGTCCACGACACTGGCATTGGCCTGGGTCGCGGCAGGCAAGCGCGCCGCATACGTCACCGACGGCGGCGATCTGTCCGGGAGCGTGCATTTTGCCGCCGGCATCGCGCTGTGCCGAGCCGCCGGCTGCGTGGTCACCGGCATCGACGGTGCCCCGATCGGGCAGGCAGGCCGCGGACTCGTCGTGGCCGCCGACGGTGAAACCCACGAATTGCTGATGTCGATGATCCGCAGCAGCCGCCGGCACCGCACCTGACCGATCGTCCCCGCCTCAACGGGCCGGAGCCCTGTCGAGAGGGAACCGACCGCGCAACTGCGGCCATCCCGGAACAGAGGGCGGGGACAACCGACATCAACCGCGGCTCGCTCAGCACGGGCGCTGTCGAACCCGTGCACGGTTCGACACACCCACGGGCGCCGGCCGCCTCCCAGGCCTGCTCCGGCCGACGCCGTACCGCGAGCCCTGCCCCCGGGTCGCCGGCCCGTGGGGTCGTACCCGGCTCACCCCGAGGGCAGCACTCGCAGGTGTCGGTGGCGGCGTAGCCGTGCCGTGGAGACGGCGGCCAACGCCAGCGAGAACACGAGGGCGGCCACCAGGCCGTGGGCGACGCCGCGAACGAGGAAGGCGGTGTCGGTGTGGTCGATGGCGTACGTGCCGATCTCCCGTCCCGACCAGAAGGGCATCAGTCGCGCCGTGGTCGTCGCGGGGTCGGCGACCATCTGCATTCCGACCGTGACGAGCAGAAGCAGCGTGCCCTCGAACTCGCCCGGCACCAGGGCTCCCAGGAGCAGGCCGAACGGTGCCGCCACGGCCACGCACAGCACCATCGCCACGGCGAGCGCGTCGCGGCGCACGTGTGGTTGGTCCATCGTGACGATCGCCAGGTAGGGCAGTGTCACCACCACACCGATCAGCCACAGGGCGAGCATCCTGCCCATCCAGAGGTGATGCGCCCGATAGCCGGACAGGCGAAGTCGTTGGTCGATCGAGCGTCCGTTCTGCGCGACGAACAGGGCGGAGCCGCTCATCGCCCAGCTCAGACCCACGAACAGGAACCTGATCGCCTGTCCGGGGTGGTCGGCGCGTTGCATCAGGTAGAACGGCAGGGGGAACAGCAGCAGGAGAAGGAGCACCACGCGGCGCCGCAGAATCTCTCGGCCGGTCATCTCGGCAATGGTCGACAGTCGCGTCACCGCAGGTGGGTTCCCTTCGGGTGGTGCCGGCCTCGAAGGGCCGGGGCTGCTTCATGGCGCGGCGTCAGATCGACGACCGTGTCGGCTCGTTCGAGCCGATCCAGCAGGTGCGTGACCACGACCACGGCCCGGCCGCTGTTCGCCCATTCCCGGACCTGGTCCCAAAAGTGCGTGTACGAACCGTGGTCGAAGCCCTGATAGGGCTCGTCCAGGAGAAGCACGTCCGGATCACCCAGCGCGGTCAACACCACCTCGAGTTTTTGTCGGGTACCGCCCGACAGGCGCGCGGCCGCGGTGGGCGCCGGCTGGGGCCATCGCAGGTGTTCGGCCATGGCCCGCCCGGCTCCACGAGAGCGGTTGCGGCTCAGGCCGCGGCCGGCGCCGACGAGTGCGAAATGCTCGTCGGGGGTGAGGAAATCACTGGTTCCCCCGCCTTGCGGGCAGTAGCCGATCGACCCGCGCACCACGATCCGACCCGCGTGTGCCCGCTCCAGTCCCGCGCAGATGCGCAGGAACGTGCTCTTGCCGCAGCCGTTCGCGCCGACCACGGCGGCCACTTCCCCGGCATGCACGGTCAGGTTGACATCGTCGAGCAGTGGGCGCCGGCCGTGCCGCTTGCCGATGCCGCTCGCCTGGAGTCGAGGCGGCTCCGAGGGAACGACCCGGCGTTTTACCGGTGTCGGCGGCGTGCCGAGACTCTCGTATACCGCCGCCGCGTAGGCCGAGGGCGTCCCGAACGCGCGGAGGGGATCCTCGCCCGCCTCCCACAGATGCGCCCGCGTCTCGTCCAACACCCGCGCGACCTGATCCGCCGGCAGCCCGCGGAGTCGAAGTTCGCTCGCCAACGAGCCGAGCCAATCGGAACCGGCGATCACTGCCGCACCCCTTCCCATATCGCGCCTACCCGCTGGGCGAACTCGGTCCATTCACCGGCCGCGGTACGCAACTCCCGGTCGCCCAGGGGCGTCGACCGGTAGTACTTGCGGGCCGGGCCCGCATCGCCCACACCCCAGCGGGACGTGATCAACCCGTCGCGTTCCAGACGCAGCAGCACGGGATACAACGTGCCGCCGCGGATCGTTCCGAGCCCCGCGGCCTCCAGCGCCTGCGTGAGTCGATATCCGTAGCTCTCGCCGTCGGCGAGCAGGCCCAACACACACAAGTCCAGTACGCCACGCAGCCATTGGCTGTGCCGCTCCGCGTTCATGTGGCGACACAGTAGCAGCACTATCTACCTGGTACCGCTACTTAGTATCGATCGCCCGGAGCACGGACGACACACGGACGACACGCGGATGGGGCAGGCGTCACCGGCACCGGCGAGCGGTCGACAACGCCCGCTGCGCCGAGGGGATACGACCGTGTCGTCGACCTCGGCCTCGTCGCGGGTCGCGACGCCGGCGGCTCGCCGGTGGGCGTTGTTCAGGCCGAGCGGGTAGCGGCCGCGCCTGACCTCCGGCCCACTCGTCGGTTGCACCGGGGTCGACGTCGGCCCGGAACTTCACGGTCCGTTCCCGCCGTCCTGCCGGATCGCCGCACATGCAGCCCGCTGTGCCTCCGGAGACGGGACCACTTGCCGCGATTGGGCGAATCGCAACATGTTGCCGGACGGATCGACGAACGCGCAGTCGCGGACGCCGCCGGGCCTGTCGATCGGTTCCTGCATCACCTCGGTGCCCGCAGCCTCGATGCGCTCGAAGGTGGCGTCGCAGTCGTCGGTCGCGAAGACGAGGGGGCCCAGCAGACCGTTGGCCATCAGGCCGGCGATCGCCTGCCGGTCGGCCGGTGGGACATGGGGGTCCGCGCCGGGGGATTCGAGGACGATCCGCACATCGGGCTGTGCGGGCGGGCCGACGCTCACCCGTCGTATCCGCCCGGAGCCGTGGCCGTCGCGTACCTCGAAGCCGAGCACGTCACGGTAGAAGCCGAGCGCCGCGTCGAGATCGTGGACGGTGAGCGTGCAGGACGAGAGCCTGAGGTTCGTACGGGTCACCTCCGCTCCTTGTCGCCACCGGGAAGTACGACGATGTCGCGGTCGCGGAGCCGGTCGGGGTCGGTGTCGATGTCGATGCGGGTGATCTTGTCGTCGTCGACGGTGAACGCGAAGACGGCCTTCGGCCGGCCCAGGTGCGACCAGACGGCAGCCGGTACTCCGTCGACCAGAGCGAGCCGGGCGGCCTGAGCCCGTCCGGCGAAGAAGGCCGCGACCTCGTGGCCGCCGCGGATGTCGCCGACCACCGCGTCCGGATCGAGCACCTCGACCAGGGCGGCGAAGTTCCCGCTCCGGGCGGCGGCGAGGAACGCGTCGATGATCTCCCGTTTGGCCGATCGCGCGGCATCGGATGCGTCGGCGGCTCCTTGTACCCGACGCCGGGCCCGGCTGGCGAGCTGCCGCGCCGCCGCCGGGGAGCGGTCGGTGATGGCGCCGATTTCGCCGAACGACACCGCGAAGACGTCGTGCAGGACGAACGCGAGCCGCTCGGCGGGAGTCAGCGTGTCCAGCACCACCGTCAGCGCGACACCGACCGAATCGGCCAGCAGCGTCTCGTCCTCGGGGCCGGACGGGCCGGTCGGCCGGATGGTCGCATGCGGCGCCTCCGGCTCGGGCGGCAGCGCCCCGGCCGACTCCTCCCGCCGATTCCGGCGCGCCTCGAGCATGTTCAGGCACACCCGGGCGACGATCGTGGTCAGCCATCCTCCCGGGTTCTCGATCTCGCCGGTGTCGGCGCGGCTGACCCGCAGCCACACCTCCTGCACCGCGTCCTCGGCCTCGCCGGGCGTGCCGAGCATCCGGTAGGCCACCGCGTGCAAGCGGCCCTGGTGCTCGGCGAACTGCTCGCTCACCCAGTCCTGATCGACCATGTGTCACATTCCTTCGTCTCGTCGGTCATTACTGATTGACCGGTGAACCCGTGCCGATGTGACATCCGGGCCAGACCCGGCGGTCCGGCCTGCCGGCGGTCGGACGGCACAGCACCTCAAGCACCAGGGAGACAAGCATGAAAGCGCACGTGAGCTCGATCCTTCTCGGCGTCCGGGACATGGAGGCGTCCAAGCGGTTCTACACCGAGGGGCTGGGCTGGAAGGTCGCGAACGACTACGGCATCTCGGTGTTCTTCGAATCGGACGGCGCCTCACCCGTCGGCTTCTACGGCCGCGAAGGCCTGGCCGACCAGGTGGGCACGAGCCCGGAAGGCAGCGGATTCAGCGGGCTGGTCCTCACCTACGTCGTCCGCAGTGAGGCGCGGGTCGACGCGGTCGTCGCGGAGGCAGCGAAGGCCGGCGCCACGATCCTCAAGCCCGCCGGGGCCCTGCCCTGGGGCGGGTACGGCGGCACCTTCGCCGACCCGGACGGCTACATCTGGAGCCTCGCCTACAGCGCCCAGGGCGAGGACCAGCCCTACGCGGAGTAGCCGCCGAGGACAGCGTCCGGACATGGCGGGACGCGGTCCTTGCCGGCCACGCGGGACGGCCCCTGCCCACCGGTGAACTCGCGGCGCGACCGCCGCGACCGGCGCCGACGGGCGGGTTCGGCGCGACCGCGGGTCGGGCGCGACGCATTCGGTTCACGGACGGGCACCGAGCCCGCCCCGCACGAGCCCGCCCCGCACGAGCCCGACCCGCACGCGCCCGCCCCGCGCACCGCCGACGGCGAGACGTTCCGTCGCTATGTGCCGCGAACCGTCCGAGCGCACCGCCGGCCCCGAGGAGATCACCGCCGCCCGCACCTCGCGGCATGCAGGTCACCCGCAGCACGGGCGACGGGGCCCGAAGAACGTCGCGGATTTCCGGTTCCCGGTATGCGCCTGGGCCGACTACTCCACCCTCGGCGGCGTCAACGTCGTCGGCTTGGCGCAAATGACGATCGGCGGCGAAGGCGCCTGGCAGGACGAGGTCGCCGCGTTGACCGTCAGGCTCTACAACAACGGCCCGCCAAAGGGCCTGACAGGCGGCGGGGGAGCAGCCCGACCGAAGCGGTCGGCCGGGCTGCTCCGGACAGCCTCCCGGTCAGCCGGGCATGGCGGTGCCGCCGTTGATGCGAAGTATCTGGCCGGTGATGAACTCGGCGGCGGGCGACGCGAGATAGCAGACGGCCCAGGCGACGTCGTCGGGGTGGCCGATCCGGCGGAGGGCGGCGGCTTCGATGTTGCGTTCCTGGGGGACGCCGGCGGTCATGGGCGTGGCGATGACGCCGGGGGCGACGGCGTTGACACGGACGCCGTCCGGGCCGGCTTCGACGGCGAGGGTTTTGGTGAGTTGGGCGACGGCGGCTTTCGACATGGCGTAGCAGGCGACGTTGGGGCGCAGGGTGTCGATGGCGCTGGAGGCGACGTTGACGATGTTGCCGCTGCCTTGGGCGGTCATGACCCGGGCGGCGGCGCGGCAGCCGAAGAAGACGCCTTTGAGGTTGACGGCGAGGACACGGTCCAGGTCGGCTTCGTCGGTGTCGACGACGCGCCGGGCGTGCGAGATGCCGGCGACGTTGACCATGGTGTCGAGGCGGCCGTGGCGTTGTGTGGTGCGGTCGATCAGGTCGTCGACGGCGGCGGCGTCGGTGACGTCGAGGGGGTGGTGCCAGGCGCGGTCGGTCCCGTGCGCGGTCTCGATCGTGTGGGCGGTTGTCGCGGCACCGTGGCCGTCGTGGTCGGTGCAGATCACGGTGGCGCCGCAGTCGGCGAGGCGCAGTGCGGTGGCGCGGCCGATGCCGCCGGCGGCACCGGTGACGACGGCGATCCGGTCGGTCAGGTCGTGGGCGGGGTTCACCGGCTGTCCCTGGTGGTGGTGAGGGTGCGGAGGGCCTCTCGGGAGGTGGTGGCGGCGATGCGGTAGATGCCGCGGCCCATGAAGGAGGTCTCGGCGTCGAAGCGCCGGGTGAACGCCTCGGCCGCCGCCTCGTGGGCGCCGGTGTTGTCCGGTGCGGCGAGGACGGCGAGTTCGGCGAGGTGGCAGGCGAGTTGCAGATCGTCGCCGATGAGATCGCGGGCTTTGGCGGCGAGGGCGTCGGCGCCGCCGGCGAGTTCGGCGAGGACCGCGGCGAGTTGCTCACGGGGAGCGGGGAGCAGGTCGGCGGCGTAGCCGTTCCACCAGCCGCCGTGCAGCCGGATGACGTTGGCGGCGATGAACTCGGGGCGGTCGTGCAGGGGTTGCAGGTACGGCAGGTCTGCCAGGTGCGGCGGGACGCGCAGCGTGTCGAGGATGGTGTCCGGGCGCTGACCGGCGTT
Source organism: Embleya sp. NPDC127516 (assembly GCF_044765325.1). Taxonomy (NCBI): domain Bacteria; kingdom Bacillati; phylum Actinomycetota; class Actinomycetes; order Kitasatosporales; family Streptomycetaceae; genus Embleya; species Embleya sp. NPDC127516. Next base: position 26,145 of record NZ_JBIWJT010000048.1, on the reverse strand, counting down.
CAGCGCGTCGAGGGTGTGGGCGACGATGTGGCGCAGGAGTTCGGCGGCGTTGCCGAGGCGTTCGCGGATGGTGGCGGCGCCGAGGATCGGCATGGAGTGGCCGGGGATGAGGGTGTCGGGGCCGACGGCGGCGATGCGGTCGAAGGCGTCCGCCCATTCGTCGGCGTAGCGCTGGACCTTTTGCGGGTTGCCGGCGTTCGGGCACACCCCGTTCCACAGGTCGCCGACGCAGACCACGCGTCGCCCGGGGATCCACACCCAGGTGGCGTCGTCGGTTTCGGCGCGGGCGTGGTGCAGGTGGAAATTCTCGCCGCCGATCCGCAGGGTCAGCGTGTCGTCGTACACGGTGTCCGGCCAGAATATGTCGGTCTCGTGCCGGGGCCACCAGGTGCGCGGGCCGCCGGACTGGCGGGCGTTGACGGTGGTGTTGAGGTCGGCGGTGCGGATGTAGCGGCGGAACCGGTCCATGACGGCGCGGTGCGCCACGATGCGCGGGGGCGGGTCGCCCCGTTCGGCCGCCTCGGCGAGCAGCGGGCCGTGTCCGAACGCGTGGTCGATGTGGGCGTGGCTGTACACGACGGTGTGCAGCGGCGCGTCGGTGACGGTGCGGATCAGGCGCAGCAGTTCCGGTCCGTCGTGCCGCATCGCGGTGTCGACCAGGACCAGGCCCTCGTCCGTCTCGATCACCGCGACGTTGACCACTCCGGCGGTGACCTGCCACGTGCGCGGCGCGACCTCGATCGCCCGGCCCTTCGGCTCTGCCCAGACCTCGAACAACCATCCCATGGTGCCGGACGGAGTGCGGTGCTCGGCGGGAGCCGGCGTGTCCGCGGTGTCGTCGGGCGGGGCGGCGAAGGGGTCGTTCATGTAAACCTCCGAGAGTCCAGAGCGTCCATCGACTGATTTAAACGTATGATTGAATCAGATGATGGAAACAGGTGATGGCTATCATGGTTCCGGTGTGATCGGCAAGAACCAGGAAGGCGGTACACGGTGGGCAGCAGTGGCGGGGCGCGGATCGGCGGCATGACCGAGACCGACGGAGACACGACCGCGACGCGGCTGATCGAGGCCGCCGAGCGGCGGATTGCCGAAGCCGGCGTCGACGGCGCCTCGATGCGCGCGATCAACGCCGAAGCGGGCGTGAACGTGGCCGCCGCGCACTACCACTTCGGCTCCAAACAGGCCCTCGTGAACGCGGTGCTCACCCACCGCATGAGCCGTCTCGCGCAGCGCCGCGCGCGCTACCTCGACCGGCTCGGCGTCGCCGACACGCCCGAACTCGGCGCGGTCGTCGAAGCCTTCGTACGCCCCCTGGACGAAATCCGCCGGGAGGAGCCCTGGGGCCCGACCTATCTCGGCTTCCTTGCCGCCCTGGCCCGGGCCGCACAGCCCTGGCGCGACCGCCTGGCCGAACAGGCCGCTCTGCACCGGGCCCCCTTCGACGCCGAACTCGCCCGTGCCCTGTCCGCGTTGCCGCCCACCGTCCTTCGCACCCGCTTCGCCTGGGCCGCACTCACCATCGTCACCGCCCTCGCCGACGCGCCCCCGACCGACGACCACAATGCGCACGACGTCGCCGACGCACTGATCGACTACACCACCGGCGCACTGGGAGCAGCACACCGCTGACCACACGCGAAACCGGACGACAGCCGCCGTGAACGGCACGCCGCCGACCCGTCGGAGCCGGCAGGCGCCACCACTTGGCGTGCGCGTCGCCCCGCCCGCGCGCGCACCGCCCGCCCCCGAGCACGCGTCAACGCGTCTTCAGGCCGCAGTGACCACCTTTCCCATGCCTCGGCCTCCGACGGCCCCTCGGCGAACCAGCCGGTCGCGCGGCGCATGTCGTCGGTGGCGGCGCGGTCGGTCGCCGCACCGTCGCGGTGGTGTCACAGGGCGCGTCGGTGCCCCCGTCGCGCCGTCACGAGACCACGACCGCTTCCGTTGCCCGGGCTCCCCGGTCGGCGGCAGGCACGCGGGACTCCGGCAGGCTCTCGCGTGTCTTCGCCCAGTGCAGGAGGTCGGCGTCGGCCAGTGTGCTCACCCACATGTCGGCGAGAGCCAGTTCCTCGTCGCGAGGGTCGGCACCCACGCCCAGGACGCGCAACCCCGCCCGCGTCGCGGAGAGGATGCCGCAGTACGAGTCCTCCACCGCCAGGGTGACGGCCGGAGCGGCGCCGCAGGCTCGGGTGGCGGCGAGGTAGACGTCCGGTTCGGGCTTGGGGCGCAGGTTCGCGTCCGGGACCACGACGTCGACGAAGCGGTGGAGCAGTCCGGCGTGTGCCAGGCCCGACTTCACCACGTCACGGGGGCAGTTGCTCGCCACCGCCAGGGGTGCGAAGCACGAGGCCAGGCGTACGAATTCGACCGCCCCGGGAATCGTCACGGGATGGGCCGCGACCAACTTGCGGAAGTGTTCGAGGAGTTGCCCGGTCACCTGGTCTGCGTGGCTGGTGGGCAGGCCCACCACTTCGGTCATGAGCCGCCCGCATTCGGTGAAGTGCAGGCCCTTGGTGCGTTCGCCGAAGTCGGCCGGGGTCGGGACCCCGTACCCACGAAGCACGAGCTCACGCGCTTCTTCCCAGTGGCATTCGCTGTCCAGCAGGGTTCCGTCGCAGTCGAAGACGATGGCTGCCGGGGTCCAGGAGAGGAGGGAGTTGCCTGTCATCGATGGGGCCGTCCGATCGAGAGAGGGCGGGCCCCCGAGATGCCCGCGCGAGGTCCGGAGACGGCGTTGTGGGCCGACCCGAAACATAACGCTCATTACGTTAGGTTGGATACGGTAAGTAATCAAATAATGACGCTTTGACAGCGTGTTGCTCTCGATGCGGGTGCGGGCGGGTGCGGGCGACCCGTCGGTCCGGTGGTACGCGTCGCGCTCCGGGGTGCCGGGCACGATGGGTGGCCGCGTCGTTCGGTGATCCGCCGGCAGGTGAGGAGGCGTTCGCGTGGGTGGTCGGGACGGCGCGTTCGGGGCTGTCGGCCGTGGCTATTCGGCGTCCGCGCAAACCTTCGGGGCGACTCCGGGGCCGTCCGTTGTACCCGCCAGGGCGCGGGCCAGGGTGGCCTCGGCGCGCGGGGGATCGGCGAGCAGGGCCGGCAGGAGCAGGCGCCAGAGGTCGGTCAGGTCGTTCTCGATGTCGGCGCGGCCGGAGAGCGCGTCGGAGACGGTGTGCATGCCGAAGAAGGCGTGGATGATCGAGCGAGCCGCCGCCGCCGGATCGACGCGGTCCGCGAGATCGCCTTCCTCGCGCGCGCGATCCAGCAAGGCGTGCGCGGCGGCGATCCAGTCCACGAAGGGGGTCGGCAGTGTCGCGTCGATGGCATAGCGCTCTCCCCACAACCGTGCCCCGCCACGGACCACGGGATCGTCGCGATAGGCCCGGGCCACCGCGAAGCTGAGCCGCACCAGACCCTCCAAGGCCGGTGCGCCCGCCGGGATTTGCCGTTCGATGAGCTCCGGCCAGGTGGCGAAGTGGGCTTCGACGATCGCGCGGGCCAGGGCATCCTTGTTGGTGAAGTGGAAATAGATGGCACCGCTGGTGAGTCCCGACGCGTTGCCGATATCGCTGATGCTCGTCCCGGCGAACCCTCGCTCGTGGAACAGGCGTGCCGCCGTCTCCAGAAGGGATTGGCGAGTCGCTCCGGCCCGTTCCTGCACGTGCCACCTCCAGCTCGGATATCTGCGTAGAAACTAGTGCCGTTCGGGCTCGTGGTGACGCACCACGGACGCGACACGACATCGCTCGGAAGCGGAACCGTCGCACCTTCCAAGGCGCGCCTGATGCCGCGAGAGTCGTGGCGAGAGGACGACATGCACCATCCCGGCCCCTGGGTTCTGCTTGTATCCATGACTACGTTCGGTGGCCGCGCAGCGTCTTCGGGCCTGTCGGCGAGGCAGTTGAGTTGGTCGCGCACCGTGGCACGGGAGTCGGTGCACCGGGCTTCGGTGGCCGAGGTGTTGTTGACCGATGTGGTCCGTCTCGCGGAGGCGACCTTTCTGGCCGCGGCCCAGTGGCCTCGCTCGCATCCCACATTCCCGCCGTCCGGCGACGGCGGACACAGCCGGCTGATGATCGTGGAAACGCTCCGTCAGCTGGGAATCTTCATCCCGTCGCAGTTCTTCTCCGTGCCCCTCGAAGCGCACTTTCTGATCAAGGACCTTTTTTACGGCGTGAACGTCGCCACGGAGCCGCGTTTGCGGAGCGGCGCCACCGATATCACCTGTTTGGCCGAAGTCGACGACCTGCGGCCCACGCGCGACGGGCGCGGACTTCGGGGCATGCGCTTGCGCATCCACCTCTCGGCCGGCCTCACAACCTTCGCGCGCGCGGGCGGCAACGCGCGATTCCTGGACGCGGGCACGTATGCGGCTCTGCGCGGCGATTCGGCCGGGGTCCGAGCGCCTCGGCCGTGCCGCAGACCGACACCGGAGGCGGTGGACGCGGTCCTGCCCCGCGACGTCCTGCTCGCACACAGCGGGGGCGGGATCCTGGAACTGGACCCCGCCGATCACCTGCATCCCTTCTTCTTCGATCACGCCGGCGACCACGTGCCCGGGATGGTGCTCGTCGAAGCCGCCCGGCAGGCGATCGCACTCGCGAGCGACGGCGAGCTGTTGCGGCCGACGGCGTTTCGGCTGCGGACGCCGTACTTCACCGAGTTCGATCCGCCGGCCCGGGTCGAATGCTCCCTGCACAGCGGACGCCAGGCCTCGTTCCGTTTCCGGCAGGGGGCGGGCCACACGGCGACGGGGGCGTTGCGGTACCGCTGAGACGGGGCCGACGGTCGAGTCGCGCCGCGGTCGCCGCCCGCGAACGCGCGGGTGACGAAACGTCGACCCCGGCGGGCAGGCCGAGGTTCTCCGGCCGGCAGGACAACGCGCTGTGTACCTCGGTCGGGTCGGAGATCGGGGCGCTCTCGGACAAAAGTGAATGAAAACAGGAGAAAAGGAAAATAAGTGCTCGGGTGCTCGACTGCTCGGAGAGTACGTTCCGCCGGGTGGCGACCCCGCCGGGCGCCCGCCCTCCCGTCCGTCCCGGCCGGCGGTGGCCGGTCCGCTCGTTTGCAGAAAGGTGCGGGTATGGCGCGCGCGATCTGGACCGGTGTGATCAATTTCGGCTTGGTGACCGTCCCCGTCGGGCTGTTCTCGGCGACCGAGGACCACACGATCCACTTCCACCAGCTCCAACGCGGCACCGCCGACCGGGTCCGGAACCAGCGAGTGAACGAGCGCACGGGCAAGGAGGTCGACTACGCCGACATCGTCAAGGGTTACGACACCGGCGACGGCCGGTACCTCACCGTCGAGCCCGACGAACTCGCCGACATCGCCCCGGGCCGGTCCCGAAGCATCGACGTCACCGCTTTCGTCGACCTCGCCGACATCGACCCCATCCACTTCGACAAGACCTACTACCTCGCTCCCACCAAACCCGAGTACGAACGCGTCTACGCCCTGCTGCTCCAGGCGCTGGAGCGCACGAACCGCGTCGGCATCGCCCTGTTCGTGATGCGCGGCCGCCAGTACCTGACCGCTCTGCGCGCCCGGGGGCGGGTACTGACCCTGGAAACGCTGCACTTCGCGGACGAGATCCGCGATCCCACCGCCGAACTCGACCATCTCCCGAAGAAGACCGCGTTCAAGGAGCGGGAACTGAAGATGGCCGAACAACTCGTCGAGGCGATGGCCGCCCCCTGGCACCCCGACGAGTACCACGACACCTACCGCGAACGCGTCGAGGAACTCCTGGAGAGCAAACGGCAAGGCAACGAGATGGTCTCCGCCGAGGAAGCCCCCGAGCCGACGAACGTGGTCGACCTCATGGACGCCCTGCGCCGCAGTGTGGACACCGCGGGCGGGCGCGGCCGTACCACGGCCGGCCGCACCAAGCCCGGCAAGGGCGAAGCCGCAGGCTCCGCCAAGCGTCGCGCGGGGACGACGACCCGCCCGCGTGGGAGGAAGGCCGGCCCCACCGGCGGGAAGTCTCGGCCGAGGACGGGCGACAGGAGCGACAGCGGCGGGAAGGGCGGCTCCGCGCCGAACGGCAAGGCCGGGAACCTGTCCGCCTTGACCAAGGCCGAACTGTCCCGCATGGCCGCCGACCTCGAGGTACCGGGACGCTCCAGGATGACGCGCGACCAACTCGAGGACGCCGTCCGCGACGCCGGCGGCAGGAAGCGCGCGCACGGCAAGCGCAAGGCGTCCTGAACACGTCCACGGCGGCATCCCGTGTACTCGGAAGCCTGTTCACCGTAACCCCAAGTCATCGATGTACTACGATGAGTGCGCATGTCGGACGGCTGCGGCCCGGTTTTGGTCCGTCGGAGCGGACGGATTGTCCGCGGAAGGACGAGGCAGCCGAGTGGGGGAGGGGCTTCGGGACCCTCGGCGGGTCGGCGCTCCTGCGTGACCGTCCGGTTCATCCGTGATGAAGGGGGCCGTGCGTGTCGGTCTATCCGCCGGAGCCGTGGGAGCTGCGCGGGCAACTCCACATTTCGCTGTTCGCCGTTCCGAGGCGTCATCTGTCCGCCGACACGCCGGAAGGGACCCGGTCCGTGACGATCGCCGGACGTCGCCTGGTCGCCGCGGCCTGGGTCGTGTACGAGCCGGAGGGCGTACTCGCCTACCGCGAATTCCTCGTGGCGATGCTGGTGCGCGAGGGACTGCGTCCGAGGGCCTGCATCCGCGACATCTGGGTCGACCATACGATTGCGCGTGACGGTGGCCGCGCCCTGTGGGGCATCCCCAAGGAGATGGCCCGTATCGACATCCGGCAATACACGGACGGTGGAGTGAACGCACGGGCGGAAACCGCACATTGCCTGGCCCGCGCCGAGTTCACGCCCCGCTTGACGGTGCCCCGGCGATGGACCATCGCCGGCCGGATCGTCCAGACCCTCGACGGCCGTGCGAAGAGGAGCCGCGCACGCGTGCGCACCGGTTTGCGGATCGCGTCCGCCCGCTGGGAGTTCCCGCTCGACGGCCCGTTGGCCGCGCTTTCCGGCCGGCGCCCCCTCGTGTCACTGTCGCTGCGCGACTTTCGGCTGCGCTTCGGGGGCTGACCCGCAGGGCTCGCCGCCCACGCTCCACCATCCGCCGGAACCGCCGGGCACGCGGCGCCGGGGGCTGCTCGCAAGGAGCGCCTCATCCGGTCGTCGCGGTCGTGGCGGCGTGGGTCGTCCCGACGGCGAGCGTCCCCCGGTGCCGGGCGCGGCCGGGCGGACGCGCCCGGCACCGGTGGGGTCGGGTCAGGCCAGGCCGAGGACCTCCTTCGCGGCGCGCTCGCCCTCGGTGGCGCCGCCTTCCATGAAGCCTTGGAAGTCGTAGGAGGTGTGTTCGCCGGAGATGTGCACGTTGCCCTGGCGGGTTCCCTCGTAGCCGGCGTAGCGGTGCAGGTAGCCGACCGGCCAGTACGAATAGGCGCCCAGGGAGTACGGGTTCCTGGTCCAGGCCGACAGTTGGGCCTTGCCGGTCCATTGGGCCTTCGTGCCGGGGAAGAGTTTGTCGATCTGTCCCAGGTAGGTGTTCGCCAGGTTCGCGACGTAGGCGTCCTGTTCGGCGGTGTTGAAGGGGCCGGACGGGTTGAGGGCGGAGGCCATGGTGCCGCCGCCGTATTGGATCAGTACGCCCTTGGTTCCGGGTTGGCCCTTGGTGGTGTCCCAGGTCTGCTGGAACGGCAGGTCGGTGAAGGCGTCGCCGGCCGTCACGCCGGGCCAGGGCCCGAGGCCGTTGCCGCCCGCTCCGAGCCAGGTGCGCTTGGTGAACTGCATGTTGAGTTTGGAGACGTGGCCCATGCGGGAGTCGCGCAGCAGGTTCGTCATCATCGGGTCGAACCCCGCCCGGGTCAGGTCGAGACCTTTGAGGATCGGCAGCGGGACGGCCAGGATCGTGTGGTCGGCGGTCACCGTGGTCGTCGTGCCGTCGGTGTCGAAGGTGAGGGTCTGGGTGCCGTCGCCGTTCGCCCGGACGGCGAGCAGCTTGTGTCCCATCCGCACGGTGCCGGAAGGCAGTGCGGCGTTGATGGCGTTCGGGACCTGGTCGTTCCCGCCGACCACGTGGTAGCGCTCGTTGGAGCCGCCCCAGATGTTGAAGTGCCCCGGGTTGGACTGCCAGCCGAGCATGCAGACGGCGGCGTAGGCGGACTGGTCGGCGGTCTCCGCGCCGTATTCGACGGTGTAGGCGACGTCGAGGAACTGCCCGAGCTTGGACGAGGAGCCGCCCGGGGTCCGGGAGTCGATCCAGTCGCGCAGGGTCGTGTTCGAGATCGCGGTGCCGGCGGCGGTGGTCCGGTTCCAGGTGACGTCGCCGCATTCCTGGTAGTCCCGGCGGACCGCCTGGTACATCGCCTTGAAGTCCTCGTCGGCCTGGGCACGCGGGTAGTAGGCGTTGTCGAACCACAGGGTCTCGGTGGCGCCGTTCGGCCCGGAGCCGGCGAAGTCCACGGTGGCCAGTCCGAACCGGCGGCACAGTTCGAGCATCTTCTTGTGCCCGGTGTCGATCAGCTCGCCGCCGATCTCCGAGGTCTGGCCACCGCCCCAGTAGGTCTTCTGCGAGTACATCCGGCCGCCGACACGGGTGGGATTCGCCTCGTACACGGTGGACTTCACGCCCGCGTCGGCCAGGGTCAGCGCCGCCGTCAGCCCGGCGATGCCGGCCCCGACGATGACCACCCGGCCCGGGTTCGCCGGGGGCCTGGCCGCGCTTTCCGCGGCGAGCGCCGGGCGGCTCAGCGCGGTGCCGGCCAGGCCCAGGCCGATCCCCAGCACTCCGGCTCGCTTGATCAACGCACGCCGGCTCGGCCCGGCGGGGTCGGCGGCGGCCTCGTCACGGATGTCCCGGTACTCGCCGACCGGCATGCGCAGGGCCGCTGCGGCCCGGTGGTCGGCGGCCACGCGTTGCAGCGCGGCCATCGCTCTGGTTCGGCTCATCTTGATGCTCCTTGGAAGAAGGAAGTCGGTTCCCGGCCCGGAACGGGGCGTTGCGGGCACACCGAAGCCTCGGCTCGCGGGCGGAACCGGAAGGGCTTACGCATGACGAAGCCCCGGGCCGTACGCAGAACGGGGAAGGACGTGCGTACGGCCCGGGGCCGGGTGGAGGAGGTCAGCGCTCGGCCGCGTCCTCGAGGATGATGCGGCCCATCCGCTCGTAGCGTTCGGGGCGCTGGTGCTTCATGTAGAGCGCGAGGGCGATGCCCGCGAGGAAGAATCCGCCGACGATGTACGGGATGAGCTTGAAGAGCAGCGTGTCCGCCGCCGCGCCGGCGGCCGTGTCCATGTTGTAGACGAGCAGCCCGACCACGGCGGCCATCGCGACGCCGCCGACGACCGGCGCGGTGAGGGTGGCGAACCAGTGCCTGGTCTCCGGGTGCCTGTGCTGTACGTGGAAGTAGCCGACGACGGAGAAGGAGCACAGCGTCTGGACGATGAGGATCGCCATCGTGCCCAGCAGCGCGAGCAGGCCGTACAGGTGCACCGACGGGTCCATGTCCGCGACGATGAACGCCACCACGAGGACGATCGCGATGACGGACTGGACGAACGAGGCGATGTACGGCGAACCGTGCTTGGCGTGGGTTTTGCCGAGCGCCGGGTGGATGAAGCCCTCGCGCCCGATGGCGTAGAGGTAGCGCGAGGCGCACTGGTGGAAGGCCATCGCACAGGCGAAGGAGCCGGTGACCACCAGCCACTGGAAGATCTTGACCGAGGTGTCGCCGAAGTGATCGCCCAGAGGCGCGAAGAACAGGGTGCCCTCGGAAGCCGCTTCGGCCAGACCGGACTTGCCGGCGGCGGAGACCATCATCCAGGACACGAAGATGTAGAACAGGCCGACGCCGACCACCGAGATGAGCGTGGCCCGGGGGACCACCTTCTTCGGGTCGCGGGACTCCTCCCCGTACATCGCCGTCGACTCGAAGCCCACCCAGGACCAGAAGGCGAAGAACAGCCCGAGGCCCGCCGCTCCCATGCTGCCGTTGACCCCGTCGAAGGCCTTGAGCGGGTTGACCGCCTCGCCGACGATGCCGTCCGGTCCACCGCCGGTGAACAACACCGCGAAGGAGACGGCGGCGAGCACCGCGATCTCCAGGACCAGCGCGACGCCGAGGAACTTGGCCGTCAGGTGGATGTCGAAGAACGCCATCGCCGCGATGGCCAGCAGCCCGAACATCGCGTAGTAACCCCAGTGCAGGTCGAGCCCCCACTGGTCGCTCGCGAGCTGTTTGAACGAGGCCGCGAAGAAGCCGATGATCGAGGCTTCGAAGACGACGTACGCCAGGACCGCCAGCAGGCCCGACGCCATGCCCGCGACCCGGCCGAGGCCGTGCGAGATGAAGCCGTAGAACGCGCCGGCGGCGGTGATGTGCTTGGCCATCGCGACATACCCGACCGAGAAGACGGTCAGCACGAGGGTGGCGAACAGGTACGCGGCGGGAGCCCCGATGCCGTTGCCCGACCCGGCGATGATCGGCAGGTTGCCGGTCATCGCGGTGATCGGGGCGGCGGTGGCGACCGCCATGAATACGACGCCGACCAACCCGACGGAGTTCGCCTTGAGCCGGTTGACCTGTTCGCCGGGGACCTGCAGAGCCACGTCGACCTCGGCACTGTCGAGGGGCTGTTGCTGGGTGGACATCCCACCTCCTTGAGGGTGCGGCCGGAAACGGCACGACACGTCTGACGGACGCCTGTTCTCCGGTTCCTCGTTGAACAGGACGAACGTGATCCGACGGGCCGTCAGCTTCCCGTCGAACCGGAATCCCCCGCAACATGCAATGCGTCAGAAGAAGCCCCCAGGCATCGACACTGTGATCGTTGCCATGGCCCGAGAAAGCACCTTGAAACCCGTCGGTGGGCACCGGCACACGGCACGTCGAGGTGCGGCGCGGCGGGGTGCGACGGCATCATCGGACCGCGCCGATCGCGGCCCGGACCTCACCGGCGCCGGCGAATCCGGTGGTGGACGTCGTCTCGCCCACCCGGAAGCTCCCGACCAGGAAGCCCTGTTCCGGGTCATCGGCGTCATCGGCGTCGTCCACGTCATCGAGGTCTTCGATGACGTAGTCCAGCGTCGCCACGCCGTGGTGCGAGAGTGCTGTCACGGCGGTTGAGTCAGGACGGCTGCCTGCCAAGCCCCGGCAATTCACGGCCGACGGCTGTGTGCACGGATGCTCGTGCAGTCCCGCGTCCGGAGGTCCGACGACGAAGCGGGTGAACCGCACTCGAAGGTCGGCGCGTTCGGGCGAGCGGCAGAACGGTCCGGCGAAGGCGCGCGCGGCCTTCCCTTCATCCGATGCGGTCGGTGTCGCGGTCGGTGGATTCGCGCACCGTGTCGGCGATCGCGTTCTGGAGCTGTTGGTCCGGCATCGTGCGCAAGGCGCCCCGATCCGGCGCCACAAGCCACGCGACGGGCGCGTCCGATGGGCAGGGTGACGGCGGGAAGGTGATCCACACGCCGGCACCGTGGCGTCTGGGAAGTTCCCGGCGACGACGACCGGCGCCTTCGTGCCGCGGGGGAACCAGAAAACCCACGGTGTGGCGTCGGCGATCGAGGATGACCGTGCCGGGTCGGACCCCTCGGGTCCGCAGGAGACTCAGGGCCGCCTCGCCGATCGCGGCACTCACCTCGACGACGTCGAAGGTTTCACCGGCCGCGACCATGCGCGGTTGGTCGGGGTTCGCGACGGACCGGCGGGCCGCGCATCTCGTGTCGACCGTGGTCACTTTCGACTCCTTGGGGATGTACGCGCCCGCCTGTTCGTCACGATGCAGTCCTCGTCGCAACGCGGCGACCTTGATCGCGCGGCCGGGGTCGGGACGAGCCACAGCCACTCTCCCAACAGGTTCAATCATAAAAACACAATGCGGTCCTCGGTTTCAAACATTTCTCACCGCCTCATGCTCGAAATACGGCGCGTCCCCGGGCGCGTCACGAAGCCTGCCGAGGGAGCGGTCGACTCGTTGGATGGGAGGTCCGATGCGACCGGTTCGGCGGCTGCTATGTTTGAAACTGTTGATACGTGGCCCCTGCAATCAATAGGAGGCGGGATGCTGGCCCGGCAGCGGCAACTCGCGATAGTCGACCTGGTGGCCAAGCAGGGAGCGGTGCGTGTCGCCGCCTTGGTGGAGATGTTCGGCGTGTCGGACATGACCGTCCGGCGTGACCTCGAGGTGCTGGCCGAGCAGGGGCTGGTCGCCAAGGTGCACGGGGGCGCGACCTCGGTCGAGATGGGTTCGACGGAGGAACCCGGCTTCGTGACGAAGTCGGGCCGGCAGGCTGCTGAGAAAGAGGCGATCGCCCGTCGTGCGGCGGACCTGGTGCCGCCCGGCAGCGCCGTGGCCCTGTCGGCCGGAACCACCACGTGGACTCTGGCGGGACATCTCGCGGATGTGCCCGGCCTGACGGTGGTCACCAACTCGATTCCCGTGGCCGACGTCTTCCACCACCAGGGCCGCGCCGACCAGACCGTCGTCCTGGTCGGCGGCGTACGTACCCCGTCGGACGCGCTCGTCGGACCCGTCGCGGTCGCGTCGTTGGAGAACCTCAACGTCGACGTGCTCGTGCTGGGGGTGCACGGGATGAGTGTCCGGGCGGGATTCACCACCCCCAACCTGCTGGAAGCGGAGACCAACCGCGCCCTGGTGCGGGCGGCTCGCAAACTCGTGGTGGTCGCGGACCACACGAAGTGGGGCGTGATCGGCATCAGCACGATCGCCCCACTGAGCCAGGCGGACGCTTTGATCGTCGACTCGCGCCTGGGCGAGGAAGCGCAGGAGGAATTGGCCGAACACGTCGGGGAACTCGTGGTCGTCGATCCGAACAACGACATGACCGGGTGACCGGAGCGGTCGTGGCGCGCGGCGGTTCGCCGCGGACGAGCACGTGATCGGCCTGGGCCGCATCGCCGGGGCCGGAGCCCGTGGCCTCTGTTGAGGCCGTTGGCGCGCTCGTGATCCTTCGGCGGCGTGAAGGCGCTCCGGTCGAACGGTCCACGCCCCTTCGCGGGGGACAGCGCCGTTCCCGGCGCGATGGCAGGGGCGAGCCGCGCGCACGACTCGCGGGTGGAAGCTGGAGCGTCCCAGGGGGAGCGAAGCCCGCCCCCCGCCACCATGCCCTGGTCGGACGCCACCATGGTTTGATCGATATGACCGAATTGATACAAGATGGCGGGCATCGGAACCGAGTTCGTGGCTACCGTGACCCCGGGGCGTCCACCAGACGCCGGGTCAAGGCCCTGGTCATGGTTTCGCCTGGCATGTGACCTCATTGCCGGGCGCGACCGCCCTCGCCCGGCGACCCCGCGCAGGTGCGCGGCTGCCGATCGGGCGTGCCTCGTGAACCCCCGCCCCGATGGAGCCGCAGTCCACCCCGGTCGCTTCATCGCGTGCCCGGGCGATCGCTGATCCGCCGCCGACGCCTTCGTTCCGTCGAATCGTCAGGTGCGAGGCGTGCGACCCCCGCCGTAGGCCGCGGTCCGATCCTGCCCCGATCCGCGACCGTTCCGGGATCCAACTCGGTCTCCGACCTGCCGCTATCCCAAGCACCCTGCTTGGCGCAACGGCAATCCAACACATTCCAACGTGCCAACGTTCGTCTCATCCCTCGTTTCACTTCCGTCTCGGTCTCAGACCGGCATGTTTCGGGCTTGGTTCGACGAACGATGTTGCGTTACCGAAATGAGTCTTGTTGGTTAATGTTTGAACTGCTAGATATATGCCTCACGTCGCGAGTGGTTGCGTCGGAAGATGTTTGTTTGACAATCGCAAGCTCCCCGCTGTCCCCAAGGAGATCGATGATGATGCACCGCAGACGCAGTAGGCACGGCGCCGCGATGGTGGCCGCCCTCGCGCTCGCCGTGGGGCTCACCGCCTGCTCGTCGGGCAAGGAAGACAGCAAGGCGGGGACGACGTCGAACACGGCTCCCGTGTCGGGGAACGTCAAGATCGCGTACCTGCAGAAGCAGGGTGACCAGCAGTACTTCATCGACGAAGCGGACGGGGCCAAGGCCAAGGCCAAGGAACTGGGTGTCGATCTGAAGGTCGTCAACCTCGGCAACGACACCAACAAGGCGGTCAGCGAGGTCCAGGCGGCGCTGGCACAGAAGTACAACGGCGTGGTGATCGTCGTGCCGGACCCCGCAGTGGGACCGCAGGTCGTCGAGATAGCGAAGAACGGCGCGGCACTCTTGGCGTCGGATGACCAGATCTGTGTGAACGGCGCCGATCCGACCAAGTGTTCCGCTGATCAATTGGTGCCACGTGTCGGCTTCAGCGGGGCTCAGATGGGCACCCAGGTCGGTGACCGGGCCGCCGAGGAGTTCAAGAAGGCGGGTTGGGCTCCGCAGGACACCGCGATCATCGCCGCGTGGAAGCAGGACGTGACGGTCTGCTCGGATCGTGTCAACGCGGCACACGAGGCGTTCAAGCGGGCGACGGGCGCGGACGTCAAGCTGCTCAAGGTCGGCACCGACAACACCCCGCCCGACGCCCAGAACAAGACCGCGGCCACGATGAGCGGCAACCGCTCGATCAAGCACTGGATCGTGTGGGGTTGCAACGACGAGAACGTCAGCGGCGCGGTCACCGCACTGCAGAACGGCGGCTACGGGGCGGCCGACGTCGTGGGAGTGGGCCTGGGCGGCTACCTGGCCTGCAAGGACTGGGGCTCCGGCAAGCCGAGCGGGATGAAGGCCGCGCTGTTCATCAACGGCTACGAGGTCGGTGGTCTCGCCGTGCAGACGATGGTCGACCGCCTCAAGAACGGCAAGCCCTTCGCGCCCGAGGCGTTCGCGACCACCAAGATGGTCGACCCCTCGAACTGGCAACAGTCCGGCCTCAAGTGCAGTTGACCGAGCCCCCGCCCACGGCGGCAACGACCTGAAAGCCGTCGCCTTCGACGGCACCGACCGGTGCGAGTCGCGACGACCCGACGTCTACCCGCGTCGTCGCGACTCCCCGAAACGCCCCGAGGTCAGTCATGACGCAAAGCCCGCCCCTCGACTCGCCCGGATCCGCGCTCACGGTCGAGAACATCCACAAGGAGTTCTCCGGGGTCCACGCCCTGCGCGGCATCACCCTCGACTTCCCTCGCGGCACGGTCACCGCCCTGATGGGGGAGAACGGTGCCGGCAAGTCGACTCTGATCAGGATCATCAACGGCGACCACCGTCCCAGCGACGGACGCATCATGGTCGCGGGCACCCCCCGCGAGCTGCACAGCCCCGCGGACGCGCGCAGGCACGGAATCCGGGTGATCGCGCAGGAACCCGAGATCGTCCCGCACGTCAGCGTCGCCGAGAACGTCTACGTCGGCGCGTTGCCGCGCAAGAAGGGTCGAATACTCGACCGGGCCGCTCTGTATCGGCGCATGCGCTCCGACCTCGAGCGCCTCGGATTCGCGCACGCCATCGCCCCGCAGACGCTCGGCTCCCAGCTCTCGCCCGCACAACGCCAACTCGTGGAGATCCTGCGCGCGCTGACCACCGAGGCCACCGTCCTGGCCTTCGACGAACCCACATCCTCCCTGTCCGATCACGAGGTGGAGGCCCTCTTCGACCTCATCCGACAGCTCCGTGACCGAGGGCTCGCCATCATCTACGTCTCCCACCGGATGCAGGAGATCTTCCGGCTCGCCGACCGCATCGCGGTACTGCGCGACGGGGCACTGGCCGGCATCCGCGACGCGGCGCAGACCGGCGAGGGCGAGGTCGTGCGACTCATGGTCGGGCGCGACCTGTCGGCAATGTTCGCTCGCAAGCGCAACCCCGTCGACAAAACCGTCCTCGACGTACGCAACCTGACCACCGACCACGTCGCCAAGGTGAACCTCGACGTGTGCGAGGGGGAAGTCGTCGCGCTGGCCGGCCTGGTCGGCGCGGGACGATCGGAACTGGCGGCGGCGCTGGTCGGGGACCTGCCGATCCGCTCCGGCGAGGTCCGCGTCGACGGCCGAAAACTTCGACTACGCATGCCCCGGGACGCGGTGCGGGCCGGCATCGGCTACGCCCCCGAGGAACGCAAGGCCCAGGCGCTGTTCATGACCGGCTCGGTCCGCTACAACATCAGCATCGCCGTCCTCGACCGACTGCGACGCCGGCGGTTCGTCAGCTCGCGACGTGAACGGGAACTCGCCGAGCAGTTCGTCGAGCAACTCGGCGTACGGACGCCGTCCATCGACCACGAGGTCCGCAAGCTGTCCGGCGGCAATCAACAAAAGGTCGTCCTCGCCCGCTGGCTCGCCCGCCGTCCCAAGCTCCTGATCCTGGACGAGCCCACCCGCGGCATCGACGTCGGCGCGAAGGCGGAGATCTACCGCCTCATCGACGAACTGGCCAAATCCGGCGTCGCGATCCTCGTCATCTCCTCCGAACTCCCCGAGGTCCTCGGCCTCGCCGACCGGATCGTCGTCATGCAGAACGGGCGGGTGACCGGCGAACTCGACCGCGCCGCCGCCAGCGAGGAGAGCATCCTCGCCCTCGCCATGGCCTACGACCTTGCCAAATCGACTCCAGGGAACCCGTCATGACCGCCACGACCAGGCAGGCACCAGCACCGATGCCCACCCCCACCGCCGGCGGATCCGCCCGGGCACTCCCACGCCGCGTCACCACCGCGATCGGCGCGCAGAACACCAGCCTCATCGCCGCAGTGATCGCCGTCGTCGGCATCTTCACCTGGCTCGACGACGGTTACCTGACCACCGCCAACATGACGGTGATCGGCGACACGGTGGCCGTGACCGGCCTGCTCGCGGTCGTACAGACCGTCGTCATCATCTGCGGAGCCCTCGACATCTCGGTCGGCTCGCAGGCCGGCATAGCCTCCGTGGTCAGCGCGATGGCGTTCACCTCGGCCGGCGGCAAGGCGGCGGTCGGCATCCTCGCCGCGATCGGTGTCGGGATCGCGGCGGGTGTCGTCAACGGCATCGTCATCGTGTACGGGCGGGTCAACCCGGTCATCGCCACCCTAGCCACGCTCGCCGCGTACAAGGGCGTCGCCCAACTGCTGGCCGGCGGCCGGGCGCAGGGCTACGTCCTGGGCAACGACTTCTTCATCTTCCTCGCCCGCGGCAAGATCCTCGGCCTGTCCGTCCAGATCTGGGCCCTGCTCCTGGTCGCCGCCGCCGTGCACGTCCTGCTCAAGTACACCGACATCGGCCGCAACATCTACGCCATCGGCGGCAACGACACCGCCGCCCGCCTCGCCGGCATCAACATCAACAAGTACCTCGTGTCCGTCTACGCGCTCGCCGGCGTGGTGGCCGCGATCGCCGGCGTCATCCTCACCGCGCGCACCGGCTCCGGACAACCCACGTCCGGCAGCGAGGGCCTCGAACTCAAGGCCATCACCGCCGCCGCACTCGGCGGCTGCGCCCTCCAAGGCGGCAAGGGCGGCATCGGCGGCACGCTGCTGGCGGTCTTCCTGCTCGGCGCCCTGGACAACGGTCTCAACGTCGTCGGGGTCAACTCCTTCTGGCAAAACGTCGCCCAGGGAGCCCTCCTCGTCGTCGCCGTCGTCATCCAACAACGCCGCAGCGGCGAACGCGCCGTCGGCCTGCCGACATAGCGAGCGGCACAACGGATCGAGACCACGCCGGGCGCCGATTCGGCCACGGAGGCCGAGTGCCCGAGCAGGCCCCGCGGCTGCCGGTCGTCCCGGTGCGTGACTCGCAAGGACCTCGCCGAGACCGGCGGGAACGACACCGGTGCCGTCCCCGTCACCGGGCGGCGGTCGCACTGATGGCGATCGGTGGTGGAGCGCTGTACCCGAACCAGCGTCGCGGCCGTCCCCGGGCCTGAGCGGATCGGATCATCGGGTCGGACCGGCACGAATCGTCGTGCCGGTCCGACCCGATGACGCAGGACAAGAGCTCCGTGAACAGCGATTCCGGACGCCCCCGCGATGTGCGAGCGGCGGTGCGCACCCGTGCGCGGGAACGTTGGTATGAAGATCGAGAGGGACGACGAACGTGTTGTGGTGTGTGTTGTGCGGCTCGCCATACGCGGAGACCGACGTCTACTGCCCGGGCGGGCAGTGCGGAGCCGACCTGAGCGGTCAGCGATCGGGAAATCCGGTGTATGCCGTGCAGGCGTGGTGCGAACCGCGCGAGGTGACGGCCGGACCCGGTGAGACGGTCATGGTCAGGTTGAACCTGCGCAACGCCGGCAGCGCGCTCGACCGCTACGAACTGCGGGTCGCGCCGGATGCCGAGTCGCGGACGGCCGTGGACCGGCCCGGCCTTCCCGACGTCTTCTCGGGCGAACGGCGGGTGTGGGCGATCGTGTATACGGTCGGGCAGGACGATCTCGACGTCGCCACCCGGGTCCCGAGCGACGGCGGTGTCCCAGCGTCCGACTTCGGTGCGGGCGGCGCGTTCGAGGAATCGATCGAACGGGAGCCGGCGAACACCGACGTGGTGATCCGAGTGGTCTCCACCAGGGACCCGAGGGTGGAGGCGGTCGCGGTGTTCTCGATCCGCGCCGCGTCCGCGGATCGCCGGGGCCGGCGCGTGTCGGCGGCGGACCCCTACGAATCGGGCGACCCGTATGGGGGTTTGCACGGAGGTCGCGCCCGCGGGCTCCGTATGGCCGGAGTCGCCGCCGCGCTCGTGGTCACCGTCGTCCTGGTGAGGCTCGGCGCGTCGGGACCCGGCGACGCCGAGGGGCCGGCTGCGCAGCCGGTGACCGGATCGTCGGCGATGGCCTTGCCGACCGCCACGAGCAGCCCATCCGTCTCCGACACTCCCGCGCCGATCACGCCGAGCACATCGACCGACGTCACCGTCGCGGTACCCGACGTGGTCGGCAAGTCCCGGACCCAGGGCCTGGCAATCCTGCGCGAGAAGGGCTTTCGCTACACCGTTGTGGGCGTGGGTGACAAGATCGCCTCGACGGATCCGGCTCCCGGCAGGAAGGTGCACCCCGCGAAGACGACGATCACGGTCACGTTGTCCGGACCGACGGCGTCCGCGAGCACCCCCGCCGCGACGGTGAGCGTACCGGGCGTGGCGAACCTCCCGTACGAGCAAGCCGAGGCCCGGCTGATCGCCCTCGGCTTCATGGTCACCCGTGTGGAGGAGACCTCGACCTCGGCTGCGGGCACGGTGCTGCGGACCAGCCCCGCGGAGGGCGCGACGGCTTCCCCGGGATCCACGGTGACCGTGACGGTGGCAAAGGAGGACGGCGCCATGACGGTGGTGCCCAACCTCTACAACCGGTACATGCCCGACGCGTTCGCCATAGTGCGCGCGGCCGGTCTCAAGTTCGACCTGCCGTACGGCGACCACCTTCGCATGTGCCGACTTCGGGGCTTCAGTCCCGGCGAGGGCGCGCCGATTCGCAAGGGCGGCACGATCAAGGTGCTGCACATGGTGGGCTGCGATTGATCCCCGCGCCCGGGCCGGCCGGACGCCCCCGCGCGGTGCCCCGACCCGGGTAGGTCGTCTCCCTCAACCCCCACGCATTCGATTCCCGACGTCGAACTGCCCCTCGCGCGGCATGATTTGCCGGCCGACGACCGCGACCTCACGCGCCGAACCGGCGCGCCCCCGCGAGGTGTGACCGTTCCTGGGTTCCATGCCGGTCCGCCAACGCGGCGTCTGCTCGATCCCGAGTGACCACAGGAAGCCGGCGCGTTCGTCTCCCCCTGCCTTGAAGGCACGCCTCTGGCCGTCACGTCGGCCTCGACCGCGGTGAAGTCGTCGCGGAGCGAACTCGGGGTCGCAATGTGCGTGCCCCGGTGGCCCACGCGTATCCGACGGAGTCCACACGGCGTAGCCGGTGTCGGACGGGATAGCGCAGTCGGGCGCATGCCGGTGAGTGCGGCGAGTCTCATGGTTGGGGCGTCGGCAGGCGCGGAGGCGCGGCCCGGATGAGGGCCGCGCCTCCTGTCCCTCCCTCGTGGGGAGGAGATCGGATGGCTCTGCGGGGGTCCGACCGCATGATCAGGGACCCGGGACCCGGAACCCGGGACCCGATGCCGCTGCGCCGGTTCGGTTCCTGTCGTCGGACCGGTGCGGCGGGTGTGGGATCACGCAGGCGGAAGGGAACTGCATCCTGGGGTCAAGTCGTGTGCAGGGAGCGGTGGTTGGTGCCACCGGCTTGCCCTGCGCCTGGCCCGTGAGCGGCTGCGGACGGTGACGAGGAGGCCGGTCGCCAGTAGTGCCCCGGCACAGACGAGGATGACCGGTGTGTGGTCGGTCTCCCGTGTCCCGGCCAAGGTGCCGCCGTCGACTTCGGTGTCGGTGCCGACACCGACTTCGGTGTCTGTGTCGTTGTCGGCGGGGAGGTCTTCCGCGGCGGCGGCAGACGCCGGAGCCTGCGCTGCGGTTGCCGGGGCCGACGGCGGCGCCGATGCAGCCGCAGACGCCGCTGTGGACTCGGACGCCGACACGGATGCCGCGGGCCTGCCCGGCGCGGAGGATGTCGGGGGTTGATTTCCGGATGTGACGCGTACGCGTGCCGAAGCGGGTCGAACAAGCACCCGGGGAGGGCTGTTCGACCCGCGACGAGAGCAAGCGTCACTTGATCGTGAAGCCCTGGTCCTTGCCGAAGGAGACGATGCGCTCCTGCCAGGTCGAGAGTGCCCCGGGCAGGTCGCCGCCGGGCTTGGACGCCTGGCCGATGGTGTCCTTGAAGATGCTGTTCGCGTACACCTGGAACGGCAGGTACTGCCATCCCGGCCGGACGGCCTCGGACATCTGCGCGAGGACCTCGTTGGGCTTCGAGCCCGGGAAGTACGGGACTTCGGCGCCGCGGAAGGCCGGGTCCTCGAGCAGCGCCTTGGTCGCCGGGAAAAGGCCGACATCACTGTTGAGCGACTTGACCGCCTCCGGGTCGGAGTTCAGCCACTGGGCGAAGGCGAGGGAAGCCTCCTTGTTCTTGGCCTGCTTGGTCACCGCGACCGCGGACCCGCCGTTCTCGGAGCCGGCCGGCGCCCCGTCCTGACCCTGTGGCATCGGTGCGACCGCCCATTGGCCCTTGCTTTGTGGGATGTTCTTCTGGAGCACGGCCGGCGCCCACGCACCCGTCATCCACAGCGCGTACTTGCCGGCTGCCATGGACTTCCACCACTCGTCGTTCCAACTCGGTGTGGTGTCGACGGTCTTGTCCGCGAGCATTTGTCCCCAGGTCGCCGCCCACTTGTCCGCGCCCGGGTCGCCCTTGAGCTTGACCGCGACCGTGCTCTCGCCGGTGACCTGGTACGGCTTCCCGTCCTGCTGCCAGATCATGCTGTTGCCGATTCCCGCGTCGCCCGGGTCGACGTAGGTGACGAAGTTCTCCGGATTCGCGGCCTTGATCTTCCTGCCGAGTTCGGCGACCTCGGCCCACGTCTTGGGCGGTGTCGCGCCGAGCTTGTCGAGGATGTCCTTGCGGTAGAACATCGCCATCGGTCCGGTGTCCTGGGGGATGCCGTAGATCCCGCCGGCCACATTGACCTGCGACCACGCCGACTTGGCGAACTTGTCCTGGAGTGAGGCCGCCCCGTAGTCGGCGAGGTTGACCAGTTGCTTGGTGAGCGCGAACTGCGGCAGCGCGAAGTACTCGATCTGCGCCACGTCGGGGGCGCCGGTCCCGGCCTTCAGCGCGGCCTGCAACTTGGTGTACTCGTCGGCGGATTGACCGACGTTGGTGACCTTGACCTTGACCTTCGGGTACTTCTGCTCGAACAGGGCCACCGTCTTCTCGATGTTCGGCACCCAGCTCCAGAACGTGATCTCGGCGGGCTTGTCGAGCGCTCCGGCAACCGCGGTGGGGTCGGACTTCTTGCCGCCGCCCTGGTCGTCGGACTTGCCGTCCGAGCCGCACGCGGTCAGCGCGAGAGCAAGGGTCGCGGCGGTCGCGGCGGTGATCCCGCGTGCCGTGCGTCGGCGGACGATCGGCAGTCTTGCGTTCATGTGTGCCACTCCAGAGGTATTTCGCGTGGTCGAGGACAAGCGAACGTGGGAACGGGTGGGTGACGAAGGGGTGGTGGAGCCGACGACAGTCCGGCGAGCGAGCGGCCGCGGATCGGGCGAACGAGAGATCCGCTACTGCTTGACGCCACCGGCCGACAGGCCGGACTGCCAGAACCGCTGGAGGAAGAGGAAGGCCACGACCAACGGCACGATCGCCAGCAGGCTGCCGGTGAGCAGCAGCGGATAGATGGGCGTGTCGCCCGCGACGCTGCCGCCGTTGGCGAGCCCGTTCCACCGGTTGAGGCCGACGGTCAGCGGGAACCAGTTGAGGTCGTTGAGCACGATCAGCGGCAGGAAGTAGTTGTTCCAGGTCGCCACGAGTGCGAACAGCAGCACCGTGACGAAGCCGGGCATGAGCAGTCGCAGTGAGATGGTGAAGAAGATCCGCAGCTCGCCGGCGCCGTCCATGCGGGCGGCCTCCAGCATCGCGTCCGGCACCGCGTCGGCCGCGTACACGCGCATCAGGTACAGGCCGAACGGGCTGGCCAGGGAGGGCAGGATGACCGCCCACGGGGTGTTCACGATGCCCACGTCGCTGAACAGCAGATACGTGGGGACCGCGAGCGCGGTGCCCGGGATCGAGATCGCCCCGACCACGAGTGCGAACATCAGCCTGCGTCCGACGAAATCGAACTTGGCCAGCGCGTATCCGCCGAGCGTGGCGATCAGCGCCGCGCCACCCGCGCCGACCACCGAGTACAGCAGGTTGTTGGCGAACCAGCGCAGATAGATGCCGTCGTCGTAGGTGAAGACGTCGTGGATGTTGTCGAACAACGCGAAGTCGTCGGCGAACCAGAGCCCGCGCGAGGAGAACAGGCCCTCGTTGGACTTGGTCGCACCGAACATCAGCCAGAGCAGGGGCAACAGGGTGTAGGCAAGCATCAGCGCCATCGCGACGGTCAGCGCGGCGCTCTTGCGATCGCGGCGCCCGCGCCGCGGTCGGCGGCTGCGAGGGCGCAGGAACCTGGTCGGTGCCTCGTCGGTCACGGCCGGTCGATCCGGCAGGGTGGAAGTGCTCACTGCATGCGCTCCCGTCGTGCGGTGGCGAGTTGGACCAGGTACGCGACGAACACGGTGACCACGCCGAGGACCACCGCGATGGCGGCCGAGTAGTTGAACTGGCGGCCGCTGAACGCGAGGTTGTAGGCGTACAGGTTCGGGGTGTAGTTGGTCGGCACCGACGCCGGGGCGAGCGTCTGGAGGATGCTCGGCTCGTTGAACAATTGAAAGCTGCCGATCACGGAGAACGTGGTGGCCAGCAGCAACGCCGGCTTCAGCGCCGGGAGTTTGATGCTCCAGGCCTTGCGGAAGGAACCCGCGCCGTCCATGTCGGCGGCCTCGTAGAGCTCGTCGGGGATCGCCCGCAGAGCGGCGTAGAGGATCAGCATGTTGTAGCCGACGTAGGACCAGGTCACCACGTTGCCGATGGACGCGAGCATCCAGTCCGGACCGAGCAGATCGGGCAGTTTCGTGCCGAGCAGGTCACCAACCTCGGCGGCGAGGCCGAAGCGGTCGCCGTAGATGTAGCCCCACATCAGTGCCGCGACCACGCCGGGCACCGCGTAGGGGATGAATATGCCCACCCTGAAAAGGCCCGGCGCACGCAACCGGCCGCTGTCGATGGCCAATGCCATGAGCAGCGACAGGGTCAGCATCAGCGGTACCTGGATCGCGAAGAACAGCGCGACCCGGGCCAGCCCGGCGGTGAACAGGTGGTCGCTCAGCGCCTTCGAATAGTTGTCGAAGCCGACGAAGACCGTGCCCCCGATCATCCGATCCTCGTACAGGCTCAGCCGGAACGCGTAGACGAGCGGTGCGGCAACGCCGATGACGAAGACGATCAGGAAGGGGGCGAAGAAGGCATGACCGGTGAGGTTGCGCCGTAGGGCGCCGCGCTTCACCGCGGACCTCTGCGGCAACGCGGGGCCGAGTCGAGTCTCACGGAAGGTCCTCCGGGACGCTGCGTCACGCCGGGCTCGATATCGAGGACGGATCGCAGGCGGTTCGGGTGGAAGGGGGCGGGATCGCGGAAACGAGGATCGCTCGTTGATGTTTGCGCCAACATTTCGGCTGCGATTCGAGAGTGTGTCCTCAGCATGTCGTGCTGTCAATAGTCGACCGTGGGGCAAGAAGTCGGAAATAGTCCGCCATCGGTACCTCGGAACCGACAATCTCAGGTCACGATCGCAACCCCGTTGACCTGACTTCGTGTTTGCGCAAACATGACTCGTGCGCTGCCAGGGCGCCACGCGGTGAGTGAAAGGACCGGGGTATGCCGAAGGAAGGTGGACCGGCGATGCCCGGGACGGGTGGATCCGCCACAGCGCGCAAGCGCGCCCCGTCCATGGCCGACGTCGCCGAGATGGCCGGGGTCTCCAGCCAGACCGTCTCGCGCGTCGCGAACAACCGCAACAACGTCGACGAGGCGACGCGCGAACGCGTGCTCGCCGCGATGCGGATGCTCGGCTACCGACCCAACACGGCCGCCCGGGCACTGGCCACCGGCAAGTTCCGGATGCTCGGCGTGATCAGCTTCGGACTGAACGCGTACGGGAACGCCCGCACGCTCGAAGCCATCGTGTCGGCCGCGCAGGACGCGGACTACTCGGTGAACGTGGTCAGCGTGCGCGCGCAGACCGAGAGCGCGGTGCACGAGGCGTTCGACCGGTTGACCATGCAGGCCGTGGACGGCATCATCCTGATCGAGGCGCAGATCCTCGACACCTCCGCGCTCCGGCTACCCTCCGGCCTGCCGGTCGTCGTGGTAGACGGCGAGGAGACGCGGCGTCACCCCGGAGTCGACACCAATCAGGCCGAGGGCGCCCGGTTGGCCACCGAGCACCTGCTCGACCTGGGCCACCGCACGGTGTGGCACGTGTCCGGCCCCCAGGACTCTTACGCGGCCCGCCGCCGTGCCGAGTCGTGGCATCGCACCCTCAAGGACGCCGGCTCGCGCGTTCCCCCACTGCTGTACGGCGACTGGACGGCGGCAAGCGGCTACGCGGCCGGCCTCGAACTCGCCGCGAACCCCGATGTGACCGCGGTGTTCGCGGGCAACGACCAGATGGCACTGGGCATCGTGCGAGCCCTGCACGAGGCCGGCCGTGCCGTACCCCATGACGTCAGCGTCGTCGGCTTCGACGACTTGGCCGAGTCGGCCTGGTTCCTGCCCTCGCTCACCACCGTCCACCAGGACTTCGAGGAAGTCGGCCGGCAGTGCGTCGCACTGTTGCTCGACCAATTCCGCGTCGGCCACGCGGACGTCCGCGGCGCGACCTCGGTCGCGTCGAACCTGATCGTCCGCGACAGCACCGCCGCACCGCTCGGCGCCTGACCACCACCGCCCAACGAAACCCCAACCCATACCGAACCGGAAGCACCCACACGGGCGCGTCGCGTGCCCGCGAATCCAATGTGGGTCGGCGGCGAATGCGCGGCGCTCGAAGTCCCCCCGCGAACCGGCACATCCCGGGGGGCACGTGCCTCCGGGTCCCACCGCAACCTCGAAGGAGAAGTGGCGCACGGACCGGTGGCCATAGGCCCTGCCACGCCACAACGCACCGATGAACGACACCACACCCACTCCCGCCGGCCGCGTGGCCGCGCTGCGCGCGCGCCTGGGCGGCATCGGCTTCGGCGCCGACTACAACCCGGACCAGTGGCCCGAGGCCACCCGCGCCGAGGACCTCAAGCTGATGACCGAGGCCGGGGTCACCGTCGTGAACCTCGCGATCTTCGGCTGGGCCCGGGTGGAACCGGCCCGCGACGCCTACGACTTCGCGTACTTCGACCGCGTCATGGACGACCTCGCCGCCCACGGCGTCACCGCCGACCTCGCGACCATGACGGCCGCACCGCCGCCGTGGCTGATCACCGAACACCCCGAGGTGCTGCCCAGGACGGCCGACGGCACGGTCCTGTACCCCGGCGGGCGTCAGCACTTCTGCCCGTCCTCGCCGATCTTCCGCGATCGTGCCGCGCGTCTGGTCGAGGCGGTCGCCACGCACTACCGCGACCACCCCGCGCTCGGTCTGTGGCACGTCGGCAACGAGTACGGCTGCCACGTCGCGGAATGCTTCTGCGACACCTCCGCCGCCGACTTCCGACGCTGGCTGGGCGAGCGCTACAAGAACGTGGACGCCCTCAACGACGCGTGGTCCACCGACTTCTGGTCCCAACGCTACGCGTCC
>NZ_JBIWJT010000047.1:0-72291 GCF_044765325.1 Embleya sp. NPDC127516 | reverse complement strand
ACCAACCGACGATCCAACTCGACAACAGCGGCATCGAACGCCTCCGCGAACACCGGGAAGCGATCGTGCAGCTCACGCCCCATCCCGACCCGCTGGCATCCCT
The DNA here is from genome assembly GCF_044765325.1 of Embleya sp. NPDC127516. Taxonomy (NCBI): domain Bacteria; kingdom Bacillati; phylum Actinomycetota; class Actinomycetes; order Kitasatosporales; family Streptomycetaceae; genus Embleya; species Embleya sp. NPDC127516. Next base: position 72,188 of record NZ_JBIWJT010000047.1, on the reverse strand, counting down.
GCCCGCTGAACAGGAAGGCGAGATCGCCGGCGCCGAGGACCGAGCCGCGTACGACGCCCACCGCGGCTTCGCCCACGGCGAGCGCGTCGAGCCCGGCCAACAGCGCGGCCCGCGAGGAACCGACCACAGCGGCGCGCTCTTCGAGAGCCGCACGCGAGGTAGCGAGCGCCGAGGCGACGGCGGTGAGGTCGAGTTCGGGGTGGTCGTGCAGGTATCCGGAGAGGACGGACGCCTGGGCCCGGAGCGCGTCACCGGACTTCGCCGAGAGCAGCCAGGGCAGGACGCGCCCGTCGTCCGTCGCCTCCTCGCCGGCCTGCGCGAGTACCGGCTCGGGCCCCTGCTCCAGGACGACGTGCGCATTGGTACCGCTGGCGCCGAAGGACGAGACAGCGGCCCGGCGGAGGCGACCCGTCTCGGGCCACGCGCGGGCTTCGGTGAGCAGTTCGACCGCGCCCGCCGACCAGTCCACGTGCGGCGAAGGCTCATCGACGTGCAGCGTCTGCGGCAACACGCCCTCGCGCATCGCCATCACCATCTTGATCACGCCGCCCACACCCGCGGCGGCCTGGGCATGGCCGATGTTCGACTTCAGCGATCCCAGGTAGAACGGCGTCCGCGGGTCGCGGTCTTGACCGTAGGTCGCGATCAGGGCCTGCGCCTCGATCGGGTCGCCGAGTGTGGTGCCCGTTCCGTGTGCCTCCACCGCGTCGATGTCGGCGGCCGACAGTCCCGCACTCGTCAACGCCTGCCGGATGACCCGCTGTTGGGCGGGGCCGTTGGGCGCGGTCAGGCCGTTGCTCGCGCCGTCCTGGTTCACCGCGGTCCCCCGGACGACGGCGAGGATGTGATGGCCGTTGCGCTGTGCGTCGGAGAGCCGCTCCACGAGCAGCACACCGACGCCCTCGGACCAGCCGGTCCCGTCCGCGGCGGCCGAGAACGCCTTGCACCGCCCGTCCGGCGACAAACCGCGCTGGCGACTGAACTCGACGAAGACCTCCGGGGTCGACATCACCGTCACCCCGCCGGCCAGCGCCATCGAACACTCGCCGCCGCGCAGCGCCTGCACCGCCAGGTGCAGGCCCACCAGCGACGACGAGCACGCGGTGTCGACGGTGATCGCGGGGCCCTCGAACCCGAAGGCGTACGCGAGCCGGCCCGACGCGGCGCTGCCGGTGTTGCCCATCAGCAGGTAACCGTCGACGCCCTCGGGCACCTTCTGCATGCCCGACGCGTAGTCGTGGTACATCACCCCGACGAACACACCGGTTCGGCTGCCGCGCAGTGTGGCGGGGTCGATCCCGGCCCGCTCCAGCACCTGCCACGAGGTCTCCAGCAGGAGGCGCTGTTGCGGGTCCATCGCCAGCGCCTCACGCGGCGAGATCTCGAAGAACCCGGCGTCGAACTGCGCGGCGTCGTGCAGGAATCCGCCCTCGCGGGCATAGCTGGTTCCGGGGACCGCGGGGTCGGGGTCGTACAGGCCCTCCAGGTCCCAGCCGCGGTTCGACGGGAACGGCGAGACGGCGTCCCGGCCCTCGGCGACCAGGCGCCACAGGTCCTCGGGCGACTCCACACCGCCGGGATAGCGACAGGCCATGCCGACGATCGCGATCGGTTCGTCGTCCGCCACCGGACCGGCCGCGGTGGGGGTCGCGTCCTGGGCACCGAAGAGTTCCCGCCGGACCTGGCGGAGCAGTGCGGTCGGGGTCGGGTGGTCGAAGACGAGGGTGGCCGGCAGGCGCAGGCCGGTCACCGTGTTCAGCCGGTTGCGCAGGTCGAGGCCGGTGAGCGAGTCGAAGCCGAGGGCCTTGAAGGTGGCGGAGACGTCGACGTCGGCGCCCGTGGGCAGGCCGAGTACGGCCGCCACTTGTTCGCGGACCACGTCCAGCAGGGCGCGTTCTTGTTCGGTGTCCGGCAGTGCGCCGAGCCGTTGGGCGAGGGCGGACCGCGACGGGGCGGCGGTCGCGCTGCCGGCGGTGGGGCGAACGGGCATGGGGACGACACCGCGCAGCATCCCCGCCGGCGCGCCGTTCCCGGCGCGGGCGCGGAGCGCGGGTAGGTCCAGCGCGACGGGGACCAGCAGCGCTTCGGCCGAGCCGAGCGCGGCGTCGAACAAGCGCAGGCCCTGCTCGGTGGCGAGCGGCCCAACGCCGAGTCGGCTCATCCGCTGCCGGTCGGCGCCGCTCATCGCGCCCGTCATCCCGCCGGCCTCGGCCCACAGACCCCAGGCCATCGAGGTGGCGGGGAGCCCGTTCGCGTGGCGGGCGTGCGCGAGGGCGTCGAGGTAGGTGTTCGCCGCAGCGTAGTTCGCCTGTCCCGGGCCGCCCAGGATTCCGGAGACGGAGGAGAAGAGGACGAAGGCGGAGAGGTCGAGATCGCGGGTCAGTTCGTGCAGGTTCACCGCGCCGTCGACCTTGGCGCGCAGCACACTGTGCAACCGGTCCTCGGTCAACGCCTCGACCAAGCCGTCGTCCAGGAAGCCGGCGGCGTGCACCACACCGGTCAACGGAGTACGGAGGCGGGTCAATACGCCGCTCAACGCTTCCCGATCGGCCGCGTCACACGCCTCGACCACCACCGACGCGCCCAGTGCCGACAGCTCCGCCACCAATTCGGCGACGCCAGGCGCCTGTTCGCCCCGACGGCTGAGCAACACCAGGCTGCGCACGCCGTGGTGCGAGACGAGACGACGGGAGATCAAGCCGCCCAACAGGCCGGTGCCGCCGGTGATCAGGACTGTGCCGGCGCCGAAGGACAGCTCGGCGGGGGCAAGGAAAGCAGCGTCGACGGAGGCATCCGCAACGGCGGAGTCGACGGCGTGCCGGACGAGTCGCGGCACCAACACCGCGCCGCCGCGTATCGCCGTCTCCCGCTCGCCGCACGCCAGGGCGCCCGGCAACGCGGCTTGCCAGTCGTCGCGTTCGTCGACGTCCACCAGCACGAAGCGGTCGGGATGCTCCGTGGCCGCCGACCGCACCAGCCCCCACACCGCCGACGACGCGAGGCCGGACAACGCCGGCAACATCGACGCCGACGACGCCGCCGAGCCGGACGCGACACCCACCGCGCCCCGCGTCACCACCACCAACCGCGACCCGGCGAACCGCTCGTCGCCCAACCAGTCCCGCACCACCGACAGCACCCCGCCGGCCACCCGGTGGACCGCGGCGGCATGCTCCTCCTGCGGTCCCGGGTCGGCGAGGCAGGGCAGCACGACCACGTCGGGTACGCCGCCCCCAGCCACCTCCTCCAGGTCGGGCGCGTCGGCGTCCAGCACCCGAATACCGCCGATGCCGGCGGTGAAGGCAGCGCCGACCGGTCCGGCCGGAGTCCACTCGACGCGGCACAGGTCGTCCGCCGCGACGGGTCGGGTCGCCGTGAGCACCTCGGCGGCGATCGGACGCAGGGTCAGCGCCTCGATCGAGGCCACCGGTTCCCCCGTCGGGTCGGCCAGCGTCACGCGGACGGTGTCCGACCCGACGGACGACAGCCTTACCCGCAGGTGGGACGCGGCGCCCGCGAAGAGGGTCAGCCCCTTGAAGACGAACGGCAGTCGCACGTGCTCCGCCGCGCCGTCGCCGCCGTGCGCGAGAGCGGCGTGCAGCGCGGCGTCGAGCAGCGCCGGGTGCAGCCCGAAGCGGGCCGCGCTCGCCGCCGTGTCCTCGGGCAGCGCGACCTCGGCGTAGATGTCCTCGCCTACCCGCCAGGCGGCGCGCAGGCCCTGGAACGCGGGTCCGTACGCGTAGCCGCTCGGCACCAGGTCGGCGTAGAAGTGGTCGAGATCCATCGGCTCGGCACCGATCGGCGGCCAGGCGCCCGCAGCGAAGGCCACGTCCGGCGCCGATCCGCGCTCGGCCAGGATCCCGGCGGCGTGCCGGGTCCAGCCGAGTCGCGCGGACTCGTCCGCGCTCCGCGAGAAGACGCTCACGGTCCGGGACCGGTCGGCCTCGGCCGCGCCGACCACGACCTGGATCTGCGACGCGCCGTGCTCGGGGATCACCAGCGGTGCTTCCAGGGCGAGTTCGGCGATCCGGCCGCAGCCCACCTCGTCCCCGGCGCGGATGGCCAGTTCCACGAAGGCCGCGCCCGGCAACAGCACCGTCCCGGCGACCGCGTGATCCCTGAGCCAGGCGTGCGAGGACAGCGACAGTCGGCCCGTCAGCACCACCCCTTGCCCACCGCCGAGTTGCACCGCCGCGCCCAGCAGCGGATGGTCCGCCTCGGCCAGGCCCAGACCGCGCGCGTCACCGGTGGACGCCGTGCGTTCCAGCCAGTACCGCCGGCGCTGGAAGGCATATGTCGGCAGGTCGACGGCCACCGTGCCGTTGTCACGAACCCGCTCGGCCAACAGTGGGGACCAGTCCACGGCGAGCCCGCCGACATACGCCTCCGCCAGCGCGGCGGTGAACCGGGCCAGGCCGCCCTCCCCCCGCCGCAACGTTCCCAGAACCACCGCTGCGGCCTCGGCGGACTCGACCGTACCTTCGATCGGCGTGGTCAGCACCGGGTGCGCGCTCACCTCGACGAAGGCGTCGAAACCCTGGGTCAGCAGCAGGCGAATCGTCTCCTCGAAACGAACCGTCCGACGCAGGTTGGTGTACCAGTAGTCCGCGTCGAGCCGCGTCGTCCCCAGCGGTTCGGCCGTCACCGCCGAATAGAACGGCACCGTCGGCGCCTTCGGCTCGATACCGGCCAACTCGGCCAGCAGGCGATCTCGGATCGACTCCACCTGTACCGAATGCGAGGCGTAGTCCACCGGCACCCGACGCGCCCACACGCCTTGCGCGTCACACTCCGCGAGCAGTTCGTCCAACGCGGCCGACTCACCGGCCACCGTCACCGACGCCGGACCGTTCACCGCCGCCACCGACACCCGACCGTCGAACGGCGCCAGCAACTGCGCCACGCCGGCCGGGGGCAGCGACACCGACGCCATACCCCCCGAACCCGCCAATGCGAGAATGGCCCGGCTCCGCAACGCCACGATCTTCGCGCCGTCCGGCAGCGACAGCGCCCCCGCCACGCACGCCGCCGCGATCTCCCCCTGCGAATGCCCCACCACGGCGGCGGGCTCGACCCCGAAGGAACGCCACAGCTCGGCGAGCGACACCATCACCGCCCACAACACGGGCTGCACGACGTCGACCCGGGCCGGCCAATCCTCCGACTCCGACCGCAGCACCGACTCCAACGACCAGTCCACGAACGGCGCAAGGGCCGCCGCACACTCCGCGATCCGCTCCGCGAACACCGGCGACGAATCCAGCAGCGCGGCAGCCATCCCCACCCACTGCGATCCCTGCCCCGGGAACACGAAGACCGTCCGACCCGAGGACCGCGCGCTATCCGGTACGGACTCCCCCTCGGCCAACTCCGCCAATCCGGACGCCAGCTCCGCCCGGTCGGCGGCCAGCACGACGCCCCGGCGCTCCAACACCGACCGCGACGCGATCAGCGAAGCCGCCAGGTCGGACAACGGGACTTCGGGCTCGTCCCGGACGAACCGCGCCAGTCGGGCCGCCTGCGCCCGCAGGCCGGGCTCGCCCCGCCCGGAGACGACGAACGGGAGCAGCGCGCTCGGCCCGCCCCGAGTCGGCTCCGTAAGGGACTTCGTCGCCGACTCCGTGACGGGTGCCGCCTCGGTGGCGGGTACCGGCTCTGCCCCCGCGACCGGCCGCGCGGGCTCGCCGTCCGCCTGCTCGATGATCACGTGCGCGTTCGTACCGCTGATCCCGAACGAGGAGATCGCGGACCGGCGCGGACGGTCGGTTGTAGGCCACTCCCGCGCCCGCGTCAGCACCTCCACCGCGCCCGCGGACCAGTCGATGTGCGGGGACGGCTCGTCGACGTGCAGCGTCTGCGGCAGTACGCCCTCGCGCATCGCCATGACCATCTTGATCACCCCGGCGACGCCCGCGGCGGCCTGCGCGTGACCGATGTTCGACTTCAACGACCCGAGATACAGTGGCTGTTCGTCGCGCCGGCCCTGCCCGTAGGTGGCGAGCAGTGCCTGCGCCTCGATCGGGTCGCCCAACGTCGTACCCGTTCCGTGGCCCTCGACCGCGTCGACGTCGGCGGCCGACAGTCCCGCACTCGCCAGCGCCTGCCGGATCACCCGCTGCTGGGAGGGGCCGTTGGGCGCGGTCAGGCCGTTGCTCGCGCCGTCCTGGTTGACCGCCGTGCCGCGTACCGTCGCCAGCACCCGGTGGCCGTTGCGCCGCGCGTCGGACAGCCGCTCCACCAGCAGCACACCCACACCCTCGGACCAGCCCGTACCGTCCGCGGCGGCCGAGAACGCCTTGCACCGACCGTCCGGCGACAGACCACGCTGGCGACTGAACTCGACGAACATGCCGGGTGTGGACATCACCGTCACGCCGCCGGCCAGGGCCATCGAACACTCGCCGGCACGCAGTGCCTGCACGGCGAGATGCAGACTCACCAGGGACGACGAGCACGCGGTGTCCACGGTGACGGCGGGCCCCTCGAAGCCGAACGTATAGGCCAGGCGTCCGGAGACGACGCTGCCGGTGTTCCCGGTGAGTAGATAGCCCTCGGAGCCGTTGGCGGCCTCGTCCAGCCGCGCGCCGTAGTCCTGGTTCATCGCGCCGACGAACACACCGGTCCGACTGCCGCGCAGCGCGGCCGGGTCAATGCCGGCCCGCTCGAAGACCTCCCAAGACGTTTCCAGGAGCAGCCGCTGCTGCGGATCCATCGCCAGCGCCTCACGCGGCGAGATCCCGAAAAAGCCCGCGTCGAAGTCGGCGACGCCGGCCAGGAAGCCGCCGTGCCGGGCGTAACTGGTGCCCACCTTCCAGGAGTCCGAGCCGGAGTCGACCTCCGGGTCGTACAGTCCCGCCAGGTCCCAGCCCCGGTCCTCGGGGAACGGCGTGATGGCGTCCCCGCCCGCGGCCACGAGTCGCCACAGGTCCTCCGGTGAGCCGATCCCACCGGGCAGTCGGCAGGCCATGCCGACGATGGCGATCGGGTCGTCGTCGGTCGGCCGTCCGGCCGGGTGCTCCGGCCCGCTGTCGAGCCCGGGACTGTGGGCGGCGGCCGGGTCGACGCCCGGACGATCCCGCGCGGCGTCGACGACCAGCGCGACGAGGTGGCGCGCGACGGCGGCCGGCGTGGGGTGGTCGTAGGCCAGCGTGGTCGGCAGCCGAAGCCCGGCGTCGGTGTTGACCCGGTTGCGGAATTCGACGGCGCTCGGCGAGTCCAGGCCCAGGTCCTTGAACGTCTGCTCGACGTCGGCCGGCCCGAGCGCGGGACGCCCCAGCACGGTCGCGGCGTGCGCGAACGTCAGGTCGCGGACGGCCTGTTCCCGGCCCTCCCTGGGCAGCCCCGCAAGGCGGTCGGCCCACGCGGACCGTGTCGGCCCGGTGTCGGCGGGCGTCTCGGTCGTGCCGCCCAGCCAGTGGCGTTCGCGCTGGAACGCGTAGGTGGGCAGGTCGACCCGGCGCGCCCCGGCCCCGAGGACCGGGCGCCAGTCGACCGTGACGCCGCGCACGTGCGCTTCGGCCAGGGCGGTGCGGAAGCGCTCGGAACCACCGTGGTTGCGGCGCAGGGTTCCGAACGCGACGGCGTCCGACCCGGTGTCCTCGATCGTCTCCAGGATGCCCGTGGTCAGGACCGGGTGGGCGCTGGACTCGATGAAGACGTCGTGTCCCCCGGCGAGCAGGGTCCTGATCGCGTCCTCGAAGCGGACGGTCTGGCGCAGGTTGGTGTACCAGTACTGGGCGTCGAGGCGTGCGGTGTCCAGGAGTTCGCCGGTCACCGACGAGTGGAAGGGGGTGTGCGAGGTGCGCGGCTCGATCCCGGCCAGGGCTCGCAGCAGGGATTTGCGGATCCTGGAAACCTGGGTGGAGTGCGAGGCGTAGTCGACCGGGACGCGCCGTGCCCAGATTCCCTGTGCCGCGCAGATGGCGAGGAGTTCGTCCAGGGCGCCCGGCTCGCCCGAGACGATGACGGATGCCGGACTGTTGACCGCGGCGACCGACAGCCGCTTCTTGAACGGTGCGATCAGTTCGGTGATCCGGTCGGCCGAGACGCCGACCGACGCCATGCCGCCTCGGCCGGACAGGTCGAGGAGCGCCTTGCTGCGCAGCGCGACGACCTTCGCGCCGTCGTCGAGCGAGAGCGCGCCGGCGACGCACGCGGCCGCGATCTCGCCCTGGGAGTGGCCGACCACCGCGGCGGGCCGCACGCCGAACGAGGCCCAGAGCCCGGCGAGTGAGACCATCACCGCCCAGAGCACGGGTTGTACGACGTCGACCCGCTCCAGCCAGTCGTCGGACTCCGAGCGCAGGATCGAGGTCAACGACCAGTCGACGTACGGCGCGAGCGCCGCCTCGCAGTCGGCGATCCGCTCGGCGAAGACCGGTGCGGAGTCCAGCAGGTCGGCGGCCATCCCCAGCCACTGCGAACCCTGACCGGGGAAGACCAGCACCGTGCGGCCGGCGGATCGCGCCACCCCGGTCACCACGCCCGGCGCCGGTTCCCCGGCGGCGAGCGCGCTCAGGCCCTCGACCAGTTCGGCCCGGCCGCCCGCGATCACTACGCCGCGGTGCGCGAGCGAGGACCGTGCCGACAGGAGCGAGTAGGAGAGGTCGGGCAGGCCGAGGTCCGGCCGGTCCGTGACGAAGCGGGCGAGTCGGCCGGCTTGTGCGCGCAACGCCTGATCGGTGTGGCCGGAGACGACCAGGGGCAGGGCCCCCGCGGCCGAAGCCGGGACTCCGGCTCCGGTGCCGGTGGTTGTGTCCACCTCGGCCTCGGACAGCACGACGTGGCAGTTAGTCCCGCCCATGCCGAACGAGCTCACCCCGGCGATCCGCGATCCCGCTACGGCCGGCCACGCGGTCGGCTCCGTCGGCACCTTCAGGCGCAGTTCGGCCAACGGGATGTCGGGATGGGGCTCCGCGTAGTTCAGGCCGGCCGGGATTTCCCGGTGGGACAGTGCCAGGGCCGTCTTCACCAGGCCGATCACCCCGGCCGCGGCCTCCAGGTGGCCGACGTTGGTCTTCGCGGAGCCCACCGGCAGGGGGAAATCGGCGTTCCGGGCGGCTCCCAGGACGGCGCCCAACGCGGCGGCCTCGACCGGGTCCCCGAGCCTGGTGCCGGTTCCGTGCAACTCGACGTAGCCGACCCGGGCCGGGTCCACGTCCGCCTGCTCGTACGCCCGGCGCAGCACGTCCTGTTGCGCGGTCACGCTGGGCGCGGTCAGCGTCGCGCCGCCGCCGTCGTTGTTGACGGCGCTGCCGCGCAGGAGGCAGTGGATCCGGTCGCCGTCCGCGAGCGCGCGCCGCAGCGGCTTGAGCACCAGCACCGCGCCACCTTCGCCGCGGACGTAGCCGTTGGCCCTGGCGTCGAAGGTGTAGCAGCGTCCGTCCGGGGACAGCGCGCCGAAGCGCTCCATGCGGTCGGTGGATTGCGGGGTCAGGATCAGGTTGACCCCGCCGGCCAGGGCCGTCTCGGATTCGCCGGAGCGCAGGCTCTCGCAGGCCATGTGCACGGCGACCAGGGAGGAGGACTGGCCGGTGTCCACGGTCAGGCTGGGGCCGCCCGCACCCAGGAAGTAGGAGACGCGGTTGGCGATGATGCTGCGGTGCAGGCCGGTGGTGCTGTGCGCGGTCACCGCGTCCGGGCCGTCGGCCTGGAGCAGCAGCGAGTAGTCGTCGGAGAAGGCACCCACGAACACGCCGGTTCGGGTGCCGGCCAGCGTGGCGGGCACCGTGCCCGCGTCCTCCAGGGCCTCCCAGCTCAGTTCCAGCATCAGGCGCTGGTGGGGGTCCATGGCGGCGGCCTCGCGCCCGGAGATGCCGAAGAAGGACGGGTCGAAGCCGTCGACCGAGGCGAGGAAGGACCCCCGACCGGACACGCCGCCGATGCCCGGTCGATCCGCGGCGGGAGGCCCGATGGTGTCGGCGCCCTCGCGCAGGAGCCGCCAGAAATCCGCCGGCCCGTGCACGCCGGGCAGCCGGCACGAAATGCCGACCACGGCGATCGGCTCGTGCCGGCTTGGACCGGAATGCCCGTTCGCGGACGTTTCGATGCCGGGACGGTCCCCACGTACCATGTCAAGCCCCTCAGTTCTCAGCCGGTCGCGGTTGTGGCCCGCCGCAGGCCCGCCGGGTCCTCCCGGAGGCGCTTGCCGATCACTTCCCTGACGCACTGCCGTTTTGGGCCGCGCCGTCGAATACGGCGATTCGCGGCGGCCCTGCCCACGACCCGCCCGATGGGGCCGGGGTTTTACTCGGCGAGCTCGACCGCCCCCGATGGGCAGAGCCTGGCCGCCTCGCGGACGGCTTCGTGCAGTTCGCCGGGCGGCTCCGCCAGGATCAGGACGACCAGGCCGTCGGTCTCGTCCTGATCGAACACCTCCGGTGCCTCCAGCGCGCACATCCCGGCGCCGCAGCACTGCTCGCGATCCACGTCGATTCGCATCGGCCCGGCTACCAGGCGACCGGCATCGAGGCGACGCCGTAGATCAGCATGGTGTCCCGCATCCGGACCTCTTCCTTCGGTACGGCCAGGTGCAGTCCGGGAAAGCGGTGAAAGAGGGCCTCGAAGCCGATCCGCATCTCGATCCGGGCCAGTTGCTGGCCGATGCACTGGTGGATGCCGTGTCCGAAGGAGAGTTGACCGCGGCCGCCGCGGGCGAAGTCGAGGCGGTCGGGGTCGGCGTAGTGCTTGGGGTCCCGATTCGCCGCGAAGGCCGACAGGGTGACCGTCTCGCCGGCCCGCATCGGACAGCCCTCGAACTCGAAGTCCTCGAGGACGCCGCGGATCGGACCGTAGTGATTGACCGTCAGGTAGCGCATCAGCTCCTCGACGGCGCTCTCCATCGTGGTCTCGCCCGCGCGCAGCATGGCGAGTTGATCGGGGTTGGTGAGCAGCGCGTAGGTGCCGAGCGAGAGCATGTTGGCGGTGGTCTCGTGCCCTGCGGCCAGCAGCAGGAAGCAGATGTTGGTGACCTCCTCCACGGTCAGCTCCTCGTGCGCGGCAAGACCGCCGAGCATGTCGTCGGAGGGCTCGGGGCCGCGGCGCCGCTCGACCAGTCCGCTGAGGTACTTCTGCATCGCCTCGAGTGCGGCGTAGGCCTGCTCGATCGGGGTGTTGGTGTCCTGGATGACGGTGGAGTTGTGCTGGAAGACGTCGCGGTCCTCGTAGGGGACGCCCAGGAGTTCGCAGATCACCAGCGACGGGACGGCCAGGGCGAAGGCGGGCACCAGGTCGACCGGCGGGCCGGCCTCCGCCATGGCGTCCAGCGCGTCGTCGGCGATCTCCCTTACGCGCTCGGCCAGTTGATTCATCCGGCGGAGCGTGAACAGGCCGGTGAGCAGGCGGCGATACCTGGTGTGCTCGGGCGGATCGGTGTAGACGAAGAACCCTGGTTTGGCCGGGGTGGGCTCCTGCGCCTGGATCGGCGAGCGCAGCAGGTCCTTTTGCGAGCTGAAGCGCAGGTCGGCCAGGGCCGCACGGACCTGGTCGTACCCCGTGATGAGCCAGCCCTCGCTGCCGTCGGGATAGCGCAACCGGTCGACGGGGCACGCGCGCTGACGCTCCAGCAGCTCCGGCGGCGGGTCCAGTGGCGTGGTGCGCGTGACGGGCAACGGCTGGGCCGCGGCCGGAACCTCGGTCATCTCGTGATCCTTCCTGTCGGCGGGGTGTCGCGGTCTCCGGCGATTGCTTCGCGGGTTCGCGCGTCGCGGGGCCGGGGTGGCCGGCGGCTCGGTCAGCCGAGCACCTTCATGTCCGTGTCGCCCCACAACGCGCGCAAGTCCTTGACCAGGCCGTCCTCCCGGAAGCGGACGATGCCGATGATCGAGATCGAGATCCGCTTCGGGTAGCTGCGCGGACGCAGTTCGACGGTGGCCGGCAGCACCACGGTCTCGCCGTCGTGGGCGGCCACCGGTGTGCCGGGGCGTTCCTGCGCGCGGTCGTCGACGACGGCCCGGGTGATGTGCGCGCGCAGCGCTTCCCGGCCCACCTGCTCGCCGGAGCCGACCGGGTCCTCGAACACCACGTCGGGGGCGAACAGTTCCAGGACGCCCTCGACATCGCCGGCGTTCATCCGGCGGCAGTATTCGAGCGCCAGGGCCTTGCGGGTCACCTCGTCGGGCACGCCGACTCCTTCCGGGCAGGGCAGCGGCGAAGTTGCGGGCGCGGAGACCGGACCGGTCGGCCCCTCGCCGGTGAAACGGTGCGGTCCGCGAGGCCGCGTCGCGCGGGATCGGCGGCTCGCCTGCGTCACCGCCGACCGCCGAACCGAGAAGCCGCTCTCACACGTCCCAGTGTTCGATCACCTGCCGATCGGGCACCACCCCTGTTTGCCACCCCTAACCACCCCGGGGCACACCGCGATGGGGGGTTGACCTGCACGGGAGCTCAAGGGGAGCAATGCGGGGGCGCGGTGGGACGGATGCCGCGCGCCGGTGACCGGCGGCGGCGCCGGACCGGCCGACCGGCCGGTGGAATGGGCGACATACCCGATCTGCGGACGTGTTTCGGCCCACATCAGGCTTACGTCAAGGAACCTCGAACGGCCCCGATAGCCCTGCTACTGTGATCTCACGGTAACCCCCAGCGACCACAACGCGACCTCTGTCGAGGCAGTCGAGGGCCGGCTGCGCAGTCGGGCACCGGAACCTCGGTGCGGCAGCGTGGCACCCGTCGGCGTTTTCGTGTCCCCATCACTAGCGTGAAGGAAGGTACATGGAGACCATCGAGAGCCGATACACCCTGTGCGCGAGACTGACCCCGCTCATCAGAACCCGGACCCGAGACAGCCCCGTGTGGGTCCGCGCCGTCCGCGATGAGACCGGAACGTGAGCGCGCGGGAGCGTTCGGAAGCGAGCGCGATCATGGCCGGTCTACTGGCCGGATCGCTGGTCGGCGAAAGCGGGATCGCCGTCGTCAGCGGCCCCGTGGCCATGGGCAAGACGACACTGTTGGCCACGTTCACCCAACAGGTGCGTGCGGCCGGTGGGCTGGTGCTCCCAGCCGTGGCCTCCGAGTCCGAGGCCGGCATCCCATTGGGGGTGATCGCCCAACTACTCCAGGAAGCCTCGCCGTCGGCCCCGGTCGGCGAGCAGGTGAACCAGTTGCTGGCGATCGGCAGGGCGTACCTGACGGCATCGCCGGGGGAATCGCCGGCGCGACTGTCCACGGTGGACGCCCAGATCGTCCAGTCCCTGTGCGGGGTTCTGCTCGGCCTGGCCGGACCCCGGCCGCTGGCCTTGGTGGTCGATGACGTCCAACACGCCGACCCGGCCTCGATCGCCTGTCTCGCCTATCTGGCACGCCGCATGCACAACACCCCGCTGCTCGCGGTGTTCAGTCACGGCGACCCTCCCGACGACCGATGCGCGGAATTCGTCGAGCAGTTGCTTCGGTTGCCGCACGCTCGCGAGGTCCGGCTGCCGCCGCTCGACCTGGATCAGGTGCGCGATACGGCGGCGGCCCGGCTCGGCACCGGCGTCGCGGAGCGGGCCGCGGTGTGGGCGCTGCGGGTGAGCGGCGGCAATCCGCTGCTGCTCGACGGGGTCCTCGAGGACTGCCGCCTCGGTGGGCACGCCGCGTCGACCGCGGGCTACACGCGGGCGATGCTCTCGTGTCTGCACCGGAGCCCGTCACCCGCCGAGCCGGTCGCCCGGGCACTGGCCGTGTTGGGTACGCCGGAGCCGATCGCCCGACTGTTGGGCCTGGAGGCGGGCGAGGTGACGCGGTGCCTGGCGGCGCTCGACACCGCGGGTCTGCTGGAGCAGGGTCGCTTCCGGCATCCCGGGGCGGCCTCGGCGGTGTTGGCGGACCTGGGCCCCGCGGCCACCGCCGCACTGCACCGGGACGCGGCCGAACTGCGCTACGCCGAAGGCGCGTCCGCCGCCGTGGTCGCCGAACACCTCCTGGCGGGACAGGGGTTGCGTACGTCCTGGTCGGTGTCCGCGCTCGACGCGGCCGCCTCGTCGGCGCTGTCCGAGGGTCGGGGTGTCAAGGCGATCGAATACCTGCGCCTGGCCTGCACGCTGAGCGGAAACCGGAAGGAACTGGCCCGGATTCGGGTGGCCTTGCTGCGCGTGGAGCGACGGATGGGGCCCGGCATCGCCGAGCAGCAGATCCCCGGCCTCCTGCAGGCGGTGCATACCGGCTGTCTGGGCAGCGGGGAGACGCTGGCCGTGGTCAGAGCGCTGCTGTGGGACGGTCGTTTCGAGGCCGCCACCGAGGCGTTGAAACATTTGACCGACTCGGATCGGTGCTCGGGCCCCGAGACGGTGATGGAACTGCGTGCCGCCCGGCTGTGGATGCGCTGTTCGTACACCCCGCTGCTGGGGCTGCTGCCGAGTACCGAGGAGAACCCGCAGGAACTCTGCGGCACGCCCTCCACCACCGAGAGCCGCCGCCGCTACGACGCGGCTACCGTGCTCGACTCGGTACTGACCCAGGAGGCTTCCCATCGCGCGGTACCCAAAGCCGAAAGGATCCTGCACGGCAGCCGGTTGCACGGCACCGACCTGGACACGATCGAGTGCGCGCTGCTCGCGTTGACCTACGCGGAGCGGCCCGCGCTGGCGCGGCCGTATTGCGACGAGTTGATCGTCGCGGCGCAGGAGCGGGGCGAGCCGGGCAGCGAGGCCAGGCTGCACGCGCTGCGGGCGGAGATCTGCATCCGCCTGGGCGATCTGCCCGGAGCCGTCCTGCACTCGACCGCCTCCTTCGACGTCGTGCCCACCGGTGAGTGGGGACCGGCCGTCGGCTCTCCGCTGGCCAGCATGATGATCGCGCTCACCTCGATGGGGCGTGAGGACGAGGCCGCGGAACTGCTCTACCTGCCGATACCCGAGACCATGCTGCAGAGCCGATCCGGGCTGCATTACCTGCACGCGCGCGGGCGGTACTGCATGGCGGTCCGGGATTGGGACGGGGCACTGGCGGACTTCCAGAGCTGCGGTGAGCTGATGACGCGCTGGGGCATGGACGTGCCGGGTCTGATCGCGTGGCGCAACGACGCGGGCGACGCGTGGTTGCGGATGGGTGAGCGGGACCGCGCCCGCGCGCTCCTGGAGGAGCAGTTGAGCCGCAGCGAGCGTGGCGGTTCGGCGCGCACCCGCGGGGCGACGCTGCGGCTGCTGGCGGCCACGCACGAGCCGCGCAGACGTCTGGTGCTGCTGCGGCAGGCCGTCGACGCGCTGCAAGAGAGCGGGGACCGCTACGAGTTGGCGCGCGCGCTGGCCGACCTCACCGACATGTACAACGCGGTCGGCGAGACGCGGCGGGCCCGGGTGATCGGCTCCCAGGCGCGGATCATCGCGGACAAGTGCCAGGCGGAGCCGTTGAGCAGGCTCCTTCCCACGGACCGCGACCAGCCCGACACCGAACCCAAGGCTCCGGCCGCGCTGCTCACCGATGCGGAACAGCGCGTCGCCGACCTGGTCGCGCTGGGGCATACGAACAGTGAGATAGCCAAACTGCTCTACATCACGGTCAGCACGGTGGAGCAGCACCTGACCCGGATGTACCGCAAGGTCGGAGTCAACGACCGGGCGCAGTTGGCCTCCGCGCTGTTCACCGGGCCGCACACGCAGGCGATCGGCGTGTAGGACGGACCGGCGGGCACCCGGCCGGGGTTCCCGGCCGGGCGCCTCTTGGCGCCGTGCTCTTTTCGAAGGTGAAGGGCTCAGGCGGGCTTCGGTATGCCGGTCACGCGAGCAGGTCGCGGCGGCGGAACGCGGCCAGGGCCGCGGCCAGTCCGACCAGCGCCAGCGCGCTCATCACCACCAGCGGCGTCGCGGCGACCGCGTTGCCGGGGAGTTTGGGCACGTGCGCGAAGGGCGAGATGTCCAGCACGTAGTGGCTGACCTTCAACTCCGGGCCGACCAGGGTCAAAAAGGCGAAGAGACCCAGGAGGCCCCACCCGACGCCCGTCCAGCGGGGGAACGCGGCGAACACCAGTACCGCGAGCGCCACGATCAGCAGGACGGCCGGGAGTTGCGCGAACACGGCGCCGAAGGTTCTGCCCGACATCCGTCCCACGTCGTGCGCGCCCAGCCCCGCGGACAGGCCCAGGCCGAATCCGGCGGCGGCCAGGATCACCACGGCGCCGGCCACCGCCAACGCCAGATGGCTCAGCAGCCAGCGCGCGCGACTCGGCGTGCCGGCGAAGATGAGCTCGATCCGGCCGGCGGCTTCCTCGCCGCGGGCCCGCACGATCACGCTGAGCGCGAAGACAGCCGCCATGATCGCGAACACGCCCACGACGGAGGACACATACGCGTCGGCCATGTTCTGCGAACCGCCGAGTTCGGACATGATCCGCTGCACCCGGTCACTGCCGGTGAGCACGTCCACGTCCCGGACGAAGGAGCCGAACACCAGCGCCGCCGTCAGGACGCCGATCGCCCAGCCCAGCAGGGCGCCGCGGTGCATCCGCCAGGCCAGACCGAAGGTGCCGCGGGTGTCGGCGCCCCCCTGGGCGGGTCCGGGTCGGGCGGGCAGTACACCGGAGCCGAAGTCCCGCCTATCCAGCAGCCGTAGCGCCAGCGCGATCAGCCCGGCGGCCGCGGCCGCGGGGACCGCCAGCACCTGCCAGCGGTCGCCCGCGTACGGCCGCACCTGCTCGGTCCAGCCGATCGGTGAGGCCCACAGCAGCCCGGTGGCGCCGTGACTCATGTCGGCCACCGCGCGCACCAGGTAGCAGACGCCGAGCAGAGTGAGCGCGACCGTGTTCGCGGTGCGCGAGGCCTCGAAGAGCTGGGCGCAGACGGCGGCGACGCCGGTGAAGACGATGCCGCACGCCGCCATCGAGAGGCCGAGGGCGAAGGCACCGGCCACCGGCAGGCCGAAGACGGGCAGGATCGCGCCGATCACCACGCCCACGCCGAGATTGACCGAGAGCACCAGCCGGAGCGCGGCGACCAGTGGCGCCTTCCGGTCCACGATGCCCGCGGCGACCAGTTCCTGACGGCCCGTCTGCTCCTCCGCCCGGGTGTGCCGGACGACGAGGAGGATGGACATCACCGCGGCCAGTACGGCGCCGAGCACCGCCGAGCGCCAGGTGGTGATGGCGCCGAGCGAGGTGTTCGTGATCCGCCCGTAGAGCGCGGCCGCTCCGGACGCGGCTCCGATCCCGTCGACGAAGGTCTGCCGCGACGCCTGGTCGGGGAACAGCCCCTTGATGCTGTACGCGGTGGAGGCCACGCTGCCGATCAGGGCGTACGCCCACAGGGGCAGGATGATCCGATCGCGGCGGGAGGCGAGCTTGGACAGCTCGCGCAGGCCGGCCAGGCTGCCGCCGCTCACTGCTTGACCTCGGACTGCTGCTCGCCGCGCTGCTTTTCGACGGACTGCCGTTCCTCGGACTGCCTTGCCCCGGGCTGCCGTTCGCCGGGCTGCGCCTGACCGGACCGCTGCTCCCCGGAGTAGTAGCGCATGAACAGCTCTTCGAGCGTGGGCGGCCGGCTGACCAGCGACCCCAGACCCGCGTCTGTGAGCACGCGCAGCACCTTTTCCAGCGCGTCCGGGTCGACCTGGCAGCGCACCGAGAGCCCCTCGAGCCGGAGGTCGTGCACGCCGGCGATGGTGTCGAGGCCGCTCACCGGCCGGGACACGGTCGCGGTGATGGTGGTGCGCGAGAGGTGGCGCAGCTCGTCGAGCGTGCCGGTGTCGACCCGGCGGCCTTCGCGGATGATCGAGACCCGGTCGCAGAGTTCCTCGACCTCGCTGAGGATGTGGCTGGACAGCAGGACGGTCGCGCCGCGGTTCTTGGCCTCGGACACACACGCGCCGAAGACCGCCTCCATCAACGGGTCGAGGCCGGAGGTCGGCTCGTCCAGGATGAGCAGTTCGGCCTCGGAGGCCAGCGCCGCGACGAGCGCCACCTTCTGGCGGTTGCCCTTGGAATAGGCCCGGCCCTTCTTCCTCGGGTCCAGCTCGAACCGCTCCACGAGCGCGTCCCGCCGCCCCTTGTCCAGACCGCCGCGCATCGAGCCGAGCAGGTCGATCGTCTCGCCCCCGCTCAGGTTGGGCCACAGGCTGACATCGCCGGGCACGTAGGCGAGTCTGCGGTGCAGCGCCGTGGCGTCCTGCCACGGGTCGCCGCCGAACAGGGTGGCGATGCCACCGTCCCGGCGCAGCAGGCCCAGCAGGACGCGAATAACGGTGGACTTGCCCGCGCCGTTGGGCCCGAGCAATCCGTGCACCTCACCCGGTGCCACCTGCAGGTCCAGGCCGTCGAGGGCGACCGCCCGTCCGAAGTGCTTCCGCAGTCCTGAGGTGTGGATCACATCGATTGCGTTCACGCCCCGGATGCTACAGTTACTTCACGTGTTTGTGAAGCTTCATAATGTAATGCACACAGGTCATCCGGATGGGTGTGCGAGAGTGGCGCACCACGACGGCGGAGGAGTTGGTGAGCGTGGCGGACGGCCGCGACGAGGAGGCCGCACGGCACTTCGTCGAACAGATGGCGATGCTGTTCGCCGACTGGGGCTTCCCCAGGATGAGCGCGCGCGTACTGATCACCCTGATGGCGGCCGAGGAGCGCGGGCTGACCGCCGGCGAGCTGGCCGACCGACTGGCCGCGAGCCCCGCCGCGATCTCGGGCGCGGTCCGCTACCTCACCCAGGTCGGCCTGGTCGCCCGCGAATCGGTGCTGGGCTCACGCAGCGACCTGTACCTGTTGCCCGACGACTCCTGGTACACCGGCACCGCGACCAAGCAGCACCTTTTCGCCCAGCTCATCGCCGCGACCGACAAGGGTATCGAACCCCTCGGCGGCCCCGACACGAAGGCGGGCGCCCGGATGGCGGAGATGCGCGACTTCTTCGCCTTCGCTCAGCAGGAGATGGCGGGCGCCCTGGCGAAGTGGAAGACCCTGCGCGGCCGGCCGCCGGCGCGGCCGTGACCCGACCGACCCCGCACGCGCACCGGATCGCCGATGCCGGGGCGACTCGATATGCACCAAGGCCCGGGACCGGTCCTTGTGTTCGTCCGTTGAGGTCGAAGCCGACCCGCGCCGGCTGCGAGGGTCGTCTCCTTGAACTTCGTCGAGCCGGTCTCCTCGGACTCCTCGAACTCGGTGCGTGGGCCACGCCTCGACGTCGGTGCCCATGGAAAATCGCCAGGTGGCGCCATACGCCTGGAGGGGTGAATCGACCGCCGATCGGTTTGTTGTTTGCTTCGGTGCGCGGTAGGAATTCCGCCCGGGGCGCGGCGTGTGGGACTCCTCCGCAGGCGCGTGCCCATATGAGGGGACGCGCTCGTGCCGAACTCGCCCGTGCGAAGCGCCGGTACAGCCTTGGAGGACGGGACGTTCGCGTTCTCGTTTCGCGGCGTGGGGATGACCGACGGTGCGGGCGAGTCCGCGTCCGTGCACCGATCCGGTCCTGGTGTTGAACAGCATCTGAGCAGTTCCTCCCACAACCGGGCGCTGGCGGAGGGAATCGCCCGATGGTCCGACGTGATGAGCCTGGTTGCGCGCCGCCGGCCGTCGACCACAGCGTTCCGTCACCGGCCCGCTCGCCGGGAACC
This sequence comes from Embleya sp. NPDC127516, assembly GCF_044765325.1. Classification (NCBI taxonomy): domain Bacteria; kingdom Bacillati; phylum Actinomycetota; class Actinomycetes; order Kitasatosporales; family Streptomycetaceae; genus Embleya; species Embleya sp. NPDC127516. The sequence continues at coordinate 52,667 of NZ_JBIWJT010000047.1, read as the reverse complement.
GGCACCGGCACACACCCCGGAACCCACAAACCGACGACGAACGCGACCGGATCGCGGGGGACCACCGGCCACATCCGCCAACGACAGCTCGGTGCGATGGTGAAGGTGTGAGGTTCGGGGTGAGATCGCGAGCCGGGGCGCGGGGTCGATTCCCCGCGCCCCGGCTCCCTCACCGCGTCGATACCGGTTCGACGGTGGTTCGGCCCCGGATCAGTGGTGGGTGATCCACCAGATGATCCAGGTGCCGGTGGCGCTGCCGGCACCAGTGGCAAGGCCGCGGGTGGCGCTTGCGGCGAGGGAGCGGGCGGCGCGCATCAGGCGGCTTCGGGTCGCGACGGTGGGGGCGTTGGTGGGTTGGTCGTCGTTCACGGTGGTCTCCCCGAGTGGGTGTGAACCCCGGGCGGGTTCATGTCGCCCCATCGAGCACTCACGGACGTTTATCCGGCGACGGTCCCCGGGCCGGTCGTCCGTCTCTAGGCTGCTGAGGCCGGGTGCGCGGGTTATCCGGTGGTCGTCCGGACCGGATCCGGACCGGACAACGCGAGAAGGTCGGGGTTCGTGGCGGGCGATGCGGGAGGCAAGGCGACGGAACTGGCGCGGTCGCTGTGGGAGTTGTGGAAACGGGCCGGGTCGCCCACCTACGAGAAACTCGTCCACCAGGGCGCCCTGCAACAGCCCGAGGTGGAGTTGAACACCACCTCGCTCGGGGACTGGTTCAACGGACGCGCCGTGCCCGCCGATCCGGTGCGGTTCGCGTTCCTGGTGACCTGGCTGGAGCACGAGGCCCGCCGGCGCGACCGCGCCTACGTTGCGACACCGGTCGCGGCGTGGGAGCGGCGGCGCGGCGAGGCGGTGCGCGAGCGCCGTCCCGCCGGACGCCCCCACACGACGCGCACCGTCGAACCTGCGTCCGGGGGCGGGGGTTTCGTGGGTCGGCCGGTTCGGGATTTCACGGACGCGTTCGCGTTGGAGGTGCACCGGGCGATCGACGCACCCGAGCACGCGCGGGATCGGTTGCCGGTGTTGCCGGCGTACGTCGCGCGCGACCACGACAGGGTGCTGGGCGAGGCGGTGCGGCGCGCGGCGGGTGGGGAGAGCGTGATGGTGACGTTGGTGGCCGGGTCCTCCACCGGCAAGACCCGCGCCTGCTGGGAAGCCTTGCAAGGTGTGCCGGACGGGTGGCGGTTGTGGCATCCCATCGCTCCGGGCCGTCCCGAGGCCGCCGTGGCCGAACTGTCCGCCGTAGGGCCGCGCACGGTCGTGTGGCTCAACGAGGCCCAGTTCTACCTGGAACCGGCCGGGATCGGCGAACGCGTCGCGGCCGAACTACGCGAACTCCTGCGCGACCGCTCTCGCGCGCCGGTCCTGGTCCTGGCGACGCTGTGGCCGGACCCGTACTGGATCACCCTCACGACCCGGCCCCCCACCGACCGGCCGGACCCGCACGAGCAGGCACGAGCCCTGCTCGAGGGCACCGACCTCCACGTCCCCGAGACGTTCACCGGTGCGGACCTGGCGGCCCTCCGCGCAAGAGCGAGCCAGGACCCGCGACTGGCGAACGCCCTCACCAGCGGGGACGACGGACGCATCACCCAGTTCCTCGCGGGCGCCCTTGCGCTGCTCAAGCGCTACAAGCTCGCCCCGGCCGGCGCGCGGGCCGTGATCGAGGCCGCCATGGACGCCCGCCGCCTCGGCCACGGACCCGCCCTGCGCCAGGCGTTCCTCGAGGACGCCGCCGACGCCTACCTCACCGACCACCAATCCGACGCCCTCACCGACGACTGGTTCGAACAGGCCCTCGCCTACGCGACCAACGTCGCCGGCGTCCACGGCGCGAGGGCGCCGCTGACCCGCATCCGCCCCCGACGCCGCACCCGCGACACCGCCGACGAAGGCGCGACCTACCGCCTCGCCGACTACCTCGAACAACACGCACGCCACACCCGCAGCCGCCTGTGCCCGAGCGCCTCGTTCTGGACCGCCGCCCACGACCACGCCCACACCACCGACGACATACGCAACCTCGCCGACGCCGCACGCGAAAGACTCCGGCTGCGCCACGCCGAACGCCTGTACCGCAAAGCCGCCGACGCCCGAGACCCACACGCTCTGGAACACCTGACCCAGCTGCGGGAGCAGGCCGGGGACCTGGACGGCGCCGAACGCATCGCCCACGAAGCCGCCGACGCCGGAAACACCACCGCGCTGACGCGGCTGGCCGCACTGCGGGCGAAAGCGGGGGACCGGGACAATGCCGAACGCCTGTACCGCAAAGTCGCCGACGCCGGAAACGCCTACGCGCTGACGACCCTGGCCCAGCTGCGAGAGCAGGCGGGCGACCTGGAGGACGCCGAACGCCTGTACCGCAAAGCCGCCGACGCCGGAGACACCTACGCGCTGACGCACCTGGCCCGGCTGCGAGAGCGGGCGGGGGACCGGGACGGCGCCGAACGCATCGCCCACGAAGCCGCCGACACCGGAAACACCTACCCGCTGACGCGGCTGGCCGCGCTGCGGGAGGAGGCCGACGACCTGGACGACGTCGAACGCATCGCCCTCAAAGACGCCGACGCCAAAGTCACCGAGGCGCTTACGCGGCTGGCCGTGCTGCGGGAGCAGGCGGGCGACCTGGACGACGCCGAACGCCTGTACCGCAAAGCCGCCGATGCCGGAGACGCCGACGCGCTGGCGTACCTGATCGGGCTGCGAGAGGCCGCGGGAGACCGGGACGGCGCCGAACGCCTGTGCCACGCAGCCACCGACACCGGACACCCCTACGCGCTGGCGTACCTGGCCAAGCTGCGGGAGGCTGCGGGAGATCGGGACGGCGCCGAACGCCTGTGCCACGAAGCCGCCGACGCCGGAGACACCACCGCGCTGACGTACGTGGCCGAGCTGCGAGAGAAGGCCGGCGACCGAGACGGCGCCGAACGCCTCTATCGCGAAGCCGCCGACACCGGGGACACCGACGCGCTGACGCACCTGGCCAGGCTGCGGGAGGAAGCGGGGGACCTGGATGGCGCCGAACGCCTGTACCGCGAACTCACCGACACCGAAGACGCCGAAGACACCATCACGCTGGCGCACCTGGCCGGGCTGCGGGAGAAGGCCGGGGACCGGGACGGCGCCGAACGCCTGTACCGCGAAGCCGCCGACGCCGGAGACACCACCGCGCTGACGAACCTGGCCCGGCTGCGGAAGAAGGCCGGGGACCGGGACGGCGCCGAACGCCTGTGCCACGAAGCCGCCGACGCCGGAGACACCACCGCGCTGGCGGGCCTGGCCCGGCTGCGGGAAAGGGCCGGGGACCGGGACGGCGCCGAACGCCTGTACCGCGAAGCCGCCGACGCCGGAGTCACCAGCGCGCTGATGAACCTGGCCCGACTGCGAGAGCAGGCCGGCGACCGAGGCGGCGCCGAACGCATCGCCCACGAAGCCGCCGACGCCGGAAACACCACCGCGCTGACGAACCTGGCCCGGCTGCGGGAGGAGGCCGGGGACCGGGATGGCGCAGAACGCCTGTACCGCGAAGCCGCCGACGCCGGAGACACCACCGCGCTGACGAACCTGGCCCGACTGCGAGAGCAGGCCGGCGACCGAGGCGGCGCCGAACGCATCGCCCACGAAGCCGCCGACGCCGGAAACACCACCGCGCTGACGAACCTGGCCCGGCTGCGGGAGGCGGCGGGAGGCCGGGACGGCGCAGAACGCCTGTTCGTGTTGCTTCGTCGCGGTCTCGACGCCAACGACGACGTGCCACCCGTCGGCGGGTAGACCAGCGGACCGGGAGGGGGTGCCGTGGGGACTCCGGTCGAGACCCGATCGTCGGGGACAGCGAACCGACAACAGGCACCAGGAGGTGTAGGGCGGCCCCGACGCTCTCCGCCGGATCCCACGTACACCAGTCGGCGAGGTGGTGGCCGAAGGTCCGGTTACGCGACAGGGGCGAGGAACAGGTGGCGACCAGGTCGCCCAGGCCGGCGAGTCCGGCGGGAGTGGGCGCCCATATCGACGGCGAGGCGGGTGATCTCGGCGAGTCCGCGGGTGATGAGCATCGCGGTGGCGTCGTGGCCGGGGGCCATGCCGGAGGCAATGTGCACCGCCGGCGCGCAAGCCGGTTGTCATCGTGATTTGGCGGATGAGCGCTTCAGCCGGCGAACGGCCTGGCCCATCTGTCCGCCACGCCTTCTACCCTCTCCGCCATGCGCTACCTGGCAGATCCTTCGCCTGCGGTGCTTTGCGCCGCGGCCGGCCCGTCGAGCAGTTCCTCGGTCCGGTTCGAGCCGCCGACCGTTTGGGCATCCACTACGTCGAGATCCGGCCCGTCCGGTGTCGATACGAGATCATCCTTCACGCGTGTGAGGACGTCGGCCACGAGAGCTTTTGTGATCCGGCGGAGTTCCCGTCGTTCCACGGCGAGGACGGCGAAGAGCACTTCGGGCTCGTGCTCGCCACATCCGACGAGCCTCTCGACGCGCTGAGGACCGCCGAGAACCTCACCGGTGCCGTTCGCGGCCGGTGGGTCAACGAAGGACTGATCCAGGACGAATACCACGACTATCCACAAGCGGGACGCCCCGTGGACGCCGCGCACGACGGACACCCCTGGCCGAAACCACCGGCCGCTCCCCCGACACCTGTGACACGGACTTCGGGCACTTGAGACATCCTCGGCAACCACCACTTCACGATCGCTACTCCAATAGGGGACTTTCCAAAGGGATTTCGACCCAGCGGTTCGGCGGTCCCGTCACCTGGGCGGCCTCATAGATGGTGACGCCGCCCATGAAGGCCGCGTACGCGAGTTCGCAGGCCGGCCACATCCCGGGTTCGAGCCCCCGGTCCCAGAAGCGATGGAGCCAATGGCCCTCGGGCGACAAGTCGTGTACGGAACGGCCGATCTCCTCGTCCAGCGACCGGACTCCGTCGACAGCCAGGTGGCCGGAGGAGCCGCTCACGAAGTCCACGTGGATCCCGTAGGCCCGCGTGCCCGCCCTGGCGCCGGGTGCCGGGCGCCGGGGAGGGTCGCGGTGCGGTGCCCGCCCGGTGGGCGGGAAGGGCGGGGGTGTTGACGGCGACAGCCTCGAAGAGCAGGGCCTTGGCCACCTCACGGGTCGGTCCAGGCATGGCGGTTAGTACCGCTTTCCCTGTTTCATCCTGCGAATTCGCCAGATCCCGATCGACAAGCTGATGACCGTGATGACGGTGAGGATGATCGCTCCCACCGGCCAGAAGGGAGTGGGGTCGTCGGCGGCCAAGTGGAGGGGCGGCATGGCGTGACCTCACTCGTCAGTCGTGCAAACGGCGCCGCCGGATGCGGCTCCCGGCGGACGACTGCCCGCGATCGACCCGGGCATGCTCGGGCTGCCCGTGCGAAGGTCTGCGGGTTGGTGCGCACCGACCGACGACGCGTGCGAGCGCACCCGGCCCGAGTGCGTGCGGTTCCCGATGCGCGCCGCGCCTGTCCGCAGCCGGATCACGGTGGGTGGTGTTCAGGCCGATGTGGGTGGTGTTGGGTTTTCCTGCGCGGGTGGACCAGCGCCGGGTTGTTGGAGTTGGTGTTGGCGGTCCGTAACCGCGAGGTGGAGGCTCCCGATCCGCTCCTACGTCGTGGCCCACGCCGAGCGGGAGGCGCGGCGCCGCCACCTCACCCCGAACCGCTGCCGCAGCCGCAGCCGCAGCCGCAGCCGCAGCCGGGCGGGATACGGACGGTACGCACCGATCGGCAGGTACGGTCCGACGAATTCCCGCTCCGTATCGGTCGGTTGTCCTCACGTCACCACAGACGATCCACCGGATCAGGACTGCCCGGACGATGAATCCCACGGATTGTCCACAATCGGATACAAGTCGTGTTCGTTTCGGATTTGGTTGGCGCCTTGAGTGAACGCCGCGGCGAACTGGGTGTCCCCCCAGGGCCGCCCGGGTGGCGGCCGAGATCCTGTCGATGTCGCCGCGCTCTCCGGGTGGCAATGGTGCCCTCACCGAAGCCCGGGTTTCGGTGGCCGCCCCAAGGAGCCGCGCTGCGTGCCCGTGTCTGCCGGCGAGTGCCGACGCGCCCGCGAGCCCCTCCAAGGCCAGGGCCACGGCTCGCGGATCACCCGTGCGGCCGGCTGCTTCCAGACCTTCGCTGTGCAACTTCATGGCCTTCTCGGCGTGCCCGCGCAGTTCGGCGACGAAGCCGAGTTCGGCCGGAAAGCAGGGCTGTGCCGTTGTCGGCGTCGAATCGGTGGTTCCATTCCAACCGGGTCCGCAAATACTTTTCCGCGTCGTCGAGTCGCCCCTGCCGCCGAGCTCCCAGCGCCGGCCCCACTTCGGCGAATTCCTGGGCCGGTTTGTCGCCCTGTTCGAGGGCGAGCAGTCGGCCACGTTCGTGATGCTGCTCGGCCAGTGCGTAGTTCTGCGTCAGCAGGGCAATTCTGCCGAGTTCGGACCATCGGGTCGACGCGTCGGTCCAAAGGCCGAGGTTTTCGGCGATCCGCAGCCCTTCGCGATGCCACCGGCTTGCCTCGGAGTAGTCACCCGCGACCTCCGCGAGTCTGCCGAGCATCCCCATCGCCTGGAGCTGCCCCCACTCGTCGCCGATTTCCCGAGAATGCGCGAGGCTCTCGTGGCCGTCGCGCCGGGACGCGGCGAGGTCGCCGCAGATGTAGCTCTGCGTGCCGGGTGGCCATGACCACGACGGTGCCCCGGTGGCCGGTGTCGGGCGCCAGGACGTTGCTGCCGCCGCCCAGGACCCAGAGGTGGTCGGGGAGTTCGGCGGCGAGGTCGGGCCAGGCGGTGGGGTCGGTGTGGATGCGGAGACGGTCGGCGGGGCCGCCGAGGCGCAGAGTGGTGTGGTCGGCGAGAAGGTCACCCATGGTGAGCCTCCGAGGTGGTGAAGGGGTCAGGTGGTGGTGAGGGTCTTGCGGGCGAGGGTGCGCAGTGGGGCGAGGCGGGGGCTGGGCGGGCCGTGGTAGACGGCGTTGGTGCAGATGGCGATGTAGCGGCCGGTGGTGGGGGCGAGGTACAGGCTCGTGCCGGTCCACCCGTGGTGGTAGACGACGTCGCCGTCGTCCGCGATGAGCCACGCGAGTCCTCGGTCGAGGCCGGGTTCGACCGGTGCCTGGGGGGTGCTGGAGGCGGTGAGCCAGGCGTGGAGTGGGTGTTCGGGGTCGAGGAGGTGTTCGGCGTAGCCGGCGAGGTCGGCCGCTGTGGTGAAGACGCCGGCGTGGCCGGCGATGCCGCCGAGGAGAGCGGCGTTGTCGTCGTGGACGCCGCCCCAGATCCGGGGTGCCCCGGTGAGGCGCTGTTCGGTGGGTGCGACGTGTGGGCTCCGGGTGACGGGTCCGTAGGTGGTGTCGGTCATGCCGAGGTCGGTCCACAGTTCGGCGGCGAGTTCGTGCAGGGGTCGCCGATGAATGTGGGCGAGGGCCGGGCCGAGGAGGATGAAGCCCCGGTTGAGGTAGCGGTGGCGGCCCGGGGGTTCTTCCAGGGGTTCGCGGCACAGGAGTTCGGCGAGTGGGGCGGGGTTGCCGCGGTAGCGGTCGAGGTGGGTTTCCGCGCGCAGTCCGCTGGTGTGGGTCAGGAGTCGGCGGATGGTGGCGCCGGCGCCGGGGGCGTCGCCGGTGATCGGGGGCAGGTAGGCGCGTACCGGGGTGTCGAGGTCGAGGAGTCCGGTGTCGAGGGAGCGGCCGATCAGCGGCCAGGTGGCGACGACCTTGGTGAGCGACGCGGCGTCGTAGACGGTGTGTTCGGTGGGTGGGGCGTCGCCGCATTCGGGGGCGACGACGCCCGCGGTTGCCGTGTGCCGCTCCCCCGCGGCGGTCCCGCAGGCCTGGGCACGCGTCGGCGATCCACCGGCCACGGCGACCGCGGACCCCGCGCGGGACACGCTCCCGAAACTCGAACCGGTGGCCAGTGACGCCGATGGAGGAGCGGTGCTCGCGGATCCCGGCGACCCGGCACGCTCCACGTGCGCGCGGTACGCGGCGTACATGTCCATCCCGGACACCGGCGCCGCGCCCGAGGACGGGCGGTTCGCGCCCGGCGCCCACACCACGGTGCTGCGTCAGGAGATCATCGGCGACCGGGACGCGCGGATCAGGCGGTCCGTCACCGTGACGGCGCGCGAGAATCGAATCGCGCCGGTCTTCCGCACCACGGCGGGCAGTTCGTTGGTGCCGTGTGCGCTGAACAAGATCGTCGAGACCGCGGTGGCCGATCCCGAGGTGAAGCCGAATGCGGAGGGCCCGGACCTGGTGGCGTTGTTGGGGCTCCCCCGCTAATCTGCTCTGCTGGTTCGTGCGAATGGGCCGCCGACACGCCGGTCCGGGCGGGCGACCGCGGAGTCCAGATCGGAGCATCTCACGCCGTGCAGCCCGTCGATCCAGCCAATGTGAGAGCCCGGGTTACCCGGTTTCCGCTCTGCCCTCGGCCCACCATGCTGTCGTCGCGCACACCGCGCGCACCGCGCACACCGCGCGCACCGCGCCGGCGGGTGCCATTGTGCCTCCGAGGCCTGCCCGCCCACGTCGCACCCGCGCATGGGTTCGGTGGCCACGATGGCAGGTGATCAGACGGCCGGGACCGGTCGGGGCGGCAGCGCGGGAGAGCGGTCGGGTGCGCACACCGGCACAACGACCGTTGAATGGCACAGTGCGTTGTCGGAGGCCGACATCGAGTCGATACACCGGCAGATCGATCAGGCGCGGACGCGCTGGTCGCCGGGACTCGACCGGGGAGCGGACGCGTCGACGTTCTTCACGCAACTACTGGACCGCTCGACGCTGCCGTCGAGCGTCAAGGACGCTGCGTACCGACGCGTGAGTCGGCGAGGAATTTTCCTGGACGGCTTGCGTCTCGGGCGCGGCGCCCAAAGCGCCGGCATTGTCGGGATGACCTCGATCGGTCCGGTTGTCGCACAGGTCCGCGCCGAGTACCACGAGCCCCGTGGACCGGTGCTCGCACCCTTCGAGATTCTCTCCACCCCGAACGCGCTGCGCCTGGTGAACGCTCAGTACCCAGGGCTGACGGCTCGGCTGCTCCACCACGAGGACGAACGTCTGATCGTCACGTCATATATCTCCGGTTCACATGCCGCAAGCAACGACGGAATGCGAGTCGACGCCTTGGCGCGTGCCACGATATTGAACAACTTGCCGCGCGCCCTCGCGGACTTGTCCACGCTTCGCGTACCGGCGGAGGTACGTCGACATGGTCGCGTGGACTCGGTGGTCTCGGTGCTCGATCGGGCTGCCCATGTCCGGGCGGTACGGTACCCCTCGAACGATCCGCGGCTCGCCGAGTTCGGGATGACCACCTCCTTGTTCAGTCAACTGCGTGACGACGCGCGGGCGTTCACGAGGCGCAGACCGGGGATTCTGCACAATGACCTCCATTACGGCAATGTGCTTGTGCAGTTCGACTCCGCGGGTGTTCGCCCGACGGGCATCAAACTGCTGGACTTCCAGGGCTTGAGCGAGGGTGATCCAATCCAGGATCTGGCTCTTGCGGCAGTGAAATTCGGCTGCACGCCGAGCGAGATGCGGAGTCTGTCGGACGCTTGGAAGGCCGAAGTCGGGAAATCCGTATCCGCCGATGTCGACCGAGACTTGCCCATCGCCACGGCGGCGTACGGGGCTTCCCAGGCGTCGGTGGTGCTTCCGAATGCCGACCACGCCGTGCGGGGTACCGCCGTCCACCATCGAGCGTCGCTCGACCAGGTCATCGCCCGAAGTACCAGCATACTGAAGCCTCTGATCGGTGCGGTTCTCACCTACGCCGGCGAAACCGCGGACGTGGGGCGCTGGGTCCAGCACCGCTTGGAACGCGCGATTCCACCCAACGCCGCCTTCATCGCTGTCACCGGGATGCAGCCCGCCGTGCAGACTCGGCAGCAGCGTCGTCAAACGCCCGTCCAAGGCCCCGCGTCGATGCCGCCTCATGTGACCGAGATGAAGCGGGACAGCGAGAAGTCATCAGTCGTGCGGCGCTCACGCGAAGTGTGAACACCTACCTACCTGCCGGTGGAACTTCTCCCCGCCGTGGGCGCGGCGCGGCGGGCCCCTCGGGGGATCCGGTTCACCGCGCGGGGTCGACCCAACTCGCCGCCGGCTGCCCCGCCGTGGACTTTCCGGTGACCGCCTCGATGTCCTCGGCAGCCGCGTGGAGCAGTTGATGGGCGAGGTCCGACAGGGCCCGTGCCGCGGCGAGTTCGTCGCCGATCTCCGGGACATCCGGGTCGGCGGGGTGTTTGCGGGCGGCGCCACGGCCCCCCGGTCCGGTGGTGTCGTTGGTGCGCAGCCGCGCCTCCGCATGCGTCATTGCCGTTCCACCACCGTCGGGGTCGTCGACGGCCTTCTCGCTCAGGTAAATGTCCACGGTCCAGTGCCTGGTGGTGGCCATGACGTCCGCCTCCGTCCAGATCGGCATATGACTCGAGAGTCCACCGCGCCGGCGTGGGCTGCCACCGCTCGGTGGTACGCCGAGCCGCCGATCCACTCGGACAGTCGGGATGGGAATCCGGATGGTGGGGCAGGTCTGCGGGCGCACAAGCGGGCAGGCCACAGCCGGAGTCGAGGATCACCGTCTGCCCGTCCGCCCGGTGGCACGCTTTCGGCCGTCGGAATCCCGGGATCCGGCACCGATATCGCGCCGAAGGGCACCCGCGACCCTCCCGTCCACCGAAGAGGTAGATCACGCTTCGCCCTCGTGGACCCTGTGTGCGGTGGCGCGTGCCACGGCAGACCGGTGCCTCGCAGCGGGCACGAAACGCGGGGCCGAGCACGCTCGCCGGCTGGGGCTGGGACGAGGACCGTGTCGCGGCGGTCGTCCTGGTCGTCTCGGAACTGCTGACCAACGCGCACCTGGCACACCGACGGAGAGGTACGACTGGCCCTGCGCCGGACCCGACGCGGCGTACGGCCGTCCGTCACCGACACCGTCACCGCATGCCGACGCGCCGCGACACCGGCCCCGACCACGAGGGCGGCTTCGGCCTGCACATCCTCGACACGGTCACCACCGGCTGGGGCGTCCGGGCACACCGAGCCGGCAAGACCGTCTGGGCCGACATCGACGACCCGACCCCACCACGGACCAGCGCCCCGCGGCCGGTGCGCAGCCGATCCGGCGCCCCTCGATCCGAGCGACCCTACGCCGGGGCCACCCGGCGAGCCTGGCGGCGGCCCCGCCGAGGGACACGACCACGTCGATCGGCGGTAGGGGTGCGACGGCGGGTCGCCCCATCGGCGCGCGGGTGGGCGCCGACGAGGAAGCGGCGGCGAGTGCGCGAAACCTGTCCGACCACGGCGTCGAGCGGCTCGCGCAGGACCTCGCCGTGGTCGGCGACAAACCCCGCGAGTTGACCGCGCTGTGCGAGCGGCTCGCCCGCCTTCCCCAACCCACCATCGTCGTCCGAGCCTGGGACGACCGATACAGCGGACCCGGTCGAGGACCCGGGCCCGAACTCGGCTGGGACCAGGGCGGCCGGGTCGCAGCCCTGGCCCGACTCGCGGTGAACCCACACACCCCGCGCGACGCCGTCATCGGCGTCCTCGAACGACTCCACCCCGCGGAGACCGCCGCCCTCGCCGAAACCGACACCGGGCCAACCAGGTCGGCGAGCTGGTCTCGGCCGTTGACCGAGATGATCTGCCGGGGGCGGAGCAGGGCGAGGGCCTCGTCAATGCGACCCCAGCCCTCCAGCAACTCGACCGCGGCAACAACGGCCGTCCACCGCCCCGTTGCCACATACGGAGCGAGCACCTCCCACGCATCGGCTTCGCCGGTCCGGTCCGGACCGCCTCGCACCACCCGAACCCGCACCACGCGACTCCGGCGGGATCAGCAGCAACCGGCACCGGCCCACCCGCTATCACCGCGGGCTTCAACGCGTCCTCTCGCGCTCGACGAAAGACATAAAGTCACCCCATTCCCACGGCTCCCCGCTCGCACCGCTACCGATCGGCCGTACTGACCCGGCTGTACCACGCGCCTCGTCGTAGTTCCCGGGGAGTACGGCCAGGTGCCATCCCGGGGCCGACGATCCACCGACCCCGATTCCGGGAATCTGGTGCCCGGCCCGGCAGCGCGGCCCCGCCCGAACCGCGAGTCCGGGCGTTTCGATCATCAAGCAGGTTGTCGCACAGGAGAGTTGGGTTTTCATGGCGCGAGGGAAGAAACAGCCTGCGAGCCGTGTGGGCGGTGGCCGGGCGATCGGCCGAGTGATCCCGTGGGCGGTCATAGGCCTGTGGGTGGCCGCGGTCGCCGTACTGGCACAGTTCGCGACCGGCCTGGACAAGGTCAAGTCCGACAAGGTCGTCGACTATCTGCCTTCCGGGGCCGAGTCCACCACGGTCGCCGCGCTGGAGGACAAGCTCCCCGGCGGCGGGGTCAACGACTTCGTCGTGGTCTACCACCGGGCTGCGGGGATCACCGCCGAGGACCGCGCCACGGCCGAGCGTCACCTTGCCGTCCTCGATCGGAAGTACCCCGGCCCACCCACCGACAGTGCTCCGGGCACCCCGGCCGGTGGGAACGGCGCGCAGACCCTCGGCGCCGACGGCGACAAGACCACCGGTGAGGGTGACGGTTCGTCCGGTCGGGTCCAGGGCTCCGGGGACGGCAAGGCCCTGCTGTTCGCCCACTCGGTGGGCACGGCGTCCGGGCAGCCTCCCGAGTACCTGCCCGCGCTGCGCAAGCTTCTGGAGGACCGGCCGGCCGGCCTGGAGACCAAGGTCACCGGCCCGGGCGCCATCGAGGGCGACGTCGACGCGGTCTTCGACGGCATCGACGAAAAGCTGATGATCACCACCGTGATCGTGGTGACCGTCCTGCTCATCCTCATCTACCGGAGCCCGGTGCTGTGGCTGCTCCCGCTACTCGCCGTCGGCTGCGCCACGCTGATCTCGATGGCCGCCGTCCATCTGCTCGCCAAGAACTTCGGCGTGGTCGTCAACGAACAGAGCGCGGCCGTCCTGGTGATCCTGGTCTTCGGCGTCGGCACCGACTACGCCCTGCTCATCGTCGCCCGCTACCGGGAAGTCCTCCAAGCCGAGGCCGACACCGGCCGGGCCATGCTGGTCGCGCTGCGCAGCGCCGGCCCTGCCATCATCGCCTCCGCGGGCACCGTCGCGGCCGGCCTGCTGTGCCTGCTTGCCGCCGACCTCAACAGCACCAGCGGCCTGGGTCCGGTCGGCGCCGTCGGCATCGCCTGCGCACTGACCGCCATGTTGACCCTGTTCCCCGCCCTGCTGCTGGTGCTCGGGCGCTGGGTGTTCTGGCCGAGAGTGCCCAAGGTACTGGCCGCCGGCGTCACCGGCGCCGTTGCCGGGCAGGCCCGCTGGGACAGGTTGGGCGCATGGATCGCCCGCCACAAGGACCTCGCCGCCGTCGGCTCGGTCGTCGTCCTCGGCGCGCTCGCGCTCGGCCTGCTCGGCGGACCCGGCCCCCTGCGCAGCCAGGACCAGTTCGTCAAGACGCCCGACTCCGTCAGCGGTTTCACCCTGGTCACCCGGCATTTCCCGGACATCGGCGGCCGGCCGATCACCGTCATCGCACCGACCGTCAAGAAGGACGCCGTGCTCGAGGCGGCCCAGGGCGTCAAGGGCGTCAGCCAGGTCGTTCCCGGGCGTTCCGGCGCCGAGCATGCCGAGATCACCGTCTTCCCCCAGGACGCTCCCGACAGCCCGGCCGAGCGGCGGACCATCAAGGCTCTGCGCGCGGCGGTCGACAGGGTCGACCCGGCGGCGGCCGTCGGTGGTCCGAGCGCGCAGAACCTGGACACCGCGACGACATCGGCCCGCGACGAGAAGATCGTCATTCCGCTGGTGCTGGTGGTCATCACCCTGATCCTCGGCGCGCTGCTACGAGCCGTCGTGGCGCCTGTGGTACTGATCCTCACCGTCGTGGTCTCCTTCGCCGCCGCGATCGGCGCCTCCACGCTGGTGTTCGAGCACGTCTTCGGCTTCAAGGGCATCGACCCCGGCCTTCCCCTGTTGGGATTCCTCTTCCTGGTCGCCCTCGGCGTCGACTACAACATCTTCCTGATGCACCGCGCCCGCGAGGAGTCCCTCCTGCACGGCACCCGCCGGGGCATCCTGGGCAGCCTCTCCTCGACCGGAGGTGTGATCACCTCGGCGGGCGTGGTGCTCGCCGCGACCTTCGCCGTGCTTGCCACCCTGCCGTTGGTGCCCATGGTCGAACTGGGCTTCCTGGTCGCCTTCGGCGTCCTGGTGGACACTCTGCTGGTCCGTTCGATCCTGGTCCCGGCCGTCGGCCTCCGGCTCGGCTCGAGCCTGTGGTGGCCGAGCGCCCTCGGTCGGCGTACGGACCCCGCGGACACCGACGGGCAGGCGTCCGCCCCGATCGGCCGGGAACGGCAGCTCCGGAACTGATCCGGAATCGAAAAGGCGGTCGAGGGCGTACTCCGGTGCCGCCCTCGATCGCCTTCGATCGCCCGAACGTGCCGGCCCCTGTCCCGAAGGCCCCACCACCGCACCATCCGCACCACCGAGAGCACCACACCACCCGCGTGCGCCGAGCAACCTGACCCGCCGACGGACGGAAGAGACGATGACCACCGACTGGACCGGTCTGCTGCGCACAGCCTTCCGGCTGCGCGACATCGCCGTGGCCGCGGTACTGCTCGCCTACGCGGCCACCGCCCTCGCACTGTCCGATGGCGCGGCCGGCGCAACCCGCGGGCCCGACGTGCTCGCGCTCGTCGTGGTCGGGCTGATGACCGGGGCACTGGCGGTCCGCCGGCGGTTCCCGTTGCCCGTCCTGGTGGTCAATCTCGCCTGCGTGGCGGTCTTCCAACTGCGCGGCTACGCGGACGAACCACCGGTGGTCGCGATACTGATCGCGCTCTACACCGTGGCCGCGGTGGGTGAGCGGCGCCGCTCGGTGAAGGTCGGTGCCGTGGTCGCCGTCCTGGTGCAGGTCATGCTGGTCGGCACCGAACCCCAGATGCACTTCTCGGACGTACTCGACGCGGCGATGATGGTGGTGCTGGCGCTCGCGCTGGGCGAAGCCGTCCGCTACCAGCAGGCCTACCGGGCGGAAGTGGCCGAACGACACGCCCGCGAGGAGGTCCACCGGGCCGAGGAGGCCGAGCGGCTGCTCGGCGAGGAGCGCATACGGATCGCGCGCGACTTGCACGACGTGCTTGCCCACAGCATTGCCGCGATCAACGTGCAGGCCTCCGTAGCCGCCCATCTGCTGGGCCAAGACGCCGAGTTGGACGCGCGGACACGCACACTGCTGCGCAGCACCATGGACACCATCACCGAGATCTCCCGCTCCGGCGTCGCCGACCTGCGGGCCACGCTCGCCGTACTGCGCGGGCACGGCCCGGCCTCCCACGGGCCGTTGCCGGGGCTGGCCCGGCTCGGGGAGCTGGCCGACATGGTAACGGCCACCGGCGCCCGGATCGACGTGGACATCGTGGGATCGGCCCCGCCGCTGCCGGCCGGACACGACGTGACGGCCTTTCGGATCATCCAGGAGGCGCTGACCAACGTCGTCAAGCACGCCAGGGCCCGTAGAGTGCTGGTCCGGATCGAGTACGGCCACGGGCAGGTCGACGTGAGCGTCCGGGACGACGGGGTGGGCCGCGTCCGCCGGCGGGCGGACGCGGGCGCGGGCTTCGGCCTGTTGGGCATGACCGAGCGGGCGCACAGCGTCGGGGGGCGGCTCACCGCGGCCGACCGACCCGATGGCGGATTCGAGGTGGTGGCCGTTTTGCCCCTGCCCGACCACGAGCGGTACCGACCGGCGGCGGCCATGCCGCAGGTCGGATCGCCCGCCGCCGAATGACGCACCGACGCCCGCCATCGGCCGGGCGCCCAACAACCGAGGAGAGGCACGGCATGGACACCATACGAGTGGTACTCGCCGACGACCAGGTACTGGTCCGCGGCGCGCTTGCGTTGCTGGTCGACACCGCGGACGGCATGACCGTGGTCGGTGAGGCGTCCAACGGGCGAGAGGCCGTCGAACTCGCCCGTGCCAACAGGGCGGACGTCGTCCTGATGGATCTGCGCATGCCCGAGATGGACGGCATCCAGGCCACCCGCCTGATCGCCGCCGACGAGGATCTGGCGGGCGTCCGGGTGCTGGTGCTCACCACCTTCGAGACCACGGAGAACGTTCTGGAGGCCCTCCGGGCCGGCGCGAACGGTTTTCTCGCCAAGGACACCAGACCGGCCGAACTCCTCGTCGCCATCCGGACGGTGGCGCAGGGCGAGGCACTGCTCTCCTCCTCTGCCACCGCCTTCGTGATCAACCAGTTGCTCAGCCGCCCCGACCACGCGGCCCATCAGAGCGATCTGGCCGCCCTCACCGACCGCGAGCGCGAGGTTCTGGGCCTCGTCGCGGGTGGTCTGTCCAACCAGGAGATCGCCGAGAGTCTGGTGGTCAGCCCGCTCACCGTGAAGACCCACGTGAGCCGGATTCTGGCCAAGCTCGGCGCCCGGGACCGACCCCAACTGGTCGTCGCCGCGTACGAGTCCGGACTCATCAGGCCCGGCTGGACCAGGCCGGACGCCTCCAGAACGCCTTGAGCGGAGATCGAGCCCCGCCATGGAGGCCATCCATGGCGGCCCCACCGCCCCCTGCCGCCGCACCGACTGCCCACACCACCCCTGCCCCCGGCCGTCCCCGCGGCGACCGGGCCAGGCGGCAGCCCCCGCGCCACCCGGATCCAGGCGCCGGTCACTCACGCGCACGGCGACCCAACGTGTCGCCCGCGCGCCGTCTTGCCCGGGCAGAGGCCGAATACGGGGCCGTGGACGCCGGGTTCTGGACCGGCATGACGCTGGTCGGCTACCTCGGCCGCGCCGTCGTCACCCTGACCCACCCCACCTGCGAGGGTTGGGCTACGACCTGAACGCACCCGTGATCGAGCCGTGCGGGCACTGCTGGGAATCCTGGGCTGGACCCAGCGCAGCGACGACCCTGGCGGATGACGGGTTCGGATTCGCCGGGGGTCCGGTCCGGCGCTCATCGACACCTGCCCGACGTGACACTCTCGGCATCCGGTCGAACGCACCCAACCACCCAGTCACAGGCGCTGATGAACTCGGTTGGAGCAGGGCACGGCCTGCACCTGAATCCCCCGAACTGCAAACCACCGGTGGCCCAACCAAATCTCACCCACGAATGACCCACGGTGCTTCCACCTCGCGCCCTATGCGCGTCGCAGCCCGTGAACGAAGCACCTTGCGTCGCACGGCCCGGCACCCTCCGATCGGCCATCCCCCATTCGGGTGAGGCCCACGCGCTTCGTCACCGAGCCGAGGAGCACCTCGCCCTGCGGCCCGCCCGGCGCTGCGGTGCAGGTCACACGACTGGCGTGCGAGCGGGAGGCTTGTTTCCGTCGGATGCGGGCAGCAGGCGCCCACCACGAATCGCGCAACGCGAGCCCGGCGCGCGCGGACCCGCGGGGTTTATGCGGACACGACCGCGGTGAATCGTGCCGGTTATTGATGGCAAGGAGCTTCTGGTGCGTGTTTCGTTGGGAGTCGAGGAAGAATTCCATATCGTCGGAGCCGACAATCGAAGCCTGGTGCCGGAGGCGCCCGCCCTACTGGGGAAGTTGTCGAGCGACACCTACACCCAGGAGTTCCGGCGGTCCGTCATCGAGACGAACAGCGCCGTCCATCCGACGCTGGACGCGCTGCACCGCGACCTCAGCGAAACCCGTCGCACCCTCGCCGACGCGGCCGACGCCCTCGGTCTGGCCGTCGTGGCCGCCGGCACAGTGCCGCAGGCCCGCGTCGAGGACATCCAGGCCACCGACGAGCGCCGGTACACCGACATGGCCCGGGACTATCGGCTCGTCGCCGACGAGCAACTCATCTGCGGGGCCCAGGTCCATGTCGACGTGCCCGACCGGGACACGGCCGTGCGCGCGGCGGCGCTCGTGTCACCGTGGCTTCCGGTGCTGCTCGCGCTCACGGCCAGTTCGCCGTTCTGGCTCGGCGCCGACACCGGATACGCCAGTTGGCGCACGCTGTTGTGGCAGCGCTGGCCCACGGCGGGACCCATCGGCCACTTCGCGTCGGCCGCCGCATACGACGAAGCCATCGCGGATCTCGTCCGGTCCGGGGTCATCAGCGATCCCGGCATGGTCTATTACGACGTCCGGCCATCCGCTCGGCAGCGCACCCTGGAACTGCGCATCACCGACTCCTGCCCACGCGTGGAGACCGTCGTCCTGGTCGCGGGCCTGTTTCGCGCCCTCGTCGTCGACGCGTGCGAGGCGGTTCGCGAGGACCGCACCGACTGGCCGACCGCCCGCACCGAATGGCTGCGTGCGGCAACCTGGCGCGCGGCCCGCTCCGGACTCGAAGGTGCGCTGATCGATCCGCTCACCCACGAACCGGCGGCCGCCTCCGATGTCGTACACAGCATGCTGACCCGACTGCGGCCCCGTCTGGAAGCCCTGAGCGACTGGACGACCGTGCACCTTCTGGCCCACGAACAACTCGCCTGCGGCAGTGAGGCCCATCGGCTGCGTCGCTACGCGCCCCGCGAGCGTTGGGCCGACGCCGTCGGCGATTTGATCGCCCTCACCCGCGGTGACCGCCCTCCGACCACACACCCGCGACCCGGAACCCGAGCGACCACGAACCGAGGAGACAAGCAATGTGCGGCCTGAGCGGCGAGATACGATTCGACGGCACCAGACCCGACCTCGCCGGCGTCCAGCGCATGACCGACCGCCTGGCACCACGCGGCCCCGACGGCCGCGGCATGTGGTGCCAGGCCGCGATCGCACTCGGCCACCGCCGCCTCCGGGTGATCGATCTGTCCGAACGCGGCGCGCAACCGATGACCGACCCGGAGACGGGCCTGACCGGCGTGTTCAACGGCTGTATCTACAACTACCGCGAACTGCGGGACCGGTTGCGCGGTTTGGGCCACCGCTTCTTCTCCACCTCCGACACCGAGGTGGTCCTCAAGGCGTATCGCGAATGGGGCACCGATTGTGTCGAGCATCTGTACGGCATGTTCGCGTTCGCGATCGCCGAGCACGCGAGCGGTCGCCTCGTGCTGGCCCGCGACCGCCTGGGCATCAAACCGCTCTACCTGGCCCAGGAGCCCGGTCGCTTGCGATTCGCCTCGTCCCTGCCCGCACTGCTCGCCGCCGGCGGCGTCGACACCTCGATCGATCCCGTCGCCCTACACCAATACCTGAGCCTGCACGCCACCGTGGCAACGCCGCACACCATCCTGACGGGTGTGCGCAAGCTCGCCCCCGCCACGATCCGCGTCGTCGAGCCCGACGGCGAGTATCGCGACCACCGCTACTGGCAACCGGACTACACCCGCCGCGCCGAGCACGCCGGCATGAGCGCCGCCGACTGGCGCGACGTTCTCCTGGACTCGCTGCGAACGGCCGTACGACGACGCACCGTGGCCGACGTGCAGGTCGGCGTCCTGTTGTCCGGCGGCCTGGACTCCAGCCTGATCGTCGCGCTCCTCGCCGAAGCCGGCCAGGAAAACCTGGCCACCTTCAGCGTCGGCTTCGAATCCGAGGGAGGTCAAAACGGCGACGAATTCCACTACTCCGACCTCGTCGCCCAGCACTTCGACACCGATCACCACCAACTGCTCGTCCCGTCCGACCGCTTGTCCGCCGCCCTGGACGGTGCCATCGCCGCCATGAGCGAACCGATGGTCAGCCACGACGTCGTCGCGTTCCACCTGCTCTCCGAACAGGTCGCCAAATATGTCAAGGTGGTGCAGAGCGGGCAGGGTGCCGACGAGATCCTCGCGGGCTACCGCTGGTACCCCGACCTCGCCGCCGTACCGCGTGACCACGAACCGCAGACGTACGCCGACGTCTACTTCGACCGATCACACGCCGACCTGTCCCACATGGTGCAACCGCACATGATGGCCAACCACGACGTCTCCACCGAACTCGTCACCACCCACATGGCCACACCGGGCGCGGAGACCGCACTCGACGCGGCCCTGCGCCTGGACACGCACGTCATGATGGTCGACGACCCGGTCAAGCGCGTCGACAACATGACCGCCGACTGGGGCCTGGAAGCACGCGTCCCCTTCCTCGACCACGAATTCGTGGAGCTCGCCGCAGCCTGTCCGCCCGAACTCAAGCTTGCCCAAGGCGGCAAGGGCATCCTCAAGGACGCCGGGCGCCGCGTTCTCCCGGTCGAGGTCGTCGACCGGCCCAAGGGCTACTTCCCACTTCCCGCCATCACCCACATGGCGGGCCCCGTGCTCGCGCGGGTACGCGACGCGCTGTCCTCGCCCCAGGCCGTCGAACGCGGCATCTTCCGTCCCGAATTCGTAGCCGAGCTGCTGACCGCGCCCGACACCCATCGTGCCCGTCGCGGAGCGAACACGCTGTGGCAGGTGGCCCTGTTGGAGATGTGGCTCCAGACCCACGGAATCGAGTGAACACGATGCCCGACCCGCACCGGCCCCGCCCAGGCGAGCGGGGCGGCGACCGGCTTGCCGGGCACGCGCCCGTCGCCATGGCGTTGCCCGACGCGGTCGGGGCACGCGACACCGCTCACCGGTGGACGCGGGCGCACGCCTGCGGCGGCCCGTCAGGTGACCAGACCGGCGAACACGTGGCGTTCGTGTGCGATCGGGCCGGGGTGCCCCAGGTGTGGACCGCGGCCGCCGACACCGACGAGCCGCACCTGCTCGACACCGGCTTTGACCCGGTGAACGAAGTGTCGTGGTCGCCGGACGGACGGTGGATCGCGTACACCGCGACCACCGGCGGAGGTGGACGCACGCGCGTGCTGTGCGTACGCCCGGACGGGTCGGGTCGCCGGGTGCTCGCCGACGCGCCCGCCGGCGGCTCCGCCTACCTGGGATGTTGGACACGCGACGGAAAGGCGGTAGCGGTCACCACCGAATCCGCCACCGCCGACACCCGGGCGGCCTCGGCCGCCTCGTCACCGGCCACGTCCCCCGGTGCCCGCCGCACCGGCGCACGACCGGCGCCCGGTCGGCTGATCCGGGCTCCCGCCGCCGAGCGGGGGGCAGGAGAACGAGCGGGTGAAAGCCTGTCGACCGCCTACCTCGTGGACCCCGACGGCGTCCGCTCGCCCACCCTGATCACCGCCGAGCAGAACGCGGCGACCCTGCGCGTATGCGACGTGTCGCCCGATGGACGCCTGGCCCTGCTGCGCCGCGGGCCGCGCGGGCGGCGCGAAGCGGCGATCGTGTCCACGTCCCGCGCCGAATCGGTGTGCGTCCTGCGTGCGGCGGACGGAGACCCGTGGATCGGCCGGTTCGCCCCCGACGGCCGCACCCTGTGGCTGCGCAGCGACGCCGACCGGGAGTTCGCGGCTTTGCTCCGCGTCGAACTCACCGCCACCGGTTCGCTCGCCCGTACGCACGTCGCCGCCGCACGCGAGGACGCCGACCTGGAGTTGCTGTCGGTCTCCAACGACGGCCGGACGGCTGCACTGTCCTGGAACGAGGGTGGCCGCAGCGAAGCCGAGATCGTCACGCTGCGACGATCGGGGGCCGTCACGCGCCTTCGCACCCTGCCCCTGCCGCACGAAGTGATCACCCGACTGGCACCGGCCGGCACCGACGGTTGGTGGATCGCGCTCTCCGGATCGCGGCGCCGCCCCGGCGTGTGGCGGCTTCGCGCCGAGGCGGTCGGCCCCACCCGCACTCCGTGGTCCTCGCGCGGTGCCGACGTCACGGGGCACGGCACGGCGCCGGTCGTGCCCCAACCGGTGCGGGTGCGCTCCCGGGACGGTCTCTCCTCCACCGGCTGGTACTACCGCTCCCCGGACCGCGACGAGGCCGGCGCCGCGCCGTGCGTGGTGTCGCTCCACGGCGGTCCCGAAGAGGAGGCGCGGCCCGTCTTCGACCCCCTGCATCATCGCCTGCTCGCCCGCGGCATCGACGTGTTCACGCCGAACGTGCGAGGTTCCGCCGGAGCGGGCCGCCGCTTCGTCGACGCCGACCTCGGCCGCGGACGATTCCGCGCCTTCGACGATGTCGCCGACTGCGCGGCACACATCGTCCTGGCCGGATGGGCGGACCCCAACCGGCTTGCGGTGATGGGTCACTCGTACGGCGGATACCTCACCTTCGCCGCCCTGACCTGGTATCCGGAACTGTTTCGCACCGGCATCGCGATCTGCGGCATGTCGGATCTGACGACCTTCTTCGCAGGCACCGAGCCGTGGCTCGCTCGCTCGGCCGCCGTCAAGTACGGTCACCCGCGACACGACCGAGAGCTCCTGCGGGAACTGTCCCCGATGAACCGCCTCGACGCCCTGCGCGTGCCCTTTCTCGCCGTTCACGGCGAACACGACACCAACGTCCCGGCGGACGAATCCCGTCGGATCGTGCGTGCGGCGCGCGAACGCGGCATCCCTGCACGGATCCTGCTCCTCCCCGACGAGGGCCACGAGTTCCTGCACACGGACAGCCGCTTGCGCGCGGGCAACGCCATCGAACACTGGATGTCGCGCCACCTGACGGCCTGAACGCCACCCGGAACGTCACGTGAGGAAAGGTCGCGAACCGGCGTGGACAATCCTGATCACTGAACCAATGACTTCAGGAGACTGCGGCACTGAGCGCGAATCGACGACGCTCTCGTAGCCGTCGTAGCCGTCGTAGCCGTCGTAGCCGTCGTAGCCGTCGTAGCCGTCGGAACCCATGACCTCCCGGCCCGGACTCGGCGCGGACCCAACGGGCGCATGCATCCGTCAAAACGGCGCCACGCACCGCTCCCGAATCGCACCGGGATCCGCCTCTAGCCGGCGGTGCCGGAGAAGCCATCCCGACGGGGCGCTCAGCCTCATGTGGCCACTCGTCCTGCCCACTGTCGCCGAGGCGAGCCCCAGCGGGTGGGATGCGATATCGGCTTCCCGACGCCGGAGCTCGTGGGTTCCGCTACTTCCCATCGTGTCGGTGTTGACGTCGAGGACGCACTCGGTTCCGCGTTGAGTCTCGTGGTCCAGGATGGTGATCCCGGGTGGTGCCGGTCGAAGGCGGAACTTCGGAACCGGTCCGAAGCATGTCCGTGACTTGTGTGGCGGGGTGGGCAAAATGTCGCCCACTCAAGGAAGCGTCCGTAACCCCACGGGTCGTCGGCGGTGACCTTCTTGAAGACGCCCTGCGCGAGGCGGCGATGACACTACCGGTCAGCGACCTCGTGCTTCTGGCCGACCCGCTCAGCAACCCCACCCACGCCGATCAAGGCAGGCGCCGCGCCGAAAGAGGCGACCCGCACCGTCCGGACGTGGCGGCCGACCCGGGGAACACCGGCGCGTGGCCGCCCCCACCGCCCGCGTCCACCGCCCAGGCGTCACCGGAACGGACCTCCTCGACGGCCACGGACAAAGGCATGGCCGCGGGTGCGGGTCTGCGGTGGGCCACCGGGGTCGGCCCGGCCGTATCCGGGCTCGCGCCGGGCAGCGCGATTCCCGCGAGCGTCCGCACACCCCCGTAAGGGCAGCACCCGTGTGACCTGCAGCGGGTGGATCACCGACTACGCCTGATCGGAACCGCTCCGGACCCGCTCCGGCCGCACGCCGGCCGGAGCATCAGGACGCATCCCGCCGAGCGCGGACGCCGTCACAGGCGAACAGTTCCTCCACCGACTCCGTAGCCGGAAAGTCCGGGCATCGAGGGCCGTTGCAGTACGACAACCACCCATTGCCCTGCTTCGCCCGGGAGAAGCTCACATCGGCGGCGAGCACCCGGCGCGCGGCGGCTTACAGTGCCGCGAGCGGACGAGTCCGGGTCCCGAGGCGCCACCGGACACGAGGGGTCCTGTAACACCGGTTGTTGAAGGCGGGCCATCCCGCTTTTTCCATGCCCGGTGGCGCTCTCGTGCGCTCCGCCTCGCTGCGTGGCAGCGAGCGCGTTACGCGACGCTGTACGGCCGTGGACCGCCGATCGCCTCGTTCATTCGCGCGGCCTCGTCGAGCGAACGCTGGACTCCCTTGCGGCTGAACACAGCGAGTTGGAGGGCGAGGCTGTAGACGGCCACGGTGTGGATGCGGTCGCGGATCTCCGTCGTGTTCGCGACCTCCTGCATCTTCACTTCGCCGTTGGCCAGGCGCAGGGCGGTGACGGCGACGGCGAACTCGTGCTCGGCCGGTGCGAGGCAAGCCACCGCCTCGACCTCCCGCCGCACGGTCGCCGGGTTGCACGGGCGCTCGGTGTCGTTCAAGACCTGGCGGGTGTCGTTGTACATCGTGATGAGCACGCCCGCGGCGTACTCCAGTTGGTCCGGCTCCAGGTTCGCGAGGTGCTCGATGATCGCGGCGCGGTCGCGGGCTGCGTAGGCGCGCATCAGGTCGAGTGCCCGCCACGCGGCCTCGTTCATCCGGGGGTCGGTGAGGTGCTGGAAGTGCTGCATCGTGTCTCCGTACGCGATCGGACGTCGGTGTCTGCCGGGGTTCGGGGTCGGGGCACGGCGGCGGTCCGCCCCGGGGCGAGGCGCTCGTCCGTGTCGAGGCGGAAGGTTCCGTACGGGTTGACGTTGGACCGGGACAGCGCGGCGGGGTCGCGCCGCGCTCCTCGTCGCTCAGCTTTTTCGCCCGGCCGGTTCGGCCGCGACCTGCTGCACCGGCAGGATGTCGACGCGCGCGAGCGCGCACCGGAGCGGATCCAGGGGCGGCAACGACGTCTCGGCGTGCTCCTTGCCCCGTCCGGTCAGGGCGCCGTCCCAGCCGTGGTGGAGCACAGCGTTCGCGTTGTTCCGGCTCTCGACGACCTGGAGCCCGCCGTGGATTGGCGGCGCGGGCCGGGGCCGGCCGGATAATCGCACGCGAAGCAGATCATCACGCCGTTGCCTCCGTAGCGGGCGTGGTACTCGGTCGATCATGAGGTCCGAGGACCAGGACCCGAACCTCTTCGAATCCGACGCGCAGACGGCGCCCCGTCCCACCAAGCGGTGTCGCCGGCGACGAAAGTGCCGTTGACCGGCCTGATGACGGCGGCCAAGTCCGGCGCAAGCTCGCTTCTCGGGTTTCAGCCCCGCAGGGTGGCGATGGCCTTCTCGATGCGCCGTCGGCGTGCGGGTGGGGGCCGGGGGTCAGGACGGTGCGGGGGCGGGCGACGCGGCGGCCTCCCAGGCGAAGTCGTCCGCATCGGTGAAGGCGTCGGCGGTGCTGCCGAGGACGATGCGGTGCGAGCCGGTGCCATCGGCGGGGACACCGAGGTCCTTGGCGAGGGCACGGCGCTTGTACAGCGCCAGCGTGAGGGGACCGGCCCCGCCGGGGGTGAACTGGACGTACTTGCCGCCGAAGCTCTTGGCCACGGTCATGCCCCGGCCGACGTAGTCCCGCCTGGTGGCCTTGACGTTCTCGACGCCGATCAGCAGGACGACGTCGTCGACCTCGCGGGTGGCGGGGCCGGTGTCCTTCCTCGCCGAGGTCGCGATCTTCCAGATCGTCCCGTCCGGGGCCTCGACGACGCCGCTGTAGCCCCACAACGACTTCGCGGCGGGCTTCAGCACCGCGGCGCCGGCGTCCACGGCCGCGCCGACGAACGCGTCGACGGTGGACGGCCCGGACACCGTGAGCGCCAGGGTGAAACCGCGGAACCCGGTGGAGTACGCATCGGACGCCCGCAGGCGAATGTACGAGTCCACATCGAACGCACTGTAGAAGCGGCGAGCGGCCTCGAGATCGGCCACCTCGAGGGTGACGGACGCCAGGGACGTGTCGGCTGCGGGGGAAGCGGTGATTGCCATGACCATCACGCTAGGGGCCGCGCGGTGGCCGGGGCTTCTCGATTCCTGACCGGTCTCGCCACCTGCTTCGCCACACACGCCGGCATCCCCTCCACCACGAACGCCGACCCCCCGTCACCGACCGCACCCCCGGCATCGGCAGGGTCGGCCGCCGCATCCGCCGCCCGACGCCGAAAAGCCCCGGGCGGCATACCCACCAACTCGGTGAAACGAGTGGTGAACGTCCCCAGCGACGCACAGCCCACCGCGAAACAGACCTCGGTCACACTGACGTCACCCCGCCGCAGCAACGCCGCCGCCCGCTCGATCCGACGCGTCATCAGATACGAATACGGCGACTCACCGTACGCGGCCCGGAACTGCCGACTCAGATGCCCGGCGGACATGTTCACATCACGGGCGAGCGCCTCCACGTTCAACGGCTGCGCGTACTCCCTGTCGATCCGATCGCGGACGCGGCGCAACCGCGCGAGATCGGCCAGGCGCTGCGCTTCGACGCGCGCACGCCGCCATTCAGGCTTACACATCAGACCCTCCCCCTCGTTCTTTCATTTCCCGTTGCCATCGACGTCTTCGAGCGTTCGGGGTGCCCGCCGAGGGGGGCACCCCGAACGCTCGGTGGTGTGGACCGGCCCGCCGGACCCTACCGGCCGCCGGTCGGACGACTGCCCAACGGCGGCGCGACGCAGTCCGGGCTCATGACCGATTCAACGAGACCCGCACGTGGCCCCGACGGGCGACCGGCAGGGCAGGCACATCCGCTCCGGTGCGCCGCCGCGTTCCTTATGGGTGGTCGCGATGTCGGCCACACGGCCACAGCAATACCCCCACAGCTCAGCGCAGTTCCTGGATGCGGACCAGGTTGCCCGCGGGGTCGCGGAACGCGCAGTCGCGGACGCCGTACGGCTGCTCGGTCGGCTCCTGGACGACCTCGGTATCACCGGCCTGCACCTTCTCGAACGTGGCGTTGAGGTCCGGGGTGGCCAGCAGAATCCAGCCGTAGGTGCCCTTGGCCATCATCTCGGTGATCGTGCGGCGCTCGTCCTCGGTGACACCGGGATCGGCGGCAGGCGGCGCCAGAAGGATCGACGTACCCGGCTGACCGACCGGGCCGACCGTGATCCAACGCATCCTGCCCTGCCCCACATCGCTGCGAACCTCGAAGCCGAGGACGTCGCGGTAGAAGGCGAGCGACGCGTCCGGGTCGTCGTGCGGAAGAGAAGTCGTGTGAATGGTGATGTCCATGGCGAGCAGGCTAGAGCCGGCTCCGTGGACCGCGCTTCTCGATCCCTGATCGATCAGGACACACCTGGACGCTCATGTCACGCGCAGCCCACTCGCTTCCCGCGACGGTGCACCCGATGCCCCGTCAGCCGTCGGCAGCAAGCGGTCCCTTCGAGCCCCGACGGGATCTGATCGACGCGCGCCGCACCGCCGGCATCCCGACCGCCATCGCCTGGACGGCTCCCTCGACCACGAAAACGACTTCGCCAGCGGAGTCTGTTCTCATAGGAAGTGCTTTTTCGGCTCCGGGGTTGCTGTGCCTGGAGCAGCGGCCGATCCCGCTGCCCGGCGAGGACACCGCACCGACCGACGTCGACCAGGTCCTCGACGCCGCACGGCGCCTGGTCGCGGCCGGCGCGGTCGGCCACGACGACGAACACGGCGGGTACCTCGTCGCCCGCTACGACCTCCCCGCCGCGTTCAGGAGATAGTCCCCGGGGCGCGTCGCCGGATCAGTATCGCGGCGAGCGACCCGGGACCCGGACAGCGCGAGTTCGGGTCCTGGCCTGTCAGGGTGGTGAGCAGTTCGATGATCCGGGCGTTCGCGGCACCTGCGGAGCGAGGCGGCGCGTGCCGGGACGGTCCCGGATCGCGCGATCGTCTCGGGGAGGCACCGCCCCGTGGAACCCGTCACCGCGACCCTCGCCGTTCTGGGCGCCGCGGTCGCCCTCGCCGACCGGGCCCTGCGCGGCCGACTGGCCCTGCGTCCGGAACGACAGCGCGAGTCATGCCGGCAGGCGCGCACGTTGCCCGACGGCAGCAGGCTGGTGGATCTGAGCACCGGACTGCTGATCGAAGTCGGTACGCCGCACCCCGGGCCGTCACCGAATACTTCGCCTACGCCCGCGCCCACACCAACCCCCTCGACACCCTGTTCGCCCTGCACCCCACGGACCGCCCTTCGCGCATCCTGGATCCCGCGCCGTCCCGGGCGACCGCCGAAGCCTTCGACCACCGCGGCCAGGCGTTGCGGCTCCTCGGCTACCCCGCGAAGTACGCCCGTGCCCTCGACGCGATCGAGGATGCCTGGGACCGCAAGATCGGCCGCGCGAGCCGGATCGTCCTCGACGCCGGACGTCCCGTTCGCATCCTGCGGAACGGCATCGCGGGGGATGACCTCCGAGACAGAGCGGACGAGCCGGCGTTCGCCGAACTCGACTGGGCGGCGATGCTGTTCGACCACGTGGCCAAGCGGCGGAGCACCACCGAGGACCATCCCCTGGGCGTCCTGCGCGTTCTGGCCCGGCTGCACCGCCACATGACCCGTCTGCGCGATTCCGCGCAGCAGGCAGAGGGAATGGCGGCCAATCACGTTCGTCGGGCGTTCGAGCGGACCGTGGACGTCTCGGGCGAAGACCTCTCAGGGATGGAGTTCACCGACATCCGGGTGCTGGAGAACGTCCTCCGGAGGGACGACACCCGGTGGTCGCCCGTGGTCGCCCGCCTCGTCGGCAGGTCCTCCCGGCTCATCACCGAGGGCGTCTACCACGTGCAGTTCGACGGACTGCACGAATACGAACCCGCCTGGGCGTGACCCGACGAGCCGCCCACGCCTTCGCCTTGGGGTGGGGAACTCGGTGGACGCCGCCCTCACCCGGCTCCGCGCCGACGACTTCGAGGTCCGTGACGAAGACGTCGCCCGGCTCTCGCCGTTCGTGCGCCACCACATCAACGTGCTCGGGCGGTATTCCTTCCAACTCCCCGACCTGCCCGGCGGCCTGCGGTCCCTGCACGACAAGCACGCCACCGACGACGAGTGACCGCGGCCGGCCGGGGAAAGCCGCACCGGGCCTTCCCCGGGCCTGGCTCGTTGACCAGCACAGACCGCACGGTGAACAGGGCGTCGGCGAGAGCGGGGAGAGGGAGATGAGAGAACGCGGAGCAGGCGACCACGGAGGCCCTCGACCCGGCCGATCGGGCGCTCTGCTTCTGGCCCCGATCTACTCATCCGAATTCGCACGTGACGATGACCAGGCAATGGCCTGCTCCCCGGCCGACGATCGCCGCGTCGGTGTCGGCGGTGGTGACCGGCACGCACCATCCGGCCCAGTGCCCGCCGGACAAGGTCAGCGACTCGTCCTCGGGGACAGGCCTTCCGCGTGGATCATGACGCAGGCCATAGCCGCCGTTGGATCGCCAGTCGGCGTCAGGGCCCAGCAATTCCGCCAAGTCGTGCGCCAGCGCGCCTGCTCTCGCCGCCCTGGCGTCCCCGTCGTCCTTCGGCGGCTTGTTGATCAACGTCGCCTGGATCCACAGGGCGGCGTCTTCGACGGGGACCTTGCGGCCCAGTGCGGCGTTCATCGCGGCCGGGTTTCGCGGGCGGACGTCGTAGGGGTACTTGGACGGCGTGCACTGGAGCAGGCCGCTGGGTTGCAGTGCATCCCAGCACGCCTCGCCGTGCGTTCGCGGGCCGTCCGGAAGCAAGGCGACGATCCGATGCGGTTCGTCTGCCCATGCGTTCAACCGCTCGCCTATCGCGGCTGGGGCCAGGGGTGTGCTCGGCTTGTCCATGAGTTCATCCTCCACCGCGGGCATCGTGGTGGGTATCGCGGCGACGGGAGCCGGCCCAGTCCTGCGCGTTATGGATGCCGGACGGCTTGCTCACACCGGCCGCGACCACGGACGTCGTCGACCACGCGCGCATGTCCCGCATAGTCGCGGCACGGCGAACTCCGGCCGCGCATTCACAGACGGCTGCTGGTCCGCGGAGCTGATGGCGCTGCTCGACGAGGCCGAGCACCGGCAGGGTCAGCGGCGCGCGTCACCGGGCGCGTGCAGGCTCGTCGGTTCCGCGATCGCCTCGGGGGACGGCTTGAAGTAGCGGCGGACGTTTTTCGGCTTCTTGTGCCGGGACTTCGCCATCAGCATCAGCAGGGAGGCGCCCTGCTCACCGAGATGGGTCAGGGCGGAATGGCGGTACTCGTGCAGGTCCCAGCCCGTTCCAGGACCGCGCGCTGCCGGTGTGCTCGTCCAGCAGGGCGCGAGCCTGGCCGTAGGAGGGGCGAGCCAGGCCGGTGTCCGGGCACACGTCGCGCGGGTTGACGACCTTCCCCGGGCCGGGGCGGCGGTGGGTCACGAATACCGGGCCGTGGGTGCGGCCGCGCAGCGGCCGGGGCAGAAGCCGGGCGGTGCCGGCGTCCCAGGAGACGGTCTCCAGCACACAATCCTCGCGTGCCTGGCCCCGGCGGCGAGCCTTGCTTCGGGCGCCCTTGGCCTTGACGGGGCAGCGGCGAGCGGCGAGGTCCAAGTCCTCGATGTCCGCACCGAGGATCTCCTCCGCCGGCGGTTTCGTAGAGCATCCGCCACAGCGTCTTCTCCCGCAGATGGACCTCGCCGCCGCCGCGCTCGAAGACGGCCGGATCGACGACCACCTGCCACACGTCGCCGCCTACCTCACCGGCGTGGCCCTCGGCATGACCATGGAGGCCACGGGCTGGTTCGCCGACGGATCCCCTGCGGCCGAGCAACTGGTGATCGAGGCCCGACGGTTGCAATACACCGCCGCCCGACTTCGCGAACTCGCCCCCCCCGGGCCGCACACGACGGCCACCGGGCCTGACCGCGACCCCGCGACCCCGCGGCCCGCCGAATCCTCGGCGCGGGCCGCGCGGCGGGACGTCGGTCGACCACCCGTGCCGAGGACCGCTATACGGCACAGCCGCAGTGGGCGTACTCCCGAACGTCCCGAACGCCGGCGAACTTCCGGTCGGCGTCCGCGACGTCCCGTCCGGTGATCGACGCGCCGGCGTCGAGGGAAAGCGTCAACGGCGGCGGTGGTTCGGCCGGCCGCCGGGACGGAAGGCCCGTCACCGCGTACGCATCGACCATGAACGCGTACCCGCCGGGATCGCGCACCTGGTCCGATTGCACACGTATCCGCTCCTCCCAGCGTTGCACCTTGGGAGCCTGGCCCGGGGGGGGTCAACGTGTGGGCCGGGACGTTCACGCGCGGGGTGGTCGGGGTGGGCGCGGGGGTGGTTGCCTGGGCCGGGCGTTCGCGCAGCGGCAGGCCGGCGGTGAGTGCCACCAGGCAGGCGGTCGGGCCGTGGACGCCGAGGGCCGTGGCGGCGGAGCCGTCGTTGCTCAGCACGATCGTCATGTCGCCGGCCGGGATGAAGGTCATGGCGAGCATCGTCCAGCCCAGTGCCCAACGACTTCCAAACCCAACCACCAGGGGTCACATCGTTCTCTTTTACAGACCCCGGGGCGCCGGGTCAGCGGCTTGAGTGCGGGGCCTGTGTGCGCGTTGCCGTGGGGAAGGTGTCGGTCAGTATTTGGAGGAGATCGCGTCCGCGGGCGGGGCCTCCTTTCATGCGGCCGTCGAGCATGAGGCTGACGAGGCCGTGCATCTGGGCCCAGAGCAGGTCGGTGGCCGCGTCGTCGTCGTAGGCGGTGGCGGGGTGGTCCGCTGCCGCCGTCTTGACCGCGGTCTTGAGGACCTCGAAGCATCGGGCCGCCGAGGGTGGGGCGTCCGGGGTCCCGAACGGGACGTCGGGAAGGCTGTGCATGAGCCGGTACAGGTGCGGGTTGCCGGAGGCGAACTCCCAGTAGGCGGCGGCGATCGGGCCCAGTGCGCTCGTGCTGCCGTGTGGGAGTTC
The DNA here is from genome assembly GCF_044765325.1 of Embleya sp. NPDC127516. Taxonomy (NCBI): domain Bacteria; kingdom Bacillati; phylum Actinomycetota; class Actinomycetes; order Kitasatosporales; family Streptomycetaceae; genus Embleya; species Embleya sp. NPDC127516. The sequence continues at coordinate 21,077 of NZ_JBIWJT010000047.1, read as the reverse complement.
GGGGCTTTGGGCTCGGCCCAGGCGGTCGGCCAGTTCGGCGAAGCCGACGTCGAGGAGTCCGATCAGGAGCGCCTGCTTGTTGGCGAAGGACTGGTAGAGGATCGGTGCGGTGTAGCCGACCCGGTCGGCGACCGCGCGCATGGTCACCTTCTCGAAGCCGCCGGACTCGTCTGCGATCTCCCGGGCAGCCGTCAGCAGTTCGGTACGCAGTTGGTGCCTGGCCCGGGCCCGCTGGTCCGCCGTGCCCTTGATCCTGTACTGCCCCGCCGGCATTCGCTGCTCCTCGTCCTCGCTTTCCAACGATGTTAGACAAGCCGGAGAGGATGATCTACTCTCGAAATCTAACGTTGTTAGAAAACGGGGGAACCATGCGTGCACTCGTCACCGGTGCGTCCGGAACGATCGCAAGCGCGGTCACGCGGTCACTGCTGCGGCAGGGCCACGCAGTCGTCGGGACCACCACCTCAGGTGGCCGTTCCCCCACGCCGGAGGGCGTCGAGACGTTCGCCGCGGACCTCTTCGAGGCCGGTGCGCCGACCGATGGGCAGCGTGGACGCCGCCGTGCACGCGGCGTCGAGGAACGACGAACGGGCGGGCGAACTCGACCGAATAGCGGTCGGCGCCCCGGTCGAGGCGTTCACGGGAACGACAGGCCGCTGGTCTACACCGGCGGCCTGTGGCTGCGCGGGAATGTGGGGTCGACGCCGTTGACCGCGGACTCTCCGCTCGCCCCGCCGATGGTGGTGGCCTGGCACCCGGCGCTCGAGGAGATCCTCGTCGAGGCTGCGTCGAGGCGAGTGCGTACCGTCCGGATCCGACCCGGCCTGGACTACGGCGGGGCGGGCTACGTTCCGCTGCTCCTGCCTCCCCAGGACACAGACGACGGAAGGGTCGTGCGGCACTTCGGCGACGAGTCGAATCGATGGGCGGTGGTCCACGCCGACGATCTCGGCGACCTGTACGCCCCGGCGGTGGAGCGCGCCCCGGCCGGCTCCGTCCACCTCGGCGCGAACGAAGAACCCGTGCCGGTGCGGGACGCCGCCAAGGCCGCGGCCGACAAGCACGGCGCACAGGTTCAGCACTGGAACCCGGCCGACGCACAGCGGTGTTGGAACGTCATGGGCGAGGCACTCATGGTGGACCGGGCCGCGAGCAGCGCCAAGGCGCGCGCCGAACTCGCATGGGACCGACCCGGCACAGCCTCCTCGACCAACCCACCGCGGCATGACCACATCCACACCCTGCCGCCGCGACCTGCGTCCCGTGCCGACCGCGGAAAGGCGACACGACACATGAACCACCGACCGGTACCGCCATCGCCGCATTCCGGATCAAGGGGTAACGCATGAGCGCCACACAAAGGCGTAGAGGGCCCAACATCGAACTCGAGGCGTTGGTCTTCCTGTTCGGCATCGTCATGTTGGTGGCGCTGCACGTGATGGCGTGGTTGGCGGCGTCGTGGGGTGGGGGGCCGTCCGAGCATCCCGGTCCGAATCCGCTCGTCCTGGGCGTGCGTCTGATCATCGGCGACTACCGATGGCCGGGTGCCCTGGCGACTGTCTTCCTGCTCGTCGAGGTCCTCGGAGCACTCGTCCTGGCGATGATCGGGTGGTCGGTGCGGAGCAAGTCCAGGGGCAGTCGCGAGCGGATCGACATGGCCAACCGCTACCTGGCCTCGCCCAAGGAACTACGACCGTCCCTGACGCCTCAGGTGAGGCGTACGGCGGAGAAGCTCGGCGTCGCCAAGGGGACCACGCCGGGTGTGTTCATCGGCCGGACGGTGCGGGGCGGGGACGAACTGTGGGGTTCGTGGGAGGACATGCACGTCGACATCTGGGGTCCGCGTACCGGTAAGACCGCAACCAGGGCCATCCCGAACATCGTCGCGGCGCCGGGCGCGGTGGTCGTCACCTCCAACAAGCGCGACGTGGTCGACGCCACGCGTGGCATTCGCGAGGCCAAGGGCACGGTCTACATCTTCGACCCGCAGAACCAGGCGGGCGGCAAACCGGTGTTCTGGTGGAACCCGCTGTCCTACGTCGAGGACAGCATCGTCAAGGCCGTCAAACTCGCCGCCCGCTTCGTCTCCGCCAACCGCCAGGACCACGCGCGCAGCGACGCCTACTTCGAACCCGCCGCCCAGGACCTGTTCGCCAACCTGCTCCTGGCGGCCTCGATCGACAGGCGTCCGATCACCCAGGTGTACGTGTGGTTGACCCGCCCCACCGACGACACACCGGTACGGATCCTGCGCGACGCCGGCCACCGTCTCCCGGCGGAGGCCGTCGAGTCCGTGATCGGCCAACCGGACCGGCAGCGCGCCGGGGTCTACGGCACCGCGATCCAGATGGCCTCGTTCCTGGTGGCCGAGAACATCAACGAATGGGTGACACCGGGCAGCGACCCCTCACGACCCGAGTTCGACTTCAAGGCGTTCGTCCGCTCGCCCTCGGACACCCTCTACCTGCTGTCCGAGGAAAGCAACAAGATCGCCTCCCCGCTGGTGATGGCGCTGACCACGATCCTGGCCGAGGAAGCCGGGAACTACTCCCGCGACTCGCCCAACGGGCGGCTCCCGATCCCGGCGCTCTTCGTCCTGGACGAGGCCGCGAACGTCTGCCCCTGGAAGGCGCTTCCCGACAAGTACACCCACTTCGGTTCGCGTGGCGTCATCGTGATGGTGATCCTCCAGTCCTGGGCCCAGGGGGTCTCGGTGTGGGGCGACAACGGCATGCAGAAGTTGTGGGGTTCGGCGAACATCCGGGTCTACGGAGGCGGCGTCTCCGACGTGTCGTTCCTGGAGAACCTGGCCAAGTCCGCCGGTGTCTTCGAACCGCGAACGACCAGCACCAGCCACAAGTTCGGCGACCACCGCGGCATCAGCCGGGCCTCCCGGCCGGAGGCCGTGCTGGACGCGGCCGACCTGATGTCGATGCCCCGCGGCCGGGCCTTCGTCCAGATCAGCGGCTCGCGCCCCACACTGGTGCGCACCGTGCCGTGGTGGGAGACCGAGTACGCGGACGACATCCGCCGCTCCATCGCCACCTACGACCCGGCACACGCACTGGCCACCACGCCGGCCTAGTGCCAGGTTCCGCTTTGGGCAGGTAAGTAGGTTTCAAACAGTGGTATTTCGGCTGCCCGGGGGCGAGTGTGGTGCCGAAGTTTCTGATGGCCCGTCGACCCGTGGACGGGGACGAGGAGAAGAGGGTCCAGCGGTTGGGCCCGCTCCGGCGCCCCGAGTTCACGGTCTCGGCGGCGTATGGGTCGGACCGGGGAGGTTGGACACACCTGCGTCGGGCGCGTGGTGGGATCGGTGCGGGTCCTGTTGCTACGTCCCGACGCGCTGCGCCACGCCGCTCATGACGTTCCACGAACACCTTCGACGTTCAGCCGGCCAGGCAATCGCCGCCGTCCCCATCGCCGAGACACGCGAGATCTACGCCGTCTCCTTCTACATCGACCACGAGCGGGACGATCCCCGGCGACCGATCCTCACGATCGGCTACAACACCGAGACCCAGGTCGAAGCAGTCAGCAATCAACCAGCCGGCCGCCCCTCCGACTTGGCCGAAGCACGCTGGAACTATGCCTTCTGGCTCCAGAACGAGCTCGCCGTGATCGGCGACAGCTCCCACGATCCCGCTGGGGCGCGTGCGCGCGAGGACTGGATCAGGGAAGCCGGACTTTGGTACGCCGAACCCGCCGTCGCAGCTGACTGGACGACCGCCGCCGAGCGGCTCGCCCAGCAGATCGATGCACGCTTCAACGAAGCCTGCATCGACCTCGCCGCCGAACTCCACGCCACCGGCGTCATCCAAGAGTCTCTGGGCCGCCCAATGCCCATCCTCATCCACGAACTGGAGTACTACGACGACGTTGCGCGGTGGACGGAACACGCCAACCCTCCCGACCTGGCCAACGAGTTCACCAACTGGGTCCGCAATGGCTGAGGTATTCGAAGAGTTCCAATATCTGACTCCACCGTTAGCCGTCTATCCGGCCGAGTCGATCAAGGCGCACCGGGCCTTCATCGCCCGCCGTCGGGCCACCCGGCCCAGCGAGGAGTACCGGATTCCCACCGAGGAATAATGGGACGCCTTCCTCACGCACTTCGAGAAGCGCACGGTGTCCATCGGTACCTGCGTCCGCGCATTTGCAACCCCTTGTGTTCATGAGCACGCATGTGTCAAATGTTCACTCCTCCGTCCGGACCCAGCCCAACGCGGCCGGCTGGTCGAGATCCGCGACAACCTCACCGACCGCATTGCCGAGGCCGAACGCGAAGGCTGGATCGGCGAGGTGGAAGGTCTCCGTGTCAGCCTGGCCGGCGCCGAGGACAAGCTCACTCAAATGGACCGACGCACTGTCAACGCCACGGCGATCAACATCGGCATGCCACGCAGAACCCCAGCTCAGCCAATCCGGGCGGAGGAAGGAACAGCTGCGCCGGGACAATCAGTGGATGACCACCAATGAGATCCGGTTCGACTGCCGACGAAAGCAGCGTGGCGATGGCAGCGTGCTCGTGATCGTCCCCCGCATCGACGGAGCACCACTCACCGAGCTGATCGACAGCTTCGAGATCGCGGCCGGGATGACGCCCGCAGGGAACGCATACGGTGGTCTGATTCCGCAGTTCTACCGGTTCGGGCCGATGGAGGACCACTTCCGCGGACTGTCCACCGACGCGATGGGGCCGGGGACGCCTCTGCTCGGCTGTGAATGCGGAGAGTGGGGCTGCTGGCCACTCATGGCCCGCATCACCGTGACAGCAGATCTCGTGATCTGGGACTCCTTCGAGCAGCCCCACCGCAAGACCCGCGACTACACGGCGTTCGGCCCGTTCCGGTTCGAACTTCGCCAATACGATGCCGCCTTGGACGCTCTAATATCGGCAATCGGCTCCGACACCACATGATCTGGACCTACCAGCGCCAGCGGTGGTTTGTTGACAGCTGGTCGGGTCGCGGTAGGCCGATGGGAGAGGACATCGCCTGCGCCTCGGGGGGCGATGGCCAAGCGTCGAACACCGCCGTTCCTCTTCGGTCAACGCCGCGAGTTCGGCGTCGAGCCCGGGGGTGGGCGTTGCCGGGTGGCCTGAGTGCCGACACCATCCAACCTCCGACGTCGTCGGACGATCCCTCGGCGACGAGGCTGTAGTACGCGAAACTGCGGAAGTAGTACCGGAAGGCATCGGGTCGCAGAGTGTTGATGTCGATGCGGATTCTCTGAAGTTCCCCGGGCCGGCCTCCCACCACGCGTCGGAAGCCGCGGACGCTACCCGCCCGTCCCGACACGAGGCCCGCGTCGGGACGTCGACGGAACCGATGGGCGCGGCATCGGTTCTCGGGATGAGACGACCCGCCTGTCGGTTCGGCGGCGCGAACCCGCCACCGAGGCCGGGACGCTCGTCGTGCCGACCGCGGAGGTCCTGGCGCCCCCCGTCGCCGACCCACATCACTCCCGACGTTCCATCCCCGAGCCACCGGAAGCGGGAACGAGCGGCGCCGATTGCGCGATACCGGGGCCGCCCGGCGGCCTCGGACGCCGATTCGCCCGTCTGATGGCCCTTGACTTTCCCAGTGGGAAAGTCGGATGCTTACTTTCCCACCAGGAAAGTGAGGTTCCATCATGACCGACACCGCTCCGGAGCAGGCCCGCGCCGCGCTGGACGTCGTCGACCGTGCCCAGCGCCGCGTGGCCGACGAAGTCGGCCTGCCCCGCGGCTACTGGTGGGCGATGGCCGCCGCTTGGACCGTGCTGGGTGTGCTCGGCAGCGTATGGCAGTGGCTGGGCGGAATCGCAGCCGCGGCCTTCGGCACGGGTCACGCGATCGTCGCGACGCGCCTGCTCGGCGGACGCCGACGCACCGGCCGAGTGCAGGTGAGCGCGGCCGTCGCCGGGCGCCGCACCCCGCTGGTGGTGATCGGCATGCTGGTCGTGCTCGTCGGCTCCACCATCGCCGTCGCGCTTGCACTGGACGCCGACGGCGCGGAGCACGCCGGCATCTGGGCTGCGGTGCTGGTCGCAGCCGTCATCGGCTTCGGCGGACCGGACATCCTGAGCGTTCTGCGCCGGTGGGCACGGGCATGACGGCGCCGCGGTTCGACGAACTGATCCACCCCAGCACCCGGTTGACGCTGGTGGCGACGCTGGCCGCCGCCGACTGGGCGGAGTTCGCCTACCTCAAAGACCGACTGGGGCTCTCCGAATCGGCGCTGTCCAAGCAACTCGCCACCCTCGAAGAGGCCGGGTACGTAACCACCGAGCGCCGCCTCAGCAGCGGTCGCCGCAAGGTGCGCGCCCGCCTGACCGGTGCCGGCCGGGACGCCTTCGACGGGCATGTCGCCGCGCTGCAGGCCATCGTCGCCGGCGCCACAACGCCCACCGAGAGTCCCGCTACCCGCTCCTGACGCGGGCGCGGCCACGTATTCGGCGCACCACGCGCCCGACGCACGCCCTGTCGAACGGCTCCGGTCGAACGCGCACCCGAGTCCGGCGGCCGTGGGCGCGGTGGATGAGCCTGGAGGCCATGGCGTTCCCGCGTCCTGCCGCGACCATGGCGCTCTCGTCCGGCACGACGCGCAAGGCGTCGCTATCCGCGCGCCGGCCGCGCGCCGGCTCCGCTCGCCATCAGCGGCCGTTCGCGATCAGTCGGGCCGCCACGGCTCGGCCGTGGGCGAGCGGGTCCGTTTCCCACCCGCGCAACAGGCCGGCCATTGCGCCGTCGTACACGAGCAGTACATCCGCGGCCAGGGCGGTGGGGGCCGGGCCGCCGACCGCGTTCGCGAGCAGGGTCAGCCTGGTGCGGAGCAGCGCCGACTCTGCGGCGAGTACCGCATGGGCCGGGTGCTCCGGCGACGGGAGTTCGGTGCCCGTCGCGAGGAAGGCGCAGCCGCGTGCGGGGATGTGGCGGTTGCGGTAGGTGGCGACGGCGTCGAAGAGTGCCAGCAGCTTGCCGGTGGGCGTCTCCGCGGCGTCGACGGCCTCCTGCCAGATCCGGTCCCAGCGGTCCAGGCGGCGTTGCAGTGCGGCGGCGATCAGACCGTCCTTGCCGCCGAAGTGTGCGTAGAGCGTGCCGGGTGAGACGTGCGCCTGCTCCAGGACTCGGTCGACGCTCGTTCGAGCGATGCCGTCGCGGTAGAAGAGTTCGTCGGCGGCGTCGAGCAGTCGGGTTCTGGGGGGCGCGTCCGGTTTCGGTGCGGGGTCGAAGGCGGGGTCGGGCCGGGAGTCCTGTGCCATGCCTGTACCATAACGCTCGTTACACTGAAACGATCGTTACAGTGGCAGGGCGTCGATGTCGGGTCGGGTCGTCGCACCGGCCGAGGGGTGGATATGGCCGGCACCTCGGGAGCGGAAACAGGCGCGGGAGCAGGAGCGGGGTCGGGATCGGGATCGGGAACGAGGAGGTCGCGGTCGGGTTCCGCTCGGCGGGGTCCGTTCGTCGGCGCCGTGTTGGTGCTCGTCAGCTGTCTGGGAGTGCAGACCTCGGCCGCGCTGTCGTCGGGGCTCTTCGGCGCGTTGAGCGTGCCGGCCGTGGCGGGACTGCGTCAGGCGACCGCCGCGCTCGTCCTGTGCGTACTGGTGCGGCCGAGGGTGCGGGGGCGTGGTCGGGGCGAATGGGCGGGGATCCTCGCGTACGGATCGGCGATGGCCGGCATGAATGTGGCGTTTTACGGTGCGGTGGACCGGCTGCCGCTCGGCGTCGCGGCCGCCTTGTTGTTCCTGGGCCCGTTCGCGGTCGCGGTCTCGTCGGTCCGGACTCGGCGTGACGCGTTGTTTCCCCTGGTCGGCCTGGTGGGCGTCGTACTGGTCACTCGGCCCGGCGGGAGTGTCGAGTGGCTCGGGATCGGTTTCGGGTTGCTCTCGGCACTCGCGTTGGCGCTGTACACCGTGTTTGCGCAGCGAGTCGGCCGGGCCGACGCGGGATTGCACGGCCTCGGCCTGTCCGTGGCGGTCTCGGCGGTGTTGTTGTTGCCCTTTTCCGGGCCCGCCGTGCCGCGGGTGGAGGCAGGTCAGTGGGTCCTGGTCGGCATGTCCGGCGTCCTCGGAGTGGCTCTGGCCTTCACTCTCGACTTCACCGCCGTCAGACTCGCCGGCGCCACGGTGGTGGCAGTCCTGTTCGCCCTCGATCCGGTGGTGGGGACCCTGGTGGGCGTCATAGCCCTCGGCGAGGGCCTGCCCCCGTCCGCACTCGCCGGTATCACGTTGATCGTCGCGTCCGGTGCGGCGGTCACCTGGCGCGCGGGGACACCGCCGTCGGCCGACGGGAACGCTTGACGGCGCCGCCCGCAACCGTCCCGTCCGCCGCTATGGCGAGCGCCGCGACGTCGAGTCAGCGGTCTGTGGCGGGTGTGCCCTGTGCCGGTCGGGTGCGGAGGGCTTCGGCGAACTCCTCGGCGCGGCCGAGTTGTGCGTGGAGCTTGTCGACCTGTGGGTGGTGGTCTGCTCGTAGGTGCGTACGCGTTCGAATGCGCCTCGCGGTCGTCGGCGCCCGTGGTGTCGGCGTGGCCGTTCGGCGTCTGGGCGGTCGGTGGCCTCCAGCAGGTCGCGCGTCTGTTCCGGAGCCGGGCCCAGCGGCTTCGTCCGACGGATGACCGCGCGGCGGGTCCACCGCCCGGGCCGGCGTCGGGTCACCAGGTGACGGGCAGCATCAACCCCGGAGCCGGCCTCACACGAGCATGCGAACCTCACGCGTCCGCGCACCGGCACTTCGGCCCACCGACACGACGCTCTCGCCGCCATCGCCCGAGAACCCGAGAACCCCGCCCCATGATCGGGAGGAGCGGTGGGGGCTGTGATGGTCGTCGACCACGGGGCGGCATGCGTCCGCGGGGTCGAACGCGATGCGCACGTGGTTGATGACGCCGGCCGTGATCCGCGGGTGGTGGGCATGGAGGGGCGGCCCGTGCGGCTGCCGTGGCGCGACGCGGCGGACGGGCGGGTGCGGTCGTGGGTCCCGCAGATGTTCGTCCGGTACGTGGACGGCACCGCACTGTTGGCCGACTGCCCGAGCCAGGCCAAGGCCGGAGGGGAGCGGGTGTCGAAGCCGCAGCGGTGACAGCAGCGGCGTACGAGGCCGTCGGCTGGTCGTATCGGCGGCTCGAGCCGTCGGATCCGGTGTCGGCGGCGAACCTGCGGTGGCCGGCCGGGTACCGGCATCCCCGCAACGGGAGTCGGCCCCGGCTGACGGCCTCGGTACTCGAGGCGTTCACACGGGCGCGGCCGCTGATCGAGGGCGTCGAAGCCGTCGGCGACCCGATCGAGGTCCTCCCCTGCGTCTTTCACGCCCTGTGGCACTCGCGACTGTCCGTGTCCTTGGACGAGCCGTTGCCCGAACACGTCCTGGTGCGTATGTCGGTGGCGGGCGCCGAGGGCACCACTGCGTTGTGGGGAGGCGGGGCGAACGGGGCACGGCGGGGCGGCCGGTGGTCGCGGTGGGGGCTGGGGGCGCGTGTGCGGTTCCGCGGAGCGCGGCGGCAGGTCGTCGGGCTGTCCGGGCAGTGCTGCGTCCTGGTCGGCGAGAACGGGGTCGACAAGGTGGTGTTGGCCGGGTTTCTGTTCACCGATCCGGACTTCGCGGTCTTGGGCGCGGAGGTTCGGGTCGCAGGCGGTGCCGCGGTGGGGCTGCCGGCATGAACGCGGATGGGTTCGTCCAGTGGTGTCGGCCGGACGGTAGGTGATCGCCGATCGCCGACGCCGCCGGGCGTCGTGGCAAACGGATCCGTCGCCCGCCGCGTACGGCTCGGCGGATTCCCCGAGCGGGGGACGGCGACCCGCCGGCTTTCGGAGCAGCGTTCTGGTCGGGTCAGGTGAGCAGTACCCGTTTGTGTGGCGGTTTGGAGCCGGCACGGCCGAACAGCCGGTGCCTTGAGCAACTCGGGGATGCCGTCGCGTTCGATCCGGCGGGCCGTTGCGGCGTCAGGGAGAGTCGATGACCTCGTGGCCCGCGGCGCGCAGGGCGGCGAGGGCTTGTGTGCGGTGCGGGTCGGGCACCAGGAGGAGGTCCGCGTGGTACGTGGAGCAGACGAACACCGGCACCGCGGCCTCGGCGAGGGGTTGGACGAGGGAGGCCAGCAGCCCGGGCACGTCCAGGCCGTGCTGTGCGTCGGCGTCGTACAGGCCGATCCAGCGCTGTGCCGCGGGGGTGTCGGCGGAGGCGTTCCGCACGACGGTCAGCCCCTCGGGCGCGCGGACCAGGGCGTGCCACGCGTCGTCGCGGGGTTCGCGGTCGTCGGCGAGATGGTCCAACGCGAACACGTGGTCCAGGACGGTGAGCCGAAGTACGGGACGGGGGCGGATGTTCGCGTCCGTCTCGGCGGTGTTCGCGTCCGTCTCGGCGGTGTCGTCGCCGGTGCTGCCGGTTTCCCGGTGCCGCGTCAGGTCCAGGGTGAACGCGACCCGGTCGAGACCGGGGCCGTCGTAGTCGGGTTGGACGGGTGAATCGCCGGCGTCGGACAGTGTCTCGAAGCCGAGCCGTTCGTGGAATCGTCGGGAGCCCTCGTTGCCCGGGCTGGTGACACTGTGCACATGCCGCCGCCCGCTTGCGCGGGCTTGGTCGAAGAAGCCCAGGTACAGGGCCTTCGCGATCCCGCGTCCGTGCCAGGCGGGGTCGACGCCCACGAAGTGGATGTACGCCACATCGGGTCGGCTCTGCGAGTGGAACCCCACAAGGAACGCCACCGGTTCGCCCTCGCGTTCGACGAGGTAGCTGGTCGTGGCGAAGTGCTGGAAATACAGCCGGGGCAGGAGCAGGGCGCGTTCTCGGGAGCCCGCCTCCCCCTGGAAGCCGCCCCACCAGGCATCGAGCACCGCCAGGATCCGTGGTTGATCCTCGGCGACCGGATGACGGACGGTCAATCCCCTTGGCAAGTCGTCGATCATGGTCGAGATGATGTCAGGACGTCGTCGGTCGGCCCAGCGAATTGTTCGCGGCCGTTCGCCCGCCGCGTCGGCGCGGCACGCGTCGTATTCGACGTGCGTGCCCGCTACTTGTCCTGGACGCAGCCGAGCAGGGCCGTGCCCACGTCGTCGAACAGCGCATGGTTGAACGACTTGTGGGCCGCGATCTCGTCCACGTGCCGGACCAGGTCCACCCGGTCCTGCTCGAACGTCACCGTGGCCACCGGCCAACCCCAGGCCGCGCCGCAGATGGACCACAGACCTTCCCGCGAGCCCATCACGGCCGGGTGGTCGAGCTCGGCGTCGGCACCTCTGATCGGACGCAGGTGATGATGGCCGGGCAGCGCCACACGGACCGGATGGACGAAGTCGACAGGCAGCCACGTCATGAGCCGCAGGTCGGCAGCCAGCGTTGGACGAACCGGGTGAGGACGTCGCGTCGGTGTTCGGTGGGGTGTTCGCCGCACAACCAGTCCGCGTATGAGGTTCGGTTGTGGTGTCGCTGGGATGTTCGGTTTCGTGTGTCACTGATGTGTGGATGTATCAGTCCGACACAGCCGATTCGCCCCGGATCGACCATGCTCGCCACGTCGGCCGTTGCCCGCCTCCGGCGAGGACGACGTTCGCTTCGGGGCGGCATTTGGATAGAGTGCCGCCGCCGACCGACCCCACGTTCCACGGAGGCAACTTGTCCAGCCAGCCGGGAAACCACGGGCCCTATGGTCCCCCTCACCCTCCGCACCCCAGGTGGGCCTGGTGGGTCGTGGGCATCGCGATCCCACTGATCGGCATCATCGTCACCATCGCCGTCGGTCGCGGCGGCGGCTCGGACGCCGGGTCCTCTTCGGCGAACACGGGCGGCGCGCCGGCCCCACAGCTTCCGCCGGCGAGCACATCCGTTCCACAGCTTCCGCCGGTGAGTACCCCCTCGGGGTCGGGGTCGGGAGCATCCGCGCCCGGGACGGCGGGGCCCGCCGCCCCGGCCCCCCGCATCGCTTTCGGCCCCGGTACGGTCACGGTCGACGTCTCGACCAGCTACCTCGACCTGGACACCAGCCCCCCGCTGGCCACCCAATCGAACAAGGCGGCGGACATCGTGTTCGCTTACAGCGTCGGCGCGCCCAACCTCCTGACCACCGGATCCACCCCGACCCTGGCCGTGCTCCCCGTCGACGCCGCCCCTCCCACCCCCGCCCAATGCAACGATGCGATCGGCAAGCGCGGCACACACACGGGAGGTAAATCCGTCCTGGGGTCGAGTTTTTGCGTCCTGACCGACGAAGGGCGCACTGCCTACCTCCGGCTGACCACACCCCCCGCCGTGGGCGCACCCCTACGCATGCAGGTCACCGTGTGGGAGGCCCCCTGAGCTTGTGCTCTATGGTCTGATCTCGAACGATGCCTCGAACGGGGTCACTCGTCCGGGAGTTCGCCGGACGAGTGACACGGCCTTCGTCTGATCGTGTGCTCCGACCAAGGACACACGCGATCGATACGAAGGCCGTGGGGGAATGAGTCTGCTGTACCACGAGGTTCGGAGCGAGCCGTTCGCGCAAGCGCCACACTTCCGGGAGGACTTCTTCGCGTGTCGGACCGCGCGGCGTGACGAACTGCGCGAACTCACGGGCGCGTTGCTGTGCGCGGACGGGCCGGTGACGACGCCGGTGGAATCGACGCTGCTTGCCGAGCACCGCCGCGGGCACGGCGCGCGGTACGACGCTCTCAACCGCGGCCGTCTCGACACCGGCAGGTTGCGGCGGAACGCTTGCCGCGCTGCCCCAGCCCAGGGCCGCCCACGACCGGCTCGTCCTGGCCGTGGACGTGGCAACTGGCTGCGGCCGGACGCCCCCACCAGCGCGGACAGGCTGTTCTGCCACACCTGTGGCCGCGGCCGGGACCAGCACCTGATGATCCCGGGCCGGCCGAGGCTGTTACAGAGCATCACCAGGACCGCCCGCCCCCGCCGAGGGCAGCGGACTGTGACTGCCGTGGTTCGCACGCCCGGGTGGACTACACATCCCGACAACGGTCGGGCCGTTCGACCCCGGCCCATTGCGGGCCGGGCACGACGGTGATGCCGAAGTCGAAGCCGTGGAGACGGCGTTCGTCATGCCATGGCAGGGCGGCATCGACCTCGTCCCACAGTCGGCGTGGCCCGCCCTGGACGGCCTTGCCGATTCCGGGTCGGTCGTCGACCAGCGCCCAGGAACGTCCTCGGTCCCAGAACTGCCACGCCGTCCCGACGAAGGCGGCGGGCCTGAGCGGGCCGGGCCGGGGGACGGCTCGGTCCGCCGCCTTTTCCACTCGGCCGGAGGCCGGGTGGGGCCCGTGTCGTACCTCCGTGGTACTCAAGCCCTATGAGTCAGTTCCGCGATTTCAACTTCAAGCTGCTCGTCATCGACAAGCTCATGTACGGCCGTGAGCGGCTTCTCCCGGTCTACGACCTGCCCGGGCGGCTGGCCGAGCGTGGGATCCGCGACGCCGCGTCCTACGTGCTGAGGAACGGCCTTTACGAGGAGGTGCTGCCGGAGTCCCGGGCTCATTTCGAGGCCCTGGAGATCCCGGCCGAGCTGCTCGCCCGCGTCGAGGAACTGTGCTTCGACGCCGGGGCGGACGTCTTCCGGCACTGTGCCCCCGCCTGGGACGGCGAGGACGATCTGTTCGACGTCCGTTCGCTCGACGACCTCGACCTGCTGCCCAACCTGCGGGCGGTCACCTTCGTGCGGGACGGCGTCCTGGCGGTGCCGGACGCGGCGGAGGTCTTCGCCGCGCGCGGCATCGACACCGACTGAGCCCGGCACCCATTCGTCGCCCGCCGCCTCGGCTGAGGCCCTCAAGGGCCCCAGCCGAGGAATACCGCGCACCGACGTCACGCGGGCGCCTACGGCCGCTCCGGCGCCCCCGACGGCCTCGGCCACGCCTCCCGGCCCGGCCGTGCCCGTGCGGCCGGTCGCGCCCGTGGCCGTGCGTGACACCGCCTCGCCCCCGCGCGGCGATCGGCCGCAGGACGTTGGACAGCGCCCCGGCGGACCACGCCCTGGCGGTCACGGCGACCGCGACCGCGTGTGCGCGCCACGGCCTGGGCCCAGTCACCGACTGGCAGGTCGAGGTCGCCCACCCCTTCGACAAACACAACCCGATCGCCGACGCCGTCGTGACCACCGACACCGGCTGGCCATCACGAACCAGGACGCGGCACTGGCCGCGCTGCCGGCGGGACCGTTGCGCATGCGGGTGCGTCACGTGCTGACCGAGAACGTGCGCGTCCTGCCCGCCGTGGCCGCGTTGCGAGCCGGCGACGTGCGCGCGATCGGTCCCGAACTGTGCCGACCGGTTCCGGTGCTCCCGAGCGGAACGGAGCGTCCCGGCCGCGACGATGCGCGACGACTACACCATCTCGTGCCACGAGTTGGACACCGCCGTGGACACCGCGCCGGCCGCGGGCGCACTCGGCGCCCGCCTGGTCGGCGGCGGGTTCGGTAGCTCGGCCATCGCCCCAGTCGAGGAGGACGACTCGGTTGCGGTCGCCGAGGCGGTGGAAAAGACTTTCGCGGCACGCGGGTTCACCACCCCGCGCTTCTTTGAGGCCATCCCGTCGGCAGGGGCACGCCGCTTTTCCTGAACCCGGACCTCACCGCGCCCGCTAGACGGGGTGAGGTCCGGCGTCGACCGCGGGTCGGTCGAACTCGAGGCCCTTCGCGATGGGGCGCGGGGAAGAGCGGACGCGCGAACGTCGTCCCACCGGCAAGGCCGCCCGGGTTCTCGAGGCTCGATCTCAGTTCTGGGGGAGAATGCCGCGAGCGCTCCGAGCACTGATGGGCCGCCTGCCGATCTCGTCCGCGCGGAGTTGTTCGCGACCCGTAGCGAATTCATCCCGCGGTTCGAGGTCGGGTCGACGTAGACAGCGGAGTGAGGTCTGTGCGACGGCCGGCGGCACCAGTACCGATTCCGCAGCCGCGAGTGCCATCCCCGCCTCGTACTTGCGTCGAATGATCTTGTTCCCGCAGAGTGGGGATTCGGTCCGTCCCGCCCGGTCGGCGACGGCCGAGGCACCCATCTCCTTTCCTGAGGAGCACGACTTGGCCACCTTCGTTCTCGTTCCGGGCATGTGCCACGGCGGATGGACGTTCGAGCCGCTCGCCCGGCGGCTGCGTGAACACGGGCACCAGGCGTACCCGTTGACCCTGACCGGGGTCGGCGCGCGTGCCCATCTGCTCTCCTCGACCGTCAACCTGGAGACACACATCCAGGACGTGGTCAACACGCTGCTGGACGAGCAGATCGAGGACGCGGTGCTGGTCGCGCACAGCTACGGCGGCATGGTCACCACCGGAGTCGCCGACCGCGTTCCGGACCGCGTCGACTCCCTCGTCTACGTGGACGCCCTCGTCCCGGGCGACGGCGACTCCTGCTGGAGCCTGGTCCCCGCCGAGCGCGAGTGGTACCTGGAGTCGGGCGAGACCGGGTACGCCGTCCCGCCGCTGCCGTTCTTCGACCCGCGCGCCACCCCCCACCCGTTGGCCTCGCTCATCCAGCGACTGCGGTTGACCGGCGACGGCGACCTGGCGCGTTTCCGGCGCCGGGACTACGTGTACGCGACCGGATGGGACGGCGAGTCTCCGTTCGAGTCCCTGCGCGAACAACTGTTGGCGGACCCGCTCTGGACGGTGCACGACGTCGACAGCAGGCACAACATCATGCGCGACGCACCCGACACCCTGCTGAAGATCCTGCTCGACTCCGTATAGCGAAACACCCGGAGAATCGAACTCGAACTCGAACTCAAACCCGCCCCGCAATCCCGACGGTTGTCCTTCGGTAGAGCCGGGGCACGGCCCTCGTGCTGCATGGTGACGCCTCTGCAGTCGTGCGGCGTTCGTGGGTGGGCGCCGAAGCGGGCGTGGGCGAGGCGTCGAAGAGCAATGAGCCGTGCGGCTGTCGTGGTCATGCGGTGGAAGCGCTCGATGTCGAGTCTGTGCCGCGCAGTTCCGCCAAGGCGGCGCGCAGGACGGAGATCTCTTGGTCGAAGTCGGCGACGTGCAGGTCATTGCAATGGATGAGGAGTTTGCGCCGGCCGCCGGACAAGTAGTCGTACGTGAGCCTTTCCGGCACGAGGAAGCTCGAGCTTTCGGCCATGGGCAAGTGGCGGCTCGCGCTCGACGTCCTGGACGAGGCCGCCGACTGGGACCTGATGCCGTCCGTGGTCGTGGCCGACGCCGGCTACGGACGGAACGCCCTCTTCCGGGCCGGACCGACCGAACGCGAACTCGACTACGTGGTCGCGATCCGGGCGACACCGTCGTGCATCCTGCGGCGGCCACGTCCGTCGCGCCGCCGTGGTCGGGGACGGGGCGCCGCCGACGGCGCGATATCGGGTACGGGCGGCGCGCATGGGCGCGCTCGCGACGGGGATCGGCCGGGGGGCTTCGTCGAGGTCGTGCGGCGTCGGGGTTCGCGTGGGCCGATGCGGTCGCGGTTCCTGCGTCTGCGGGTGCGACCCGCCGGGATAGCCGTTCCGATCCCCCGAGCCCTTTCACGCCGCCGTCACCCTTGATGCCTCGGATCATGCGGTCCGCCGCAGGCGGTTTGTCGTCGAGGCCGGGACGTTCCGGCAGCTGACGAGCGACACGAAGACCTCGTCAACGAGCGCACCCGCCTGACCAACCGTCTGCATGTGTTGCTGCGCGACCTGGTGCCCGGTGGCGCCACGACTCGGCTCTCGGCGACGGCACCGGATCGCACCAACTGCTGTGACACACAGGGGCACTCATCAGCGGTTAAGCGGTGCTCCGGGCCCGGTGGCACCACCCCAGGTCACGTGTGCTTCATGTGTGCGACAGGGGGCAATAGCCATGCCGGGCCCGGAGGTTAGGAGTTCCTTGCGGGGCCGAGGAAAAGTGGCTCCGTGGCTGATCGGTCACGGTCATGCGGATTCCGCGGCGCCGCGAGGCGCATAGGTCGTTGCTCCGCGTATGGGTGACGGGAGTCTTCGGCTGTTCAGATCGGCGGCAAATGTCGCGCTGTGCATTCCACCAGGGCGCCGGTGTACTGCGGGCGGGGCGGGCGGCCGCTGCGGGACGGCCGGACTTCCGACCCTGAGCAGCGGACGCGGTGCACCGGGGGTGGGCAGCCATGTCCGCGCTGGGACCGACACGTTGTCTGCCGGCACTGTGGGAGATCCGGACGACGGGGTCAACGCCGCGGGAGTTCACGCAGCGACACCTTCAACCCAGATCGAGCCTGGGCACCCCGAACGAGCCCTTCGATGGGGCCCGTTTCCACTGACCGCCCTTCGGCCCAACGCCATCCGCACGACGGGGGGCGTGCGCTCATGGACGGACCCGCTCGCCTGCACCGGCCTCGGGTTATGCCCTCCGGCCGCCCGCCCGGCGCCATGCCGCCCTGAAGCGGCCGCGGAAGGCGAGGACGAGGCCGGCGGCGAACAGTGCGCCGGCGAAGGCGAGGATGATCGGGGTTCGGCTGGAGGCACCGGTCTCGGCCAGGGGTTTGGCGTCGTTGTCGGTGTCCTTGTCGGAGCCGGTGTCCATGGGGATGTCGTCCGCGGCATCGGGTGCCGAGCCCGGCGTGGCCGGTACCGTCGCGAGGGCCGACGCGGTTGCCCGCGCCGACGGGGATGCCGATGCGCCGGACCGGTCGGGTGCGGAGGTGGCCGTGGTGTTCGCGGAGGGCGTGGCCGGTGGCGGTACGTCGGCTCCCGGGGAGATGGCGGCGATGGTGACGTCGTCGTAGTAGTTCACCACGGCTGCTGTGCCGCCTGCCTTGTGTCCCTTCCAGGCCTGCCAGTTGGGTCGGTACAGTCCGATCTTGTGGTAGGGGGCGGTGTCCTGGTGATAGCTGTTGGGGCCGCGGTGCGATCCCACCTCGGCCCCGTCGAGCCGCGCGGTGATGGAGCCGGTGGCGGCGGAGGAGGACCAGGTGATGTCGAAGGACCACTGGTTCCAGTGTCCGAGTCGTACCGGGCCGAGGTCGTATTTGACCTCGTGCGCCGGGTGCTTGCTCTCGTCGACCTGCTCTGAATCCGTCTTCCAGTGGACGATCATCATCCAGCGGTCGCCCTTGACGGCGAGGACGACCGCGGGGTAAGTGCCCGCCCCTCCGTGCCACTGGGAGACGATGGTCTGGGCGTCGTAGCGAATCCAGTCGCCGGGCAGGTAGTTGGCGAAGGTGTACCGGTAACTTCCGTACGGTACGCGCGCTGTGGCTATCTCGGTGCGGTAGGACTTCCCGTCGTCGGGCATGGCGAACCGGACGGCCTTGCCACCACGCCCGCCGGGCGCGGACTTGACGTCCACGGCGCCCGTGCCGTCGATGCCCTTGCGGGGAAACGCGGCGGTGGTTCCGGACTCGAACCCGTCCTTGAAGGGGACGGGAGTCAGCGCACGGTCGGCGACGGCGTCGGCCGCCCCGAGTCCCACCATCAACACGGCCGCCAATGCCGCGCCGACCCGACGTCTGCGGCTGTAACGCTGGAACATGAACCGTCCTTGAGATGAGGGGGATGCGGGGGTGACCTGCGGCGCAGCGACCGGTGTCCGCGGAACGAAGCGACAACGACTGCCGTCCACGGGCCGGCCGCGCACGACAGGTCTCAATCCATCAGAATCAAACACGTTCGCACGTGTTGGCACATGACATCCTCACTGGGCCCGTGGAGTCAAGTGCATGCGGAAGGATGAGCTCCGCTGGTGATGTTCGAGCGCAGCCGACCCGCGAGGAGGCGTGTGTCGGAAAGCGTCGCCGAAGGCTAGGGATCGTCCGAAAAGCGCCTGGTCGTCGGCCAGTTCCGGACGCGTGCGAATTTCCGTACGCGGGTGCGAATCACCCGTCGCGCATCCGTTCACCCGACTCCCGTTCCGGCCCGACGATTCGATCAGGCCCGGGAGCGACCGTGGCACTTGTGCAGATACAGCGCTCCGTCGCCGGCAGGAGCGTTGGGTGACGAGCTCCGCGGCAGTGCGGGACGGGTCGGTGTTGGGCGCATGCGTCTTATATGCGCAGACGCATGTCAGTGTGCATCACGGCTGCTTGATATTGCTTGAATTTATCCTGTTCGCTTACAACCAAGCATTCTTTTGCGTGTTTGGGCAGTCTTTCCGGATGTTCGAACACGCCTGCGAGCACACCTGCCCGGGATCGGATCGGGCCGGGCGCTCGGCATACGTCCTGTGCCCGGGCGAAGTTCGGCGTGCTCCGTAGCGGGGCCTGCGGTCGACCCGGGATGGCTGCTCCGGGCCGCCGTGCGGCGCCCTCGCAAAGGCCTTCGCGGACAACGGCCGCGGCCCCGTAGGAACGGGGCCGCGGCTTTTGCACCTGGCTGTGGTGGACGTCGGCGGCCTTCAAGCGTGCTGTGGTCGCTGCCCCGGTCTACCGGTAGGTCACCTCTGGATGCGGGCGGTCGGTGCCGCCGGGGTGAACTTCCATAGTTGGTTGGCGTTGTCGGAGTTCTTGCAGGTCCACTGGACGACCTTGGTGGGATCCGGTGCGTTGATACCGTGCGCGTCCATGCACAGCGAACTGTTGACGTTGGTGAGGGTGTACACGCCCGGTTCGGCGCCGGCCCCGGGCCTGGCCGTCCAGTGCTGATTGCGGCCGGAGTTGCAGCCGTACTGGACAAGTTGGGTATCGGGCGCGGTGGATCGTCCCGGGACCTCGAGGCACTTGTCGCCGATCGCGGACTTGATGGTGTACGAGCCGTCGCCGACCGGATCGACCCGCCATTTCTGCCCGGTGCCCGCGCCGGGAGACTGCTGGATGATCGGCGCCAAGTCCGTGGACGAAGCGTCTTGCACCGTCGCGTTCATGCCGCTGTGTTGCGCCGTCAGGGTGTACAGGCCCGGTTCGACGGTCGGCGCCGCGGTTTCGTCGAAGTGCACTGCGTCCAGGTCGAAGGTTGCGTCACTCCTCGTCTTGAACACCAGGTAGAGCTTGTGCGTGCCTGCGAGCGGAGCGAGGGGTCCACCCTGGACCGTTCGGTACGCGTCCCATCCGCCGGTGGCGGGGACGAGGGTGGTGCTCACCAGCGGTCCGCTCGGACTGTCCGCGTGCACCTCGATGGTTCCGCCACCCGTGGGTGAGGACAGTCGGTATCCGATGGCGGCGGTGTTGTGGAGGTTGGCCGGGTCGAACATGATCCAGTCGTTGTCGCTGATGTCGCCCAGCCGTTTGCCGTTTTCGGCGCCCGACTGTTCGACGACGCGCACCCCCGACTGTGCGGTGAAGAATTCGGCCTGCTTGTGCCGGGGGTGGAGCATGGCGCGGGTGTGCGAGGTCAGCGGGGGTGCGCCGGAGGCGCCCTTGTCGGTGTACTTGGCACTGACGATGTAGTAGAGGTTGGCGCCTTCGGGGTGCCCGCCCAGGTCGCCGGTGTCGATGGTGCCTTCGCAGCCGGGGATGTCGGTGGTGTGGTGCGCGTGGTCGTCGTGTCCCAGTGCGGGGTTGACGACGACCTCGGCGCAGTCGATCGCTCCGTCCTCGGGATCGGTGACCGTGACCTTGTAGGGCACGCGGTCGCCGAATTCGATGAAGCTGCCGTCGGCCGGGAGGTCCAGCTTGATCGTGGGCGCGGTGTTGCCCACGGTGACGGACACGTTGGCGAAGCCGGTGTCACCGGTGGTGTTGGTGACCTTCAGTTGCGCGTTGAAGGCGCCGACGGCGGTGTAGACGTGGGTGGGGTTCGGGTCGGTGGAGTCGACGGTGCCGTCGCTCTCGAAGTCCCACGCGTAGGTGATCGGGATGTTGCCCGGATCGTGCGTACCGTTGCTGTCGAACGCGACCGTCAGCGGTGCCGGGCCGTTGGTCGGCGTTCCCTTCGCCACGGCGACCGGCTGGCGCCGGCCCTGCGTGTAGTCGATGCGGTAGAGACCGGAGTCGTCGTTCCCGCCGCCGAAACCCCTGCCCCAGTCGAGCACGTACATCGAGCCGTCGGGGCCGAAGGTCATGTCCATCGGCTTGGCGAGCTGCGCCGTCGGCAGGAAGTCGTTGACCTGTAGAAGACCACCCGACGCGTCGGAACGAATCTCCTTGACGAACCCGCGTGCCCATTCGTAGAAGAACTCCGCGCCGTCGTAGTAGGCCGGGAACTTCGTGGGCGAGGGGTTGTTGGGGTCGTAGCGGTAGACGGGGCCGGCCATCGGCGCGCTGCCGCCGTTGCC
>NZ_JBIWJT010000046.1:0-74207 GCF_044765325.1 Embleya sp. NPDC127516 | reverse complement strand
GCCCTGCTTTCATGCGCTCTCAGCGCCGAGACCACTCCAACGAGAACCCAAGTCCTATAACCCGACGCCAAGTTCGGTATGACAACGGCTTCTAACAAACCACCGCTAGAGCTCACCCAAAGATGACCCCCGTACGGCGCCCGGGGACGCCCGGGCACCGGATCACCTACTCCTCGACAGCCGTGGCGTGGTCACGGCCTGCCGGTTATTCGAGGTAGCTTTCGTACGCGTAGAGGCCCGAACTTCTCATGTACCAGTAGTTGCCATAGTCGTTGATGCAGTAGTAGGTGATCAAGACCGATCCGCCGCCCCTGGAGACGACCGGGCTTCTGCCGTAGGGCTCAGTGTGCCAGGGCGTGTTTGATGCGAACTGCTGGTAACCGTTCCACTGGTAACAGTTGACCTGCACGGGTTGCGCGGCTGCGGCGGGCACAGCCAAGGCCCCCATCATCAATCCGATCCCGATCACAGCGCTGGCTAGAGTGCGCCGAATTGTCTTCACGGCCCTCCCCCTCCCGAGGTCAGCAATTATCGGTAGCACTGGTGTTTCCGCACCAGATCCACCCCGCGGCATCTGTGGACGTCTCGACGTAGTACCACAGGTTGCCGTACTGGTTCCGGAACGAGCCGTGCACCCAGAGGGGGTCACCCGGAGACGTGTAGACGACCTTGCCGCAGGTGGCCTCGTAGCAGTTCTTGACCCAACCGCCGTGCGAGAGGATGACCGGGACCGCAGCCGCCACGTCCTGTGTCGTGGACACATGCTCTCCGGCTGCCTGCGCGGGCAGGACCGGAGCGGCGACCACGAGCGCTCCGCCGAGACTCAGGGCGATCAGGGTGTTGCGAAGAATACGCATGGATTTCCTCTCCTACGACGAGCCGCTCACCAGATGCGGCCGTGTGGCGCGCAACTCCGGCAGCTGGATAAGTAATTCGTCGACGCAGCGGGCTGCCGTGACGGCCGTTTGGCCCGCTGCTGGGCACTGCACAGACTGCTGACCCATCGACAAGCGAAGCAACGAAAGTCGGCTGTCCCGGACAGCCCCCGACTGTCCGTGCCGGTCAGGGCCTTGTCCTGATCGCGACCCGGATAGACCGGATGAGTGTCTGGTGTTCCCTTTCCTTGTGAGTGCTGAACTGACCCGGAACCGAGAGTGAACGAGTTCACGAAGGCCGGTCCGCAGTCGGGGGGAATCGATGCTTGCCCGCAACCAGCGTGCCGAGAAGCGTTCGGGAAGTCGTTGTCGTGGCCTGCACGGTTCTTGTCCGTTCTCGCACGGCGTCGGAATTGTGAGGGTTTCGGTGCTCCCCGGGAGGTGTGCTGTACGCAGTTCGAAGGGTGCGGCTGAAGTTGGCGCCGTCGGTGAAACCCCACCGGGTCGCAACGGCCAGGACCGGGCGGGAGCGCAGGGCGGGATCGGCCGGATCGTGTCTGCGGCGTTCAAGCCGACTTCTGCGTCCAGTCGGCCAGTGCAGAACCCCCGCCGCCAGTGAACTCGATGTGGCTCGCCCTCCAGTGCGGGCCGCCTCCGAGCACATCACCCGTGTGCACTGCACCGAACCGGGCATCGTTCTCACGGCCGCCGACCTCCCGTGGAAGGACAATCACCGCCAGGCCACCCCGCAGGAACCGACGTATCCCGCCACCGACCCCCACGGCGCCGGCGGAATCCGGGTGGCGGCCCGGCGAGCATCGCCTCCACTCCGTGCTCCGCGAGCGGGCGGGCATGACCGGCGTGTTCGGCAGGGCGCCCGTTCAGAACTGAGACGGCGGGTGGTGCGCACGCACCCCCGCCGTCAGACGCCGACAGGGGCAACGCCCGCGTCCGCTATGGCGGCCTGGATTCGCCCGGCATCCTCGTCGAGGAGTTGCGGGACCGTCGGGCAGACATTCGGGTTCTGGTGGGTGGCGGTTTCAGTGGTCGAAGACGTCGGCCAGCCGTCCTTCGAGGGGGGCCCGGCCTCGGGAGGCGGCTCGGTCTGCGAGAAGGCGCAGCTGTGCGGGGGTGAGTCCGGCCAGGTCGCGGAAGTCACGGTTCATGTGTGCCTGGTCGTGGTAGCCGCACGCGGCCGCCCGGTCGGCGAAGGCGCCGAGGGGTGTGAACTCCACCTCCACAGCCTCCGCGATGCCCGCGTATCCGCCTTTGATCGACGACGCCCGCAGACCGGCGAGCATCGCGTGCCACGTCGTGCGCGCCGCCGGCGCGCTCCGGCTCTCGTGGAACAGGTGGAGGGGATCTCCCCATCCAAGGATCAACGTCACGGTGGCCGAGGGGAGCGTGAGCCTGACCGGTCCTCGCCGCGCGGTGCGATGACCTCTGTACATCACGACCTGGTCCCGTAACCGTTCGGAGGGGAGACGCTCCACGTACTCGCCACTGTTCCTCGATTCCATGGACATATCGACGACCTCCGTCCGCGACGCGTGCCGGCGCGCGCGTCGGTCGACTCTGGTCGGAGAGTGCGCCTTCGTACAAGTCGACCGCGCAGGGTTCAGAGCAATGTGGACACACCGCGCGGCGCCCGGCACAGCCGCTCCAGGACGCATCGCCGTGGAAGGAATGTTGGGCAGGCATGACTACCGACGAACAGCGGCAGCGGTCCGACTCCGCCTGGTTGTGGCTCGGATATCGGGCGAGTGCCTCTTGTTCGCTCTCGTGACAACGATGTACCGGGATCGGGCGGCTCGGATCACCACGGGCGCGATGCTGTTGCGGCGTCATGCCCGGCAGGTGGCGTTTGACGTGGTCGGCGCCGAAAGACACGTTCCCGAGCGCGGTCCGCGGGATGACCGGGGCGCCGTACCGCCAACGCAAGGACGAACAGCGCCATTCCCTCGAAGAAGCCACGCCGTTCGTCCTTACCGCGGATGGACGAACGGCGTGGTTCCGTTGAGTGGGCAGCGAGAGAGAAGCGGCTCGACCGAATGGAGCGGGTGATGATCGAGAACACCTTCAGTACCGAGGACTTACCCAAGGAGGACCGTTGGGCGAGCTGGTACGAATCCGGCACCAGGTCTCATCTGCCGACGTTGATCCGCACCGATCATCAGGACGACTTCCGGGGCTCGATACGCCTGCTCGATCTCGGCTCCGTGCAGGTATCCACACTCACCTACAGTCCGTTACAGGTGAGGCGGACCCCCAAACTGATCCGGCAATCCGACCCGGACATCCTCTACTTCGTGTTCCACCGGCGCGGGGGAATCGGGGTTGCTCAGGCGGGCCGTGAGGCCGTGCTCACCTCGCAGACGCTGGTCTTCTACGACACCTCTCAACCCTTCACCGCTTGGGCGACCGCCGAACACGGCTCGGTCGCCGGCTGTGTGATCCTGCAGGTGCCGAGGAAGCTCTTCCCCATCCGAACGGAGACTCTCGACCCGCTCCTGGCAGCTTCTTTGCCGAGTCGGGAAGGGTTCGGTGCCTTGCTCGCCGGTCATCTCGACCAACTGGTCACGAACGCTGCCGGCTATACCCCGGCGGACGCCGTCCGCCTGGCGGCCATCACCGTGGACCTGTCCGCCGCTCTGTGCTCACACGAGCTGGAATCCAACGACACCCTGCCGCCGGAGACACATCGCAGGGCGATACAAGCACAGGTTCACGCGTTCATCCGGGAACACCTCGGCGACCCCGACCTCTCGCCGGACACCATTGCCGCAGCTCACCAAATCTCCACGCGCTACCTTTACAAGCTCTTTCAGGATCAGGGTCTCACGGTGGCCGACTGGATCCGCAGGAGTCGGCTCGAACGCTGCAGGCGCGATCTGGCCGATCCCGCCCAGCGTTCCCGCTCGGTCCTGGCCATCGCGGTCCAGTGGGGTTTCAAGGACGGAGCCAACTTCAGCCGCGTCTTTCGATCCGCGTACGGCATGCCCCCCGGAGAGTACCGAAACCATCATCAAAGCGACGCCGTGCGAGAACCGACAAGAACCGTGCAGGCCACGACAAGGACTTCCTGATCGCTTCTCGGCACGCTGGTTCTCGACAGGCATCGACCTTCCGAACCGCATATCGACCACGCGTCGACTGTGTACCGGCTCCTTACCGGGCTTCGTACAAGTCACCCGCAGGAAGTCACCGCAGCTGACCGCCGCCTTGGAAGAGGCGTCTCGCGTGGCGAGCCACCATGGGATGCCTCGGCTGTACCGACCGGGAATCACCGCGTGACTCCGCAAAGCCGGTTTCCACGGCCTGATGAGTCCGGCTCGATGTGTATGGCTGGAGAATTGCGAAGAATGAGACGGGGAATCCATGAAGATTCGTTCCATCCTGACGACACTCGCAGCCGCCGGGATACTGGTGTTGGCGACCACGACCAATGCTCAGGCCGCGGACGGGAAGCAATTGGCCACCGATTCCGTCGGCCCCAGTGACAGTCAAACTTGGTACTGCACGTCCGGGAGCGCAAACGGCCAGGGCTGCTTTGCGCCTCTGGGAGAGTGGTTCAGGATCAAGGACACCTGGGCCGACACTTATCCGGTCGTGATTCAGTGGCGATTCTTCGATGACGAGGTGAGCCCGACCGGAGCGATAGTGCGGCAGGGCACGATCTGGAACACCGCCGGTCAGGCTGCGGGCTGGCGGTACGTCAACAAGTCGTTCCCTGAGAACCAGCCCGGGGTGACTCTCAAGTCGGTGAGCTTCCGTGCCTGCTCCGGGAATTACCCCTCGGACAGCGTTTCCGAAGGAACTTGCTCCGACTGGAGGAGCATCGGCACCTGACACCCGGAATATATATCGGCCCTGATGCTCGGAATTCGGTGGCCCGTGTGGCGACCGCACGGGCCACCGTTGCTCCCGGCTCCCGGCTCCCGGCTCCCGGCTCCCGGCAATGGCACGCGCTCGCCGATGCTCATTCGGCTCGGGCGACCCGGTATTCCCATCAGCCCCGAGCCAATCGCCGTTCGCCGATACCTCCCAGCGGTCGGGGATCCGTGGTGAGAGTGACCATCCACAGCCCTTCGGATCCGCAGCCACACAAGAATCATTGATTTCGCCCCTCGGGCACACCATCCGTCCTGCCACGGTGCTCCACCCTGCTGCGGGACACGCGCCACAGCACGACCTTCGAGTTCGGCAGATGATCGCCAGCGATCGACAGCTCAGTTGAGCGAGGTGACCTGTGTCAGCAGAGTTCGCATCCGGATCTCGTCCGGCCCCCACCCGCCGGACGCTCGTCGTCGGCGCGATCGCCTCGGCGGCTTGGATTCACACGGCCGCTCCCGCCGTTGCCGTACCCCAAGCCGCCGGTTCGGCGGGGACCGTCCCGTCCCCGGCCGACAGCCCCGACGCCGTGGTGGTCGATCCGCGGTACACGGCCGAGGCCATCGCCCCGTGGGGCGCAGCGATACCAGCCGGCAACCAGTCTCGGCCCGAGCGTGTCGGCACACACCACAGTGGCCTGCACTTCCAGCCCACCGGAATGGGTCGCGACGGTGAAGAGCGGGGATTGTTGATGATCGGTCACGAGTACGTCGGCGGCGTCGAGACGGCGCTGGGCCGGAGTGGACGGCCGCTGATCAAGGCCGACTTGGAGGAGATGCTTGCGGCCGTGGGTGTCACGATCGTCGCCGTTCGCAAGGATGGTGACGGTTCACGCACGACGACGGCACCGGCCAATCGGCGGATTACCGGGGTCACGCCCACAGC
This sequence comes from Embleya sp. NPDC127516, assembly GCF_044765325.1. Classification (NCBI taxonomy): domain Bacteria; kingdom Bacillati; phylum Actinomycetota; class Actinomycetes; order Kitasatosporales; family Streptomycetaceae; genus Embleya; species Embleya sp. NPDC127516. The sequence continues at coordinate 68,556 of NZ_JBIWJT010000046.1, read as the reverse complement.
GTTCTCCGGGCCGGTGGGCAGCGACCGACCCGAGTTGCGCACTTCTCTGCCGGCGATGGGGGTTCTGGCGGCAAGTTTCCATGGAACGACGCCCTGGGGCACCGTCCTGGCGTGTGAGGAGAACTTCAACCGGTTCTTCGGGACGGACGATCCGGCCTGGAGCCCCGACGAGAACGAGCGCCGCTACGGCCTGGACGCCTTCGGGTACGGCCATTGCTGGCACCGGGCGGACGACCGGTTCGACGTGTCGGCCAGCCCACGCGAGCCGAACCGCTACGGCTGGGTCGTCGAGATCGACCCGGCCGATGAGAAATCCCTCCCCGTCAAGAGGACCGCCCTGGGACGGTTCGGTCACGCGGGCGCGACCGTCACCGAAGCGCACGGTCGCGTCGTCGCCTACAGCGGAGACGACGAGGACGGCGGCTATCTGTACAAGTTCGTCGGGGATCGCCCCTGGCGGACACATGTCCGCAGCGGTCGAAGTCCCCTGGACCACGGAACCCTGCTGGTGGCCAGATTCGACGAGGACGGCTCGGGCCACTGGCTGCCGTTGATTCACGGTAGCGGTCCGCTCATTCGCCGCAACGGTTGGCGAGACCAGGCAGATGTACTGCTGCGCACTCGACAGGCCGCCGACGCCGTCCGGGCGACCCCGTTGGGCCGGCCCCAGCAGGTCGCGCTCCACCCCCGACTGGGAGACGGATTCCTCGCGCTGGCCGACGTTGCCTCAGTCAAGGGGTGCCACGCCTCGTCGTGCGCAACTCCCGCCATGGCTTTGGGCCCCGGCGCGGACACCGGGCGCATCCTGCAATGGCACGAGATCGGAAGCGATCCTGCCGTGCGGTCGTTCCGATGGCGATTCGCAGCGATGGGTGACGACGGTCGCGGGCGAGCCGGGGTTCCCGCCGCGACGCTCGGTTCACCTCGAGGGCTGCGGTTCGACCGGGTCGGACGGCTGTGGATCACCACGGGCGGTGTCTTCGGTGGCCACGAGGACTCGGCAGCCAGCGCCCTGTTGGCTGCTGATCCGGAGTCGGGCACGGTCGTTCGTGTGGCCACCGCGCCCCACGGGGCTCGTTTCAACGGGGTCTCGGGCACCCCGGACGGCCGCACCGTCTTTGTCAACGTTCGACACGCCGACCGACCGGACTCCCGCGAGCGCTCGGCCACCATCGCGGTCAGCCGCCGTGACGGCGCGGTGATTTCCCCGATATGACCTTTGTTCGATCGACCACCGGTACCCGGAGGTGCTGCGCGTGATCTACATCGTTCCGCGATCGGCCTGGGGCGCTCAACCACCGAAGGTTCCCATCACCGGGACGTGGAAGCCCTGGCTCGGCGGGGTGGTCATCCACCACCACGGCCCCGGTTCCGGCTTTCCGAAGACCAACCACCAGGAGTGCTATCGCCAGGTCTGGGACATCCAGGACCGGGCGATAAACGTGTCCCTCTTCGAGGAGTGGGTGCTGGACAGGGACGTCTTCGACGATATTCCCTACAACTATCTGGTATGTCAGCATGGATGGGTCTTCGAGGGACGCGGCGCCAAAACGCGATCGGGGGCCAACGGCACGGCGACGCCCGGCGCGAATCAGGACTATTTCGCCGTGATGGGGATGATCGAGTCCGGCGACACCCCGTCCTCGGCGATGCTGACATCGATCCGCGAGCTGATTGCCCAACTGCGCTTGGAGGAGAGCGCCGGGCCACTGATAAAGGGACACCGGGACCTGAAGTCGTCCGCCGAATGCCCCAAGAACCTCTATCCCTACGTCCTTGACGGAACCCTCGAACCGGGCACGCGGCCACAGCCTCCGGTCGTCACCGTCGGGATCCAACCTCGCAGCCAGTGGGGGGCCCGACCGCCCCGGGCGGTCAACCGGGTGCCGCTGTCGGCCCGTACCGGCTTCACCATCCACTATTCGGCGGCCCCACCCACCCAGACACCCCGGCAAATCCAGAACTACCACATGGATTCCCACGGTTGGGACGACATCGGATACAACTTCCTGATCGACCGCGACGGACGTATCTACGAAGGGCGCGGCTGGACCGCCGAAGGCGCCCATGCCACCGGACACAACACGACCCACCTCGGGGTGTGTTTCATCGGTCGTGACGGCGAGGCCACCACCAAGACCCTGCAAGCCTTTCGGGCGCTGTACCTCTACGCCAACCGACTGACCGAGAAAACCCTCGCCAAGACCTGGCACAGCGGGTTGCCCGGCCAGTCGACCTCCTGCCCCGGTTCGTCGTTGCGGGCATGGGTGCAGGGCGGCATGGTCGGGGACGACGTCCCGATCACCGACGGCTCCGGCGACGGTTCGAGCGGCGGGATGGCGTCGGTTCGGTCGGTGGCCTCCCAGCAGCGGGCGGTGAATGAGATGGGTTACTCGCCCGCCCTGGTCGCCGATGGGATCTGGGGTCCCAAGACAGACGCCGGCGTGCGATGGCTGCAACAGCGAGTGGGCGTCACCGCCGACGGGCTCTGGGGACCGAACACCGAAACCGCGTACGCCGCGGCCACCGGGGGCGGTGGTTCGGGCGGCGGAATGACCTCGGTACGCTCCGTGGCATTCCAGCAGAACGCGGTCAACGCCCTGGGGTACTCGCCGAAACTGCACGTGGACGGCATCTGGGGTCCGGCCACCAACGCCGGGGTGCGCTGGCTCCAGAGCAAAGTCGGCGTCGCGGCCGACGGGCTCTGGGGCCCCGGCACCGACGCGGCCCACAACGCGTATCTGGACGAGGGCGCGCTTCTCGTGGTCGACGGCGACTTCGGTCCGACGACGATCGCCGCCATCCAGCGAGTAATCGGCGTTACCGCAGACGGTCAGTGGGGACCGGCGTCGATCCGAGCCCTGCAGAACCACCTGAACAACTGGAGCGGAGCCGGCCTCACGGTCGATGGCGCGATGGGCCCTGCCACGATCCGTTCCCTTCAACAGCACTTGAACAAGATGACCGGGGCCGGCCTGACGGTCGACGGCCTCTGGGGGCCGGGAACGATCCGATCGCTCCAGAACGCGCTCAATCTCGCCAAGTTCTGAGTCGAAGAGACCGGTGGGGACACCACATGCGATCCGCGGCCCTCGACGTCCGTGGTCCGGGTCGTGCCGTCGGGTGGCCGGGTTGGTGCGGGCCACCGGTTTCTTTCACGCCGGTTGGGCGTTGTCGGCCGTCGCGGGGTCGGGGTCGGGTCGTGACAGGGGGCGGGCGGCCCGGGCGGTGGCGAGGCCGGCGAGGAGGCCCAAGGGGAGTGCCGAGATCCATACCAGGGCGAGTGTGGTGATGCGGGCGAGGGCGAGTCCGGAGGTGGGGCCGATCGCGGTGCCGATGTCCTGCGTGGTGGACAGGGCCGCCTGGTAGGTGGCGCTGCGTCCCGGTGGGGCGTGGCGGGTGATGAAGGCCGAGGCGGACGCCACATGGCGCGGCGCTGGCAGGGGCGGCTGGGCCGGCTCACCGCGGCAACCCCGCCCTGACCGTGGACCCGGACGCCGACACGAACCCCACGTCGGATTCCGCCGGCCACGGGCCCGGTGTTCGACGACTTCCCGCCGCGCCCGCCACCCTGCGCCGGCTCCTGCCGGCCGAACCCGGCCGCAGCCCGACGACGACGTACCCGGAGACGGCACGGCCGCCGCCACCGGGTGCGAAACTCGCGCGTGGCTCCTTTCAAACCAGCCGGGGCGGAGCAAGCGGGAGGTGCGGCCCGGCCGGCATCCTCGGCGGGCGGTGTGTGGTCGATCTGTCCTCCCGGTCCTCCCGCATCGGCCGCTCGTTCACGCCGGTCGGGCGCTCCAGCGTGATCGTGACGTGCGTGTCCGGTACCGGGCCGCGGTCGTCGGGGTGGCGGAGCGGTTGTGGCGCGACAGTGGTGCCGGGCGGCCTCGGACGTTGCCCGCGGACGGGGCGTTCTGCCGCGAACTGGGGGAACGGGTCGGGCGGCCGTGGCTGGGGCCGGTGATCGCCGTCGACTACGGCGGGGCCTTGATCGCGTGGATGGGCGCCGTCATCCGCAGGCGCCGCGCCGTCGCGGGGGGCGGATCCGGGTCCGGGTCCGGGTTCGGGTGGGTGAACGATCCGTGGCGGGTGCGGCAGGAGGACCGGCCGGCGACCACGGCCGGGTGGGGCAACCTGTGGGCGGCGTGCACGCGCCCATGGGCGTCTCGACGCGGCGCCGTCGGTGAACCGTCCTGCGATGAGGCATGTGCGCGGAGCGCTCGCTGTCAGTCTGCTGTTCCGGCGGGGGCGACCCATGGGGTGGGCTGGCCGGTGACGGCGGCGATCATGTCGTAGTCGCCGTCGTAGTGCAGGACCACCACGCCGTGGCGCTCCGCAGTGGCGGCGATGAGCAGGTCGGCCATGGACAGCGCCCGGTGGAAGCCCTTGCCCACCGTCAGGCGCTGGACGTCCTTGGCACGGTCCCATACCTCGTCCGGGCAGGGAAGTTGGTCGAAGCCGGTGAGCAGGCGGTGCAGAGGGTCGGCCTCGTCGGCGTGGCGGGCGCTGTGCAGGACTTCCGTCTCCACCGCCCCGGTGACCGCGAGGAGTCCGCGGTCGGAGAGGTCGTCCAGGACGGGGCGCACGGCGGGTTTGCCCCAGCGGGCGAGCGCGGACTTGTCGATCAGGTAACGCTGCCGGTTCACGGTCACGAGACGTCGTGTGGGGCGGAGCGGTCCTCGTCGAGGAGGTCGAACTCGCCGGAGGCGATCGCGTCCGCCAACTCCCGGCGCCGGGCCGGTTTGACGGCGGCGAGCAGCGCCGCGTTCACCGTGGCGACCTTGGTGCTCGTCCCGGGATGTTCCTGGGCCTCGGCGAGCAACGCGTCCTCGAGGTCGATGAGCGTGCGGGACATGAAGGCCCTCCTCCTGGATGAGAAATTACCCTATGACATCAAACTTGCGCGGATTTGATATCAAGGTTGATCTCTGTGAGGTCGAGCAATTCGGGGGGTGGGAACCGGTATCGGCGGTGGGTCCGGGGTGTGGTCGACATCACGCGGCGGCATGTGTCCTTGGGTCGAACGTGATGCGCGACAGGTTGATGGTCCTCGACGGTGGTCGGTCTCGCCGACGGGATGGCCCGGCCGGTGACGGCGGGCTGTCGGACGCGGCTGATGGAATCCGGGCGTGATGCATTGGTCGCAACTTCATTGGCTGTACCCCCCGGGTGACGCCCCGGCGCTGTTCACGAGTCCGATTTCGGGTCCTCGCGAGCGGGCATGGCGAAAGGTCGAGGATGAGTTGTGCCTGCAGGAGGGCGTGGAGCCGCAGAGTTTCGCCGGGGTCCCGCTGTTGTGGGTGATGGCGACCGGTGGATGCGCGGTGGATCGCGACGCCGCATTGTCGGTCGCGGGCCGGCTCGTGTGGGAAGGCGGCCTCGACGAGGAGAACGTCCGCGCGAGGGAGGCGCATGCCGACCTGATCACGGAGTTGGCGGTCCTGGCGGATCGGCACCTGGGCGACCATGCCCGCGACGCCCGCTATATGAGCGCGCTTCGGGAGATGCTGGCGCTCGAGGGTCACCTCGCGTGGGTCTGGGCTCTGGACGATCCTACCGACGCCTTCCTGGGCGCCGACTGTCCGCGCTGTGGCGTGGAGGTGACGATCGCCGTGGGTGAGCACGGGGACTATTCCGCGATCCGTCACTGGCACCGTGGTGATATCGACCGCCGCCCGCTGCGGCCGGCCGAGCGCGCCGGGATGTCTGCCCTGGGTCTGCGTTTGACGGACATCGCGATCCGCGACGGCCGGACGGCGTTGTCTCGCAGCTTGCCGTACATGTTCGGGCAAGCCGAATGCCCATGCTGCGGGGAGGCATTCGCCATCGCCCTTGCGTTCGAAATTCGTGTCCGTGCTCGCAGCGGCCCGCAGTTGCCGGGCACGTGATCCCCGGATATCGGTCGCGCAAACGTGATCTCCACCGGCCCGGCGGCGGCGGGGTGCCACGGCAGGAGTACGAGCCGGGTCGGTGGACACCGGCCGAGCGGGAACGGGCCACGGCCGAGGAGTTGACGGCGCTGGGGTTCGGGCGGGTGTCGCGGACGACGGTGCAGCGCATGCGCGGCCGGTATCGGCGGCGGGGATTGTGGGGCCTGGTCGATCACCGCACGACGCGTGCTTCCGGCGGGGTGGGGGGCACCGACGAGCGGGGTGGTGGCCGCGATCACGGACGTGGTCTTTGGGCAGCGGGGGCGTTCCAAGGGGACCGTCAAGGGCTTGATGCCGTTGGTCGCGCAACTCCTCGAGGATCGGTACGGCGATGCGGTGCCGATGCCTGCGCGGGCCACCTTCAGTCGGCTCGTCGATCGACTCGCCCGTCCCGCCGACCGTCCGGGGCGGCCCGTCCGCAATCCCCCGATCACCGAGGACGGACGTGGGTTGACCACGACGGTGGCGCCTCGACCCGGGGAACAGGTCCGGATCGACACGACCCGTCTCGATGTCCTGGCCCTGTTCGAGGACGGCACGGTGGGGCGGCCCGAACGCAACCATCGCCGTCGACGTCGCCACCCGGGCCATCCTGGCTGCGGTGCTGTGCCCGGGCGGGACCCGGGCGGTGGACGCGGCGCTGTTGCTCGCGGAGATGGCGGTGCCGCACCAGGCCCGGCCCACGTGGCCCGACGCGCCGCGCTTCGCCCATACCCGGCTGCTCTCGCGCGATCGGCCGATGACGCTTGACGAACGCCTTGACGGCGCGGCGGCGCGGCCGGACGTGGTTCCGGAGACGATCGTCGCGGACCGGGGGAAGGTCTTCCTGTCGGGGGCGTTCACCGCCGCGTGCGAGACGCTCGGGATCGGCGTGCAGCCCGCTCCGCCGTACGCGCCGACGGCGAAGGGCATCGTCGAGCGCACCTTCGGGTCCATCAACTCCCTGTTCCGCCAACACCTTCCCGGGTACACCGGCTCCGACGCCGGCCGACGCGGCACACGCCGAGCGTGAGGCGTGTTTCAGCGTCGCCCGCTTGCAGGACCTGCTCGACGAATGGCTCGTGCACCGGCACCACCGCCCCCACGAAGGACTACGCCATCCGGTGATGCCCGGGGTCGCGTCGACGCCGAACCGGATGTGGGCCGCCCTGGTCGCGGCGTGCGGATACGTGCCGGTACCGCTGAGCCGCGGCGACCACCTCGAGTTGCTGCCGGTGCGATGGCAGGCCGCCGGCGAACGCGGGATCCGCATCGACCACCGCACCTACGACCACGAGATCCTGGGCCCGCTTCGCGGGCAGTCCTCCGGCGTCGCCGCCCGAGGCGGGAAGTGGGAGGTCCACCACAACCCGCACGACGGCCGCCAGGTGCGGATCCGCCTGCCCGACGGCGAGTCGACCGAGATCCCGTGGATCCACCGCGAGCACGCCCACCACCCGTTCGACGAACACACCCGGCAATACGTGCGTGCCACCGTCATCCCCCACACCGACGCCGACACCCACGAGGCGAACCTCGCGGAAGCCTTCGACCGGCTCATGCGCCGTGCCCGCGCCGGAAGGGCCACCCGCACCGAACAACGCCTCCATGGCGGAGCGGTTGTGGCGCGGCGGCGGTGCCGGGTGGCCTCGGACGTTGCCGGCGGACGGGGCGTTTTGCCGCGAGCTTGGGGAGCGGGTTGGGCGGTGGCGGTTGGGGCCGGTTGTCGCGGTCGACTATGGCGGGCCTTTGATCGTGTGGATGGGCGCCGTCGTCCGCCGACGGCGTGGGGGCGCGGGTGGGGGTGTGGGGTTCGGGTGGGGGGACGATCCGTGGCGGGTGCGGCAGGAGGATCGGCGGGTGTCGGCACTTGTCGGGCCGGGTGGGTGTCATGTCCGTCCGTAGAGCGTGTGGAGGTCTACGAGGAGGATGTCGGGGTCGGCGTGGGCTGCGGCGCGGGCCTTGTCGTTGAAGCCGGCTCCGCTGAAGCAGACGAGTCGGGTGTGGGTGGTGTCGTAGCGTCCGGCATGGCCGATGAGGGTGCGGATGGCGCGGAGGCGTTCGATGTGGGCGATGCCGATGATGTCGTTCCACTTGGCCTCGCCGATGGCGAGCATGGGGGGTTTGGTTCCCTCGGCGATGCCGATGACGGCGACGTCGATCTCGTGGCCGGTGCGGGCTTTGGGGTCGTGGACGGTGCCGTGGCCGACTCTGGCGGGCAGGCCTCCGAGGAGGTCGGGGTCGGCGTGGTGCAGGGCCCAGTCCCGGCAGACCTGTTCGAAGTGGGGGCCCAGGACGTTGCCGGCGAAGCGGCGGCGGCTGGCCTGCCAGACCCGGGGGGCGCTGCCGGGGCGCTCCAGTTGGTCCCAGACCGGTCGCATGATGGCGTGGTGGAAGCGGATGAGTGGTTCGGCGATGCGGTAGGTGGGTCGGTTGTCGCGGAAGACGTCGGCGTCGCGGTGGAGGAGTCCGGCGTCTTCGAGGACGTTGATGGGGTGTGCGATGTCGGTGGCTTTGCGTTCGAGGTAGCCGGCCATGCCGCCGCGGGTGGCGTTGCCGTCGGCGACGGCGGCGAGGACGGACAGGTACAGGGTGGTGTCGCGCAGGTCGGGTTCCTCGGCCAGGAGGTAGCGGGCCTCACGGAAGAGGGGTGTCTCGGGGTTGAGGACGGTGCGCACGACCCAGTCGTCGAAGTCGTCGGGGCCGGTGGGGCTGTCCCCGCGGGCGAACTCGCGGCGGTAGGCGGGGGTGCCTCCGACGACGGCGTTGACGCGGAGGGCGAGGTGGGGGTCGGTGATGTCCCAGAAGTCGGCGGCGAGGCGGTAGTCGAGGGGACGGACGAGCAGTTCCAGACCCGCGCGGCCGCGCAGGGGGGCGTTGCCGGACAGGAGTTTGCCCATGAAGGACAGGGCCGAGCCGCACAGCAGCAGTCGCGCGCGGGAGGCGGTGCGCTGATCGCGCAGGGGGCGGAACGCCTCCTGGATGATGGAGGGCAGTTCCGGATTGGCCTTGGCAAGGTAGGGAAACTCGTCGATCACGACGGGTACCGGCCGCTCCGTTCCGAGGGCGAGGAGCGCGTCGACCACCTCGAACCAATTCTCGAAGTGATGGGGGCTGGTCGGCCGGGTGTGGGCGGTGAGGCTCGCGCTGATCCGACGCAACGACTCCGCGTCGGCGGCCTCGGTGGCACCGAAGTAGAAACCCCCGGCGGCGCGGCAGGCGGCATCGAGGAGGAACGTCTTGCCCTGGCGTCGCCGTCCGGAGACCACGCCGAGGCTGGCCCCGGATTGCTCGTCGGTGATGAATCGGGTGAGCGCCGACCATTCGTAGTCGCGATCGAACATCTCGGGGGGCTTGTCCATGGCGACCTTCCCTTATAGAAGTACAGTTCCATAAACCATACCTCTATTCGTATGGAAGGCGTCACGGCCGAGGTCGATCCCGACCCGGGCCGCCGCTCGACGTGGTGATCCACGCCCGCGGCCCGGCCACCCGCCGCCCGACACCCCCACAACGGCCGGGCCGGACGGGGTTGTCTCGGCGGCGCACCCGTCGGGCGTCCAGGTAGCGCAGGGTCCGGCCGAGGGCGCGCGGCCCGCAGCGCAGCCCGGTACGGGCCGCCCAGAGGGCGCGGGCGCCGGTGCTCGGGGTCGCGCCCGGCGGGGTGAGGACGGCCGTAGCGAGGGGTTGACCGTCCGCGCCCACGAGCGCGGTACGGCGTGCCCGGGCGAGGCGGGCGTGGGTGCGCAGGGTCGCCCGGAACCAGTGGGTGCCTACGGGGCCGAGCCGCCGCGGATCCAGGTGACGGCGGGCTCCCGGGCGAACGCGGCGGCCGGCAGGACGGCGCAGACGACCGGGTCGGTGTCGGTTCGCCGGAATCCCTCGGCCCCGGCTTCAGGCATCCCGCGTCCGCTCCAGCGGCGCCTCGGGCACGAGGTGGCAGACGAGCAGCTTGAGGAAGAACAGCGGCGCGAACCAGGCCAGTGCCGCGGGCACCGACACCCAGAACAGGTTGACCAGGACGGCCGCCGTCACCAGGGCCATCGCCACCGGCCGCCTGACGTGCACGGGCGCGAACTCCACGACCGGTGCCCCGCCGAGCAGCAGCGCGGCGTTGGTCAGTGTCCAGGCGAGGTCACCGGACAGGACGACCAGCCCCATCGCGGCGAGGTGGATCAGGTGCGCGGAGACGAACAGCAGCCGGGCGCGCCTGGCCCCGGGGTCGGCCCGGTGGTACCAACGCTTCGCGGCGTTGGTGGCGTTGGTCAGCACCCCGCCGATCAGGTCGAGCCCGGCCAGGACGACCACGACGAGCTGCGCGGTGGACCAGTGGTGTGCGGCCTCCGAGGTCCACAGGCCGGCCGCCAGGAGCGCGGCGCAGCCGAGGAGGCCGAGGGTCTCCACCACGGACTCGGAACGCGACTTGCCGGGGCCCATGAACCGCTCGAGGCGTCCCGCGAGGCCGGGCGGGGTGGCCGGTATCTCCCAGGAGATCCGCAGATCAGCGCGCATCGGTCGGGTCCTCTCCGGCACCTGCGGCGGGCGCACCGACCGCCCCTCCCCACAGGCCGTGCAGCAGGCTCCACAGTTGTGCCCAGGCCTCGTCTTCCGGGAGGTCCGCGGCTTCGGCCAGGGACTCGGTCGTCATGCGGGCCAAGGCCCAGGCATCGGCGGCCCGGACGACCGCCGCGGTCACCGACACCAGCAGCCCGTGGTCCACGTCGGTGCGGATCACCCCGAGCCGCTGCCCGTCGGTGACCAGGGCGCCGAACCAGTCGAGCCACCGGCCCCCGTCGGTGCGCCCGATGGCGGCATCGGCCAGGGCCAGGTCCTCGGGGTGGTCCCGCAGGTGGGCGGCGAGGGCTGCGGAGCCGGCGGCGAACCGGGACCGGAAGTCGGCCTCGTCACGGGCCGGGACCCAGGGGCCGAGGGCGCCGAGCAATCGCTCGAACACCCCGTCGAGGACGACGGCGAGCAGGTCCTCACGGCCGTCGAAGTAGTGGTAGGCGGCGGTCTTGGAGACCCCCACGGCTTCGATGATCTTGTTGTAGGAGGCGCCCTCGGTGCCGTGCTCGGCGAAGTGTCGGCGCGCCACCCCCAGGATGAGCTCCCGGCGCTCGGGGGGCAGGCGATCGAATCGGGGAAGAGGCATGACCTCACGGTACCACTGGGGTGTACCGACAGTACACCCCAGCGGTACACCTCTTCACGGGCCGGATCGGCCGACTCCCCGGCGAACCCGCCGATCCCCGCCGCGCGCACCGAAGCGGCGCTCGCGCCGGTCGCGACGCGTCCTGGACATGCTCGCCACACCCGCTCCCAGCGGACCCAGGGCCAGGGCGAGAGCGATCGACGTCGACGACGCCGAACGCCGAACGCCGAACCGCCGACGACGGTGAGCACATTGAGGAACGGAACGACGTCGAGCCCGGTGACCGCGACGAACGCGATGACGCCGGCGTCGAGGAGCGGTTCCTGGTGCGGTTCATGACCGACCGCGACCCCACGCTCCTGCGCGACTTCACCAACCTGCGCGTCATCACCCCCGAACGCCGCGACTGGCGCCGCGGATACCACGCCGCCACACGCCGGCACGCCACCCACGGCCACTTGCGGGTGCCGCTGGAGAGCATCGACTACGACACCCAGACCGGAACGTCCTACCCGCTCGGGCAATGGATCGGGGACCAGCGGCGGGCCCGGGAGGCGGGGTCGATCACCCCGCACCGCGTCGAGCTGCTGGAGCGGCTGGGGATGGTGTGGAACACCGACGACACCGCGTTCGAAGCCGGACTCGCCATAAGTCGCGCGTACTTCGCCGTCCACGGACACCTCGCCGCACCCAAACCCGCCGCCGTCAACGGCTACCCCGTCGGCCAATTCCTCGCCAACTGCCGACGAACTCTGGAAACACGCCGGAACCCCGAACGATGGCACCAACGCTGGGCACGGCTGGCCGAGATCGACCCCGACTGGAACCCCGCCGGACGACCCGACCCCGCCGAGCGGTGGTCGCTGGACTGGCAACGCATGCTCGCCGCCGTACGCCTGCACACCGAAGCCGGCGGCCACGTCGACGACCTGGTGCCCGGACACACGGGACTGTAAAATGTCCGGCTCTGTCCCGTAATCGGTGGTAACGCCCCGGGTTGATCACCGGAGCAGGATCCGTTGGCGCAGGAGCGGGAAGCCGGCGCGGCCGTGCATCTGCCTCATGATCTTCTTGGTGCGGGTGTTGACGCCTTCAGTGCGGCCGTACGGGAGGGTGAGGCCGGCGTCGATGGCGGCTCGGTCGAGCTCGAGGCCGTTCGCGAAGGAGTGCAGGTGGGGAAGGTCAACGGCGCGAACCTGGGTGATCCAGTCGGTGAGTTTGGCGTCGTTGCCCTCGGTCGGGGTCAGGAACTGGGCGAAAACGCCGACGAGGCGGGCGAGTTCGCTCATCTCGGGGCATGCGGCGGTGAGTTCCCGCGGGAGTTCGGCGTCCTCGGTGCGCAGGTTGTCGGGGCGGGTCAGAAGTAGCCGGGACAGACGCCGCGGGGTCGTGACGGGCTTGCCGCCCTCGGCGCGGCCCTGGGTGATGTACCGGTAGAGCAGATTCAAGCTGCCGGTGTAGCCCAACTCCCGGATCTCTCCGAACAGTTGCCTCACGGGAACGGCCGGGTCGGCGGCCCGGCGGGGGCGAAGGTGGTCGCGGTAGGGGTCGACGAGGGTAGGCCGGTACTGCGGTGCACGGCGCTCCAGCGTGGGTTGAGCGCGTCGACGTGCTTCCCGACCGCGAGGCCGCCACCCTGGAAGCCTGGCTGCGCAAGCATCCCGGCGTCGAGGTCGTGTGTCGGGACGGATCGCCCACCTACGCCGCGCCCGCCGCCTCAACCTCGCCCCGAACACCGTCAAGCGGTCTTGGACCTGTTGCCGGCGTTCCCCGGTGCCGGGCCGGGTCGGGTTCACGGTCGCCCAGCATGCGGTGTGGGAGCGGACCTCGGCCGGGGTCTTGTCACATCGGCAGCTGTGACCCTTCGTTGCCACCGATTACGGGACAGAGCCTAAATCCTGATACTCCCCTGTGAAATCACAGCGGCGTGGCTGCTGGTCCGGGGTCAGGACGTGGCTTTCGCCGCAGTGGTGATCAGCTCCGGCAGGGTGCCCTCGAAGTCGCGCGACAGGCGCAGCGCCACGACCCAGGCCTGTGGGTTGCCGTCGAGGTGTTCGCGGATGAGGTGTTCGAGGGTCGTGCGCGCGACGGGGTCCCGGTGTATCGGCTCCACCGGCAGGCCGATGACCGGGCGAGCATGGCGCAGGAGGTCCTCCGGGGTGATTGTGCCCTGATCCAGGGCGTCCTTCGCCCAGGCGTCGTCGGTGTGCAGTCTGCGGCGGGCCAGGCCTCGCAGCACCGCCGCGGGCGTTGGTGGGCGGGATTCGACGAAGGTGGTTTCGCGTGGGCCGGGACGCAGCGTTCGGGGGCAGCCGGGGAGTTCCGCGAGATCGGCGAGGATTTCGTGGTGCAACCGGCCGTGGGTGAACTCGGTCTCGACGGCAGCCCAGTCCCAGCGGTAGCCCTCGTTCAGCAGTTGGGGCAGTGAACGCGCGGTCGTGCTGTGCAGGCGCCGGGCGAGGCTCGTGGGTGAGTCGCAGTCGTGGACGTGTTCGCGCAACTTCTGCAGGGCGGCGTCCGGGTCGGGCTCCGCCCGCAGCGAGGTGATCAACTGCTTGGTGGTGTCCAGGGCCCAGTCGGGCAGCACGACCTGCTCGCGACCGCCGCGCTCCCATTGGCCCAGTGCCAGCTTCAATTGAAGGTGTCGGGTGTTCAGGCGCACACGTGCCAGTGCCGCCGCGATGAGCGCGGGGTCACCGGATCCCACGAAGGGGGCGAGCCATCGCCGGTCGACGAGCGTGTCGGGCGCGAGCAGTTCCGCGACCAGTGTCGGCGCGAGTTCGACGCGCGGGCGGTTCGCACCCGGGTGTCGTGGGACGCCTTGGACCAGGTCGAGGAGCAGGCGACCGTTCGCGTGGATCTGGTAGATCAGTCCCGCGTTTACGTCGGCATCGTCAAGGGCCGCCAGGGGTGCGACGGAGTCGGCCGGCAATCGGCGGTGACGGGCCGTCAGTGTGCGTTCGCGGCTCGGGGCGCCGGTGATCAGCTCGGGGAGTCGGGTGGGACGCCACCGGCCGTGCACGACGACGTCGTAGGCGGTGCGATCGTCCAAGTGTGGGAGCAACGCCTCCAGTGCGTCGTCGTCGGCGGCGTCGGTGAGCGCGACGAAGGCCGCGCGGCGCGCGTCGAGGCGTGGCGTCGCGGTGTGACCGGGCAGTTCTCCCGCGTGGGGCCACGGGGAGGACGGCCCCTGTGTCGTGCCCGCATGGTGCCGCGCCTCCTCCACCAGTTCCGACACCGTGCCACGGAATCGGTTCAGTCGGTCGGCGATCTCGCGCCAGACCGAGGGGTCGGTTCCCGGTCCGGTCCGGACGAGTTCGGCCAGGCGGGCGTGAAACGCCGTCCACACCAGGGAGGGCGACTCCCCTGCTCGGTGTGCGAGTTCGAGCACGACCTTGGCAGGGCGCGCGTGATCGAACAGGTCGTCGCCGGACAAATCGTGCCCGAGGCAGCGCTCGACCAGGATCGTGAGTACCTTCGTCGTCACTCGTTTGGGCGGCAATTCGAGCAGAAGTGCGCCCGGAGGCGTCGTGGCGCTCACGCCCAGCAGCTCGGCGGGGCGAGGGTGGGTCATGCACAGCGCGGCCACCAACCGGGCCGGGCAGTCGGTGTGTTCGACGAGGGCACGGGCGGCCTCGGGACCGAACGGCAGCGCTTCGTGTGCCGCTCGAAGAGCGTCGCCGTCGATGTCCTCGCGGCGGCTCACGCTTCCCGCCGCGGCGTCGTACGTGTCCGCGTCGCGCAGTTCCGCGATGAGGCCTTGTGTGCCCTCGGCGTCGACGACCGCGACGCGCAGGGCTTCGACGCCTGCGGGCGTGGCGATGGCCGCGTCGAGGAGATCGCGGACGTCGGCGTGGAGCGTGCCGGGCTCACGGAGGTCTTCGAGCGCCGTCCATAGTGCGTCGACACCGCCGTGGGTGTGCACGGACAGCAACGCTCGCAGTTGCTCGGCCCTGGTCAGGTCGGTGCCGCGCACACGCAGTACGTACTCCGGTACACCGGGAAACGGGCACACCACGGCCGACCTCAGGGAAGGGCTCTTGGCGTTCCCGAAGAGCCATTCGCGTAGTCTCCTCCACGACGGTTCCCGCTCGGGCCGCAGATCCGCCGCGGCCAGGACACGTCTGCGGTCACGTTGTGTCCACGTGGTGCCCGACAGCACGATGACGGCCACTCGCGGATCACCCGTCGCGGTCAACCGATCGCGCAGGTCCTGATCGGCCTCCACTGCCTTCGTGTTGTTCGCGAGCGCCTCGAGTCCAGGCGTCCAACCGGCATCGCACACGGCATGCACCAGGCTGGGTGGCGGATACTCCTGGACCAAGTGCTGCAGGAACAGCCCTGGTTCCCGTTCGAGGTTGTGGCGATGATCGGCCGCTCGACCGACGCCGATCAGCAGCGCGTTCGGTGACACCGCCCAATGCTTCGGCGCCTCGTCTAACGTGTACGTCATGTAGAGCCCCGTTTCGCCCAGTCGCTCGTTGCCCCCGTGTCAAGGAGGAACGCGGGCGACTGTAGCCATCCGGTGCGACAGTCGCGCGGTCGCCGCCGCGTCGGATCGGACGCACACCGGGAGCTTCCAGGCCTCACCGGGGTACGTCCCTCGCCCGTGCTCCGCCAACGGTTCCGGGCCGGTGACCAGGCCAGGTCCGGTCGCCTGGGCACGAGCATTTCGATGGGCTGTCGGGAACTGCTCCCGCGACGATGCACTCACGCCCGACGAGCCGCCATCGCGAACTCCGTGACCGACCGGCCCTTCCATCCCACAGCGCGCGAGCGCCGGAGCACGAATCGGCGACGGCGATCCGGCCGCGGCCGCGCACCGTGGGCACGCGTAACGCTCGACGTTCAGGAAGTCCACCTGCTCGCGCAGCTTTTCATTCTCGCGCTCGGGCCGGCGGTCCCGCTTCCGTCACACCTTCGCCCGCACGCCCAAGCCCTCGGCCCGGCGGCTCGCCGAACCGGGCCGTGCCGGAGCACTGCGGCGCGACGCCTCCTGTGGCGGCCAAGCGTCAGGTGCGCTACCCCGTGCCGCCCCGTCATGCTCGCCCTGTCCGTACCGTATGGGCGCCGTGGCGCAGGCCCGGAGCCTTCTGGCTCGTCGCCGCGGCATGCGCGGCTGCGAGTGTGCTCAATCGGGCCGGTCACCCGAACCCGGATCAACTGGTCGGCTACCGACTGATCGGCTTCGTCCGGCTGTGGCCCACCCTCACCGTGCCCCTGCTCGTCGATCGTCGAACCTGGCAACACTCGCAGGCCCGGGCACGTGTGTGCGAAGCCGCCCCGCGTCAAGCTCGACCAGATGACTCCCCCGGATCCCGGCGAATCCGGAGGATCGTGTCGAGTCCGACTCCGCGGCGGGTGGGTCGAGTCCGACTCCGCGGCGGGTGGAACGACGGGCGCTTGGCTTCCCGAACCATGCGGCATGTCCCGCATGCGGCCATGACCGGGAGGCAGGCGTCAGCGCGGCCATGGGCAAGTCGGTTCGGTATGAGCCGGTTCGGTTGACGCCCGTGCATATCGGTGCAGTGGCGTGGTGGTGCTCTCGCACGATGTACCGCGCGGCCGGGACCGGGAAACCCAGGGGACCGCTCAAGGTTGCCGCCGCCAGGCGGAACCGGCGGATTCGGCGCGCGTGAGGCGCCGTTGCCCCCTTTTGAGGAGTGTTCCGTAAGATGCCGTGCGTTCATCCGTCCCTGCCGTCACGGCCGCCCTGTGCCTGGGAATTGCCGTGGGAGCTGCCCTCGCACACGGACGGCCGCCACCCTGCGTACGCCAGGCCTGCCACGGACTTCCCGAATGGCTGGGCGAGTTGGAAGTGCCTCCACAACGTCGGCGCGCCCATCCGCGAGTCCGAAAGCCTGAACGCGGCGCTCGTGGGTGGATCTGCCGGGCGCCGGCTGAACGTCGACAACGGCGGATGGGTCTCCGGTTCGGCTGGAACGGGACCACCCGCGGCCGTGGGCACACCACGTCTCGGTTCCCTGGGTGCTTCGGCCGCGTCGGGGGTGTGGTTTCCCGAACCCCGATACGGGAGGCTGCGCCCTCGGCCGGGGGCCGGTCGGGCGGCCACGCTGGAGACATGAGAACCACAGCGATGCCCGCCCTCGCGTATGCCGGGATGCGGGCCCGTCCCATGACGTTCGCCGGAGTCGCCGCCGCCGTCTTCCTCACCATCGCGTCCGTGACGCTGTTCGGGACGCTCGTCGCGACCCCCGCACCCCCGGCCCCCGACGGCCGGGCCGGACTCGCGCTCCTCGGCGGCGCGTTCGGCGAAATCGCCGTCGTCGCGGCGGTGTTCGTGGTCGCCACCACCCTCGGCTACGCCACCCGCCAGCAGCAGCGCGAACTCGTCCTGCTGCGCGCCGCGGGCGCGACCCCCCGCCAGGTGCGGCGACTCGTCCGGCTCCAGATCGCCGCGGTCGTGGCCGTGGTCGGTCCGCCGGCCTGGGCGACGGGAGCGTACGGCGCGCGGTGGTTCGTCGACGCTCTGGCCGCGCACGGGTTGGCAGCGCACGGAATCGACGTCCCCGCCGCACCGGTCCCGATGGCGGTGGCGTCCGCCGTGGCGGTACTGGTGGGCGCCGTGGTGGTGCCGATCGCCACCCGCGGTGCCACGTCCGGGCGGCCGGTGGCGCCGGCGCCCGCCCGCAGCCTGTTCCGGCTCGCCGCGGGTGTCGTCGTACTCGCAACCGGCGGTTGGTTCTGCATGTTCCTGCGCGGCCGATCGCCCGACGAGGCCGGCCAGGGCGCGCTGCTCGCAGCCCTGATCCTGCTGCTCGGTGTGGCGCTGCTCGGGCCGTTCCTGGTCCACGCCGCGGCCGCGGTGCCGCTGCGCCCGTACGCGCCGCGAGTCGGCAGACTCGTCGCGGCCAATCTGCGTGGGCACGCCCGGCGGGTGTCGGCCGCGGTGGTCCCGGTGGCCCTCCTGACGGGTCTTGCCTGCACGTTCCGATTCGTCTCGGACACCATCGATCACACGTCGCGTCTCGACGCCGGGTCCGCGCTCGCCGGCGTCGCCTCGCCCGGCGACGTGTGGCTGCGGCAGGCCGAACTCGTCCTGCTCGCCTGCTTCGGCGCCGTCGCCACGGTCAACTCGTCGGCGGCGCTGACCCTGGAACGCCGCCGGGAGTTCGCACTCCTGCGGCTGATCGGCGCCCCGCGCGCCCTGGTCGCACGCATGTTGGCGGTGGAGACGGCGCTCACGGCCGCCGTGGGCATCGCCGCCGGAACCGCCGTCGCGTGGGCCGCGGCGGCCGCGTTCGGCGCCACCCTGCCGGGCGCGCCGCTTCCGACGATCGACATGGGCGCGTACACGATCGTGGTCGCCGGCGCCCTCGGGATGACCGGCGCGGGCGTGGCGGGGGCAGCGGTGCGCGCGTTGGCCGACCCGGCCGTGTCCGCAGCGGCCGAAGGAACGGAGAGCGACGGCTGACCCGACATCCCGGGGCCGCGTCGCGCACGGCGCGGCCCACCCGCGCGCCGGTGACGGGCAGCTTCCGCGTGGCGTCGCCGACCCAGGATCCCACGTGTTCGACGAAACCGTTCTCGGCGAGGAACAGCAGCAGTTCGCCGAGAATGTCGGCGTTGACCCCCGTGGCGGATCCGGTCGTCACTCCGCCCCCTCGTTCTCCTTGGCCGCAGCCGCCTTCCCCAGCCCGGCAACACCACACGGCGCCATCGACAGGCCCGATCCCCAGACCGATAACCCGACCGAAAGTCGCAAGGAAAATCAGACAGGAAACCGTGACCGGAAGCCGAGAGGCGCCGCAGGAACCGCCACACCGGCGACACCGCAGCGGCTCAACCGCGGCCACGACCCATCGACAGGACGTTCCAAGCCTCACCCACCGAGACAGCCCTCGGAAAGGACACCGATCAGGAACGACACGAACGGCCACCGAGAGGCGACCTCGTCCACCGTCCACGGGGTTTCCCAACAGAACCGACCATCCGTCCCAGATCCTGCAAATCCAATGGTCGGCACATGGTCAATCGACAAGATCTTTCAAAACAGCCGGGGACGGAGCAAACGGCACGCCAGGCATGCAGCCGACTTCCTGGCCGAACAAGGCGACAGATCGCGGTCGGACGGCGTGGGCCTGGGCGTCGTGCACCGCAGGACGGCGATCGGGCGGCGGGTCGCCCGGCAGCACTCCGGATGGGACGGCCTCAACCAGGCAACAACGCGAGCAGCTGCTCGCGCTCGGGCTCACCCCACTCACGTTGGTCAACGAGGCGGCCGAGGCCGCGGTGCCGGAGGGGCTCGGCCGAAGCGCACGCGCGAGCAGGCGTGGGCGATCGCGCTCGCCGCGGCGGCGGCGTACCCAGCCCGGGTGGGGCACATGGAGGGGCCGCGGGCCCCGTGGAGACCGTGACCGCGTTCGACGGCTGGGCGGAGGACGTACGGCTCGGACTGTGGGTGAGCACCACCAGGAGCAGGAGGACGAAACTCCCGGCCGAGCGGATCGCGGCGTTGGACGCGCTCGGGATGCGATGGACGTAGCCGGCGACGCGAACGGGACTGGCACATGGCAGCTTTCGCCGACGCGGAAGCGGGCCATCGTTCCGATGGGGCGCCTGTGGGGCGCGGGACGCGTTGGTGTCACGAGCGTGTCACCGTCGGGGTGGAATCGGCGCCCCGGGCTTCGAGGGGGGTGCGGCCGTTCGGTGTTGCCGGGTGGTGTTCGGTGGCCCACCAGTGCGCCCAGGCCGACAGTTCGGCGATGAAGTCGCGAAAGGACGGTGTCGGGCCGGCGGGTGTGCGGTCGGGTCGTCGGCGGGGTTGTTGGGGGGTGTGGCCGGGCAGGGCGGCAAACAGCATCCGCTCCACGCAGTGGTTGAGGTTCTCGATGCCGCCCTTGTGGTCCGACGGCGGTGGTGGCAGGCGCCTGGCGTTGTTCGGCGGCGAACTGCCGCTCGACGACCCACCCCCGTGGGTGGGCGGGGCGTTGCCGGTGGGGATCGGGCTGGTCGTCGTCGCGGCCGTTCGCGGGTGTGGCCCACGGCCTGTGGGTGCAGGCGTTGCGCGGGCGTCGGGACGCGATCGGTGTGGGAGCCGCGAGCGGGGTGGTGAACGTCGCGGCGGGAGAGGGTGGTCCGCCGGTGTCGTCGTACGCCGCGGACGCCGGATGGTCGGCGGCCGGCTCGTGCCCGACGCCCGGTTCTACGGAGTGGTCGTCGACGTCTTTTCGGTCGGGGCCGAGGATGCCCCGAGCCTGGCCCCTTCCATGTGGGTGTGCGTCGGAGACTCGTCCTGGGTGTACTCGCCCAGGGACGCGTCGAGGGAAAGGTCCCGGACGACCGGGTGCGCCGGCTGATTCTGGTCCTGGCACTGCTCGGCGGGATCGTCACGCCCGCCGGGGGTACGTTCGTTGGGCTGTGACGCGTCGCCCCGCCCGCACCCGTGGGTGCCGCATGCCTGGGAGCCGCGTCTCGCGGGGGCGGGTGTCCGGAAGCACCCGTATGGTTTGCCGCGACCGGGCGCCGGTTCGCCGGCGCCGTACGATCACCGAGAGGTGTACGAGCGTGGGCACGCGAGAGTCGGCCGATTTCCCGGAGTGGATACGGCTGCACCATCCACACGACGCCGCGAAGGTGTTCGTGTTACTCCCCGACCTGGCCAAGGACCTGGCGAGGGCCCGCGATCGGGCGTGGTCCGCGCCCAAGACCGCGTTGGGGATCTATCAACGCATCGCCCACGAGCTGAGCGTCTCCTACCCGCACCTGCTACCCGCGCTCCACGAGTACGCCGGCCGGGTGTTCCTGAGCACGCGGCATGCGACGTTCGCGGCGCAGATGCTCGGCGCCGCGCGCCTGGCCGAGGCCGAGCACGGGTTGAGCGTGGACGACGAACACGTGGACGAGGTGTTCCTGGAGTTCGCGGTCGCCGACGCGCTGCCGGCCAAGGCGGTCGCGGAGTACTCGAAGGACCTGACGACCCGGTTCTCGGGTGCGGAGGCCTTCCGCCGGTTCACCCGATTGTGTGTACGACGCACGGAGGCGGGGTTGGCCCCGTCCGCGCAGATGGCCTCGGCGGTGCGCCGGCTCGCGCGCGCAGCGGGCGATCAGGCGGCGCGTGAACAGGCTTACCTCGCCGAGATGCTGGCCCTTCCCGCGGTGATCGACGCGCCGTCGGGTTGGTGGAGTGCGCACCGGCCGGCTCTGGTCGACCTCGCGCGGCGCGATCCGGCCGTCCGGGGGATGCTGCTGAAGCTGATGCCCGGCAGCCACGCCAATCTGACCGGCGACCAGACCCGGGCGCTGATCGTCGAGTGGCTGGCGTTGCTGGAGGCGTCGGGGGCCACCGCCGGATTGGGCGACGGCGCCCAGGTGAGCGCGCCGGAGCGGCCCGCCGACGGCACGGCCGGCTGGCTCGACCGCGTTCTGCGGGCGTGGGGCGGCGGATGGGGCGGTGACCCGCGACTGCCGCTGCTGCACGCCGTGGTGACGCGGGTGGCCGACCGGCTGCGCTCCGAACTGATCGCGTCGGGTCGGACGGTCGCGATGGGCAGGACGCTCGAATGCGATCTCGACCTGTTGGACCTGCTGTTGGCCTTGGACGTGCCGGTGGCGGACCCCGGGCCGCTTACCCGACTGGAACCGCTCCGATGGGCCGAACAGGCAGACCGGCGCGACCTGCTCTCGCTGGCCGCCGAGCCGCGGTTCGCCGGGGCGTTCGGCCGGGGCGCCGACGGCTTCTACAACGATGGGGACCATCTGCGCGCCGTGCGCACGTTGGCCGCTTCGCCTGGCGGGCGCACCCTGTTGACGGGATGGGTGTGCGACGTCGCGCGACGGTCCGCGGTGGCGGAGGGCTTGCCGCAACTGCCGGCCGCGCACGGACGACTCGCGTGGCTGCCGGACGACATCGTGGCGTTGGCCCCCGAGGAGGTGGCCGCGGCGGCGCGGGTCGACCTCGTGCGTGAACTCGTACGAACCCTGCGGGGCGGGCTGTTGGACGAGTTGAGTTGGCCGGACTTCGAGGACGCTACCGGCGGCGGTCGCACCCACACCAACCCCGTCATGGCGGACGCGTGGCCGCATCTGATCGTCGCGAAGGGGCCCGAGGTGCGCGTGCTCGGCCCCGAGGGCTGCGTGCTGCGCCACGAGGCACGGCTGCCGCCCGAACGCGACCGACGTGGCCGGCCCGCGTTCCACTTCGTGGATGGCGCGTTGCTCGTCTATTGGCGGACCTACCCGAACAATCTGTTCGGGTATTGGCACCGCCCCGACGCGGCGGAGAACGAGGTCGTGGCGCTGCGGGGGAAGCCCGACCCCGAGAAGTGGTCGCTGCGTACCGGCGCGGTCTCGCTGCCGGTACCGGGCGGCGGGCGGACCACCGGTGGCGGGACGCTGCGCCCCGGCGACGACGTGGTGCCCGACGAACTGCCGGTGATCGGCGACGGGACCACGTTCCGGGTGTGGGACGAGAGTTCGTCGTCCTGGCTCGGCCACGACCCGACGACCGGGGAACGAGGCGACCTGTCCGCGCTCGACTTCCCGACCGCCGCGCCGCCGTCCAGGCACGCTTGGGTACGCCCCGCCCCCTCGGCGGAGTCCACCCCGCTCGGGGTTCCGGTGGACGGGCTGCTCGCGTGGGAGGTGACCGTCCTGCCGGACGGCTCGATGCGCGGCCGGGACCTGGCGGGGCGCTCGGTGACGATGCCCGCGCGGCTGCGGGACGACTACTTCGAGAACCACCCGTTCGGTGCGTTGACCCTGCCCGGTGACGCTCGTCTCCGAACCCTGGTCCGGAACCGGGACGACCGGGTCCTGCTGCTCGACCCCGACGGCGTCGTCACGGCCGTGGCCGACGAGCGCTTCGTCGCGGGTCACCCGACGCTGCCGCCGACCGCGTATTGGTCCCACCTGCGCCCGCGCGACCCACAAGGCTCCGCCGCCCTGCGGGCGATCGACCACGAGACGGCGGCGGCGCTGCTCAAGGCGGCGACGGCCGAGGGCGTGGACCTGCCCGGCACGGTGCGCGCGTTGCTCCCGGGGATCGGCAGCGACACCCTGGCGGCCGGGGTGGCGGGCGTGGTGCGGTTCACCGCCGAGCGGCAAGCCGTCCTCGACGGCGTCGCCGACCGGCTTGTCGCGCATCGACGCCCCGAGCGCGAGTTCGGCGATCCGCGCACCGATCCGAGCGATTCCCTGCTGGGCAAGGCGCTCGCCGGCCTGTACCTGAGCCGATATTCGAAGGCGGTGGGCTTTCACGGGATTCAGGGCGTCCAGCTCGCGTTTCGGCAACTCCGCGCGCTGCTCGAGGCGCTGCGCGACGAGCGCCCGTCACCCGCGGCCGGGGAGATCGACGAGCGACTGCACTTCGGCGGGGCGGAACTGCGCAGTTCCTCGGTGCCGTGGGGCACTCTCCTGGGGGTGTGTGACGCCGTCGCCTTTCGGGCCGCGGCCCCCACGACGCCGCCGGAGGAGCGCGAGGCGCTGCGCCGGCTGTTGGAATCGATCGACGTGTTGGGTCTGGACTCGGCCCGCGACGGGCACTGGCGACGCGTCGAACTGCGGCTGGAGCACGAAGCGTTGGTCGCCGCGCGATGGCGGAGCGACTGGCACGACAGTTCGCGCGGTGTCCTGCGGCTTCCCGACGGCGCGTTCCTGGTCGTCGTGGCGGCGAACGACCCGGAGCACGGCTCACGCAGCCGCGATTCGGGCTGCGACTTCACCGCGCTGTTCCACGACCCGACGGGCCGGTTCGAGGTGCCCGCGCCGTACACGGTGACGGCCGTGGAACCGATCGGCGCCGACCGCGAGCCGGGTGCGCTGCGCGCGTTCCTGGCGGAGTGGGCCGAGCGTGGGCAGTTCGGGTGGAACCCGGCGGCGGCGGACGAGTTCGCCGAGGCAACCGGTGTCTCCCGCGCGCTCGCCCGGCTCGTGGTGGCGGGCCTGCCGGCAGCGGCGGGCAAGGACGCCCCGGCCGCCGAACTGCGCGAGATGCTCGGCCTGAAACCGGCCGACACCCGGGTCGCGGCGGCCGACGTGGCTCGACTCGCGCTCGACCGGATTCCCGCGGAGGTGGTCGCGGCGCTGTTGCCGGCGGACCCGGCGCGACTGTGGACCGACGGCCCGGACGTGACCGCCGCCATCGCGGTGTGGAACGCGCGGGTGGGTCGGCGGATGCCGCTGCCCGACGCCTTGCTCACCGAGGCCGCGGGCGTACCCGCCCCGGCGTCGATGTCACCCTGGCAGCAACCGTGGCCGGCGGACCCCGCACTGCGCGCGGTACTCGATCCGACCTCTTCGCCGGAGTTGACCCGGGATCTCGGGTGGCGAACCAAGCGCGGCGAGGTTTCCGAGGCCGGGCCGCCGGGCCGCGGCTTCTCCAACGGCGTCCTGGTCGGTACGACCGCGATGGCGGCCTGGCTGGCCCACCGGCTGCCCGCCGGCGACCCGTTGCGGAACGCCCTGTCCACAGCGTTGGGCCTGATCCGGGAGCGGCTGTCGGCCGCGGGCATGGTGCTCGAGTTCGGCCCGAACGTCCACTACGGCGCGTTCCGCGAGGCCGCGGGCAGTCCGCATGAAACGGGAGACGGATGGGAGCGGTACGGCGCGGTCGTGATCGCCGCGCTCGACTGGGACCGGTACGCAGGCATCGTGTCGAACCTGGTCGTACGAACCGACCTGCTCGACGAAGCCGGCAGCGACCCGTACCTGCGCGAGGTGTACGCGCTCGACGAGTGGACCCGCAGGTCGGAGCCGACCCGGGAGGCGCTGCGCCTCGCGTTCGATCCGGCCTTCGCCGCGCTCCTCGCCGACCCCGGTGACCCGGCAGCCGGTGGGCACGGTCCGGACGGCACGTGGTGGCCGCAGGACCCCACCCGGTCGGTGCCCGACCTGGTGGGCGAGCTCGGCAGCGTATACGGACTGGGCGAGGACGCCGTCGCCATGTATCTGATGCTGCTGGCGATGCCGGATCCGACCGACCGCAACATCGCGCGCTGGACGGGCTGGAAACCGGCCCGGCTGACTGCGGCGCGGGCCGAACTGGCCACGACCGAACTGGTTTTGCCTGCGCGGCGTGCCAGGGCCGGGCGTTCGCTGTTCGTGCCCGGTGAGTGGCTGGCGAAGAAGTCGCCGCAACTACCCCTGGAGGCGTGGAAGCTGCCGCTGTTCGGCCTGACGGGTGGTCAATATCCGCCGCTGGGCGTGCTCGTGCCGCTCGAGCCGGCGGCGGACCTGTACCGCCGGGCCTGGCGACGCGTCCAGGAGGGCGACGCGCCGGACCTCGCGTAGCGCCGAACGGGCCGTGCGATCGTCCTCGCCGAGGCCCGGGTGGCCTCGGCGAGGACGGCACCGCCTCGAGAAAGGGTGCCCCGGTGAACGCGCACGCGCCCGATCGGGCGCGTGCGCGCGTCCCCGTACCGACGGTGTCCGCTGCCCGATACCGAGGTGGCTTTCCGCGCACCGTCGACAGCAGTGGGCCTGGGGGCGTTCCTCCCTTTGCTTCGTCCGCCACGCCTCATGGGCCCGCGGGGACGGCACGGGCGCGTCAGGATGGTTGCGCAGGTGGCGCCGGCAGGGGCGGTCGCAGTCGCCTCACCGGTGGCTTCGCGCAGGTACCACCGGATGCGGCCGAACAGCCGCGTCAGGCCCACGCGTGTCCTGCCGGCCGTCACGGTCGGCAGGACGCGGTGTGGCCTCGAGGGTCGCCAACGACCCGACAGTCGAGCCCGCGAACCACACACGGCGTGGTCTCCCCCGGACGCGACCCGGAACGGTCCTCGACACGCCCGTGAGAACCCGGCTACTGCGCACTGCGGCTCCGCGCGTCGCCCGTCGAAGATCCGGAAGTCCTCCACCGGACACAGTGTCGTGCGGTTCGCCGACAGCGGGACGATGCCGAGACTGATCGAGGGCAGCGACGCGAGCGGGAGCAGATGACCGAGCTGGGCGTTCGACCGTGAGCGGGCCGACAACCGGTCGGTTGTGATCACACGCCGTGTCCGGGGCGCAACGGGGATGGCGAGACCCCGGGCGGGCCCGGCCGGGGTGTGCTCCACTTGTGCAGAAGCGCGGGGATGCCGAGGCAACCGGCTTGATTTCGGCGGCTGTTCACGGCCGCGCGACCACCTGGGCCAGAGGGCCGTGGGTGGTGATGAGTTCCTCGACGCGTTCCGCGTCTGCGCTGGGGAGGGAGCGGAGGGCGTGGGTGTACATGTTCGTTTCGCGGGTCCAGTGGGCGATCGCGGTGCGGTCGCCTCGGGTCTCGACGTCGGATAAGTGGGTGCGGGACCAGGATTCGAGGATGGTCAGGATGCGGGCGGCTTCCGCTCGCCGACGGGTCACGTGGTCGGAATCGGTCATGGGACTCTCCCCCTGTGGTGGGATGTTCACGGTTTCAGGGCCTTGCCTTGCAGCCATGCGTACGGGTCGATCGGGGCGCCGCCGCCGGGGCGGACTTCGAGGTGGAGGTGGGGGCCGGTGACGTTGCCGGTCGAGCCGACCTTGGCGATGATCTCGCCGGTGGCGACGCTGCCTTGGGGGCGGACGAACGAGGACAGGTGGCAGTACCAGGTGAGCGTGCCGTCGCCGTGGCGCAGGACGATGCGGTTGCCGTACGCCCCCGCCCAGGCCGCCTCGACGATCTCGCCGCCGCCCACCGCGCGGACGTCGGTGCCTTCGCCGGCGGCGAAGTCCAGGCCGGTGTGGTTGTGGGCCCAGCGGTCGCCGGACTGGCCGAAGCGGGCGGTCAGCGTGTACGAGGCCAGCGGTAGTGTCCAGCCGCCCTGTCCTTCGCCTCCTCCGGTCTTCGCGAGGGGGGCCACGGCCGCCAGTTGCGCCAGGACCGAGGGGCGGACCACCACGCCTTTCGACCAGTAGCCGGAGTCCCGGAAGTGGGCGTAGCGCACGTTGAAGCCGGTCTTGGGCGCCTCGATGATCGTGTCGTCGCCGAATCCGGGGATCGTGCCCACGTACATGCCCACGTGGCCTTCGTTCGGGAAGACCAGGTCCCCTGGGAGCAGCGGCTGTCCGGTCACCTTCGGGCCTGCGTCGATCTGGCCGTAGGTGTCCCGGGGCAGCTTCAGCCCGGCGCCGCGCAGGTATGCCATCTGCATCAGGCTGCTGCAGTCGCAGTGCCGCGCCATGTTCGGGCCGTGCGCGTCGGTGCAGTCGCCGCCGTAGGAGTACGACGTCCCCAGCTGCTGCTGGGCCCAGGCGATGATGGCCGTCATGCCCTCGCCGGTCTCGGCCGACGCTGCCGCCGCGGCCAGCTCTGCCGCGGTGGCCTTGATGATGCGCACGTACTCCTGGGTCTGGGCGTACGGCGGGATGCCCTGGTATTTCCTGACCGCGCCCGGGCCGGCGTTGTAGGCGGCCAGCATCAGTTCGATCGGGTCGCCCGGTATGCCGGCGACCTCCTTGAGGACCACGCAGTCGTAGTTGGCCATCGAGTAGATGGCGTCGATCGGGTCGAACGGGTCCTTGCGGCCGTCGTTGTTGCCGTCGACGCCGTAGGTGGTCCAGGTGCCCGGCATGAACTGGGCCAGGCCCTGCGCGCCGACGTTGCTCACGGCGCGCGGGTCCCACGCGCTCTCCTGCTTGAGTTGGGCCGCGAGGAGCGCCGGGTTCAGTTCCGGGCACTTGGTCGCCGCCTGCTCGATGTGCGGCCGGTACTCGGCGGGGATCTTCGCGTCCTCGCGCAGCGCGCCTCCCGAGCCCGTGAGCGTCACACCACCGCTGTCGCCGCCCCCGAGCAGCAGCACCGGGACCAACACCATGAAGAGCAGCATCCCGGCGAGCACCGACACCACGAAACGCACCACCTCCGAACCCCCAAATCATGAAAGTGAAGACGAAGAACCCATGGGTGAACCCGCGACCGCGCTCCGCGCGACCGCTCAGTACGACAGATCAGCTGGACAGGTCAACGAGGCAGGTCAGTCGGACCGCTCAGAGCGACCAGGCCCGTGCGACCCGCCACACCCCGTCGTTCGCGCGGTGTAGTTCGACGCTGATCGGGGCCTCGTCCGCGCGGTCCACCTCGCCGTCGCGTGCCGTCAGCTGCCATGCGCTGACCTGGACGAACACCACGCCGGGGCCGCCCGGCGCGGCGGGGACCACCGCGGCGTGATGGACTCGGGCGGTGACCGTGCCGCGCGTGGCGACGAACGTGCGCCAACCCGCGCTCTCCCGGGCCGCGCCCGGCGCCGGCAGGTCCCGGACCCAGGCCTCGGTGGCGAACCGCGCCAGCTCCCGCCGCCACCAGGCCTGGTCGTGGTCCCAGCGGTAGGACAGGTACACCTCGGCGAACGCCGCCGCCACCGCCGCCGGGTCCGCGAGGTCCACGCCGGACCGTGCCGCGACCGGTGGCGGCACCGTGCGAGCGGGTGGGCGTTCGAACGGGACCGACGCCGACGGTGCGCCCGTCCCGGCGGGGGCCGGGGGCCGGGACGGCCCGGAAGTGACCGTCCGCGTAGCCCCCGTGGGCGCAGCCGCGGAGTCGGTACCCGGCGGGCCACCCGGGAACGCACACCCGCCCACCGTCAGGCACGCCCCCGCCAGCACGATCGCCGCCACGGCGCGCAGCCCGTTTACGTGCCTCACGCCCCCACCGCCGCCGGCCGGAAGCCCTCTTCGGCGTCCGTCCCCGGTGCCGAGGCCGGCATCGACGCCGGCCGCTCGTCCGCGTCCGCGAGCGCCCTCGCCCGGGCGTTCTCCGCCCATCCCGCCGCCCAGACCGCCTGCGCATGCCCGGACTTGTGCCGACCCGCCCCCGCGCACTTGTGTTGATCCCACATCCGCCAGCGGCCGTGCGCCCGCTGGAGGGCCTCCATCCACCCCAACGCTCCGCCGCGCGGCGCGTCGGGGACCTCGTAGGCCTCCGCGAAGGCGAGGTGCAGGGCGGCCAACTCCCAGACCAGCACCGGATGTTCGAACCAGCACCCGGGCAGTACGTCGGCCACCGGGAACACCGAGACCAGCCACTCCACCCACCCGATCAGGCGTTCCCACGCCGCCCGGGTCGCATCCGCGTCCAACACCCGCCAGTCGTAGTCCGCGGTGGCCGGACCATCCCCCTCCCCCGCCGCGTCCGTACCTCCCCGCCCGCCAACCGCCTCCAGCGCCTGCAGACGCGCCACCACGCTCTGCTGTTGCTCCGCCAACCGCAGCAACAGCTCCTCGAGTTCCGCCAGGTACTCCTCGTTGCCCCGGCCCTCGTCGCCCCGATCCGCCACCGCCGCCACCCCGCTCATCCGGCACCACCCTCGATCCCCATCCGGGCGTACAGCGCGTCCCGCGACTCCGCCAGTTCCTTCGCGTCCTCGCGCTCCCACCAAGGTGTGAGCACGGTCTCGATCGGCGGCAGGTTGCGGGTGAACAAGAGCGCGTGGCCGACCGGCAGTTGGCGGATCTCGGACTTCTCCAGCACCGGGATCCGGCGGACCGAGCGGCTGAACGTCATCCGGCCCTCGCTGAAGCTGTCGCCGGGGGTGTACTCGTCCACTTGGCCGGACATGTCCGCGAGGTTGCCCAGGTCGGCCGGGTCGGAGAGGCCGCCCAGGATCAGCTTGACCGAGCAGGTCTCCCACATCGCCGCGGCACCTGCCTCGTCCCAGCGGGCCCTGGCCTGCCAGCGTGACTGCATCGCGGCGATGGTGGTGATGCCCTTGCCGCCGCCGTCGGACATCAGGTTCGGGAGCGAGGGGATCGGCGCGATGTTCGTGCACTCGTCCAGGACCAGCGACAGGGGCGGGTCCAGGCGCGAGCCGACCGAGCGTTGGGCCAGGTCCTGGGCGACGCGCACGATGTCCTCGATGAACGCGCAGATCAGCGGCGCGACCGAGATCTGTGAGCTGCGCGAGCCCAGGATGTACAGGGTGCCCTTGCGCTTGAGGAAGTCGGCGGCGTCGAACGCCTCGTTGGATTCGACGTCGCAGCCGGCCAGTACGCGTGGGTCGGCGAAGGCGTCGAAGGCGCGTTGCACCACCGCCCACACGCTGCCGCGCAGGCGAGGGTCCGCGGCCTGGAGTTCGGCGAGTTGGTCGGCCCACATCGGCGCGGCGTCCGGGTGTGAGCGCAGGATGCCCACCGGGGTGCGGTCGTCGGGGTTCATCGACCACTCCAGCACCGTGCGTACGGTGTATCCGCCCAGGTCGGCGGCGTGCAGGTAGGCACGGAGCACGGCGGTGGCCATGCCGGCGAAGAACTCGCCGTTCTCGACGTTCTTGCCGCCGACGCCGGAGCCGGCGACGAACCCGGCCGAGCGCTGGATCGCGACCAGGGGGTCCGCGCAGCCGGCCACCGGGGACCAGCGCAGGCGGTCCATCCCGGAGGTGATGTGCTGTGGGTCGAAGACGTACACCGGGCCCAGGCGGGCGCGTGCGGCGTAGGTGACGGGCAGGGTGTCCAGGCGGGTGCTGGTGGTGATCACCGCGCCGGGGGCGCCCAGGATGCGGTCGACGATGTAGAACATCGTCTTGCCCATGCGTTCGGCGGCCACCAGCAGCCCGGACCACTCGTACAGTCCCCACAGCCGGCGTCGGGTGCCGGCCTCGCGGCCCAGCGAGTACGCCACCTGCCCGGGTTCGACGCCCTTGCGGCCCGCCAGGGACGGTCGCACCACGGCGGCCTTGGCCAGCACGGCCTCCTCCGACAGCAGGCCCTCGATGTCGGCGGGGGTCGCGAATCCCGGGCGCCGTCCGCGCGTTCGACCCCGCAGTCGCCACACGCCCCAGCCCAGCGCGCCCACGAGCGCGCCCAGCAGGACGGTCAGGACCGCGTACACCGCCACCGGTCCGCCGACGTCGGCGCGGGCCGGCTCCGGCCAGGCCCGGGCGGGGTCGCCGCCGTGGGCGATCCAGCGTACGGCGGTCCCGGGGGCGTCGCCTGGGCCCGCGTCCGGCCAACTCCCGTGGGTGAGGACGCCGGCGAGTTGTCCGGCCAGCCACGTCGTCCACACCACCAGCGCGAAGAGCGTGAGCGTGCACAGGCCCAGCAGTACGCGGGCGCGGATCTCCTCGGGTTCGCCTGCGGTGATCTTGCCCTTGTCGCGGGTCCGACCGCCGGCGCGGTTCACACGCCCACCCCCGAGGCCGTCGAGACGGCGTCGGTCCCCATGGCGGTCGGCGCCGGTGCGGGGGAAGGTGGTGACGACGTTTCGGGGGTGTCCGGGGTGTCGCCGACGTGGTTCATCCGGCTGTCCGTCTGGACCATCTCCTTCTCGATCCGGCTCAACCGGTGCTTGACCACGTGGTATTGGGTGCCGATGTTCCACACCGCGACGCCCTGCTTGAGGCGTTTGAGGAGGTCGGTGACCACGTCGGAGGTGCCCAGGAACTCGCGTGCCTGGGCCAGGCTGCCCTCGGACTGGCGGTAGGAGATCCGTACGCCGGTGTCCTCGATCAGGCCGCGTGCCATCCGCACGATCTCGCTGTCGCCGTCGCCGACGGCCGCCAGGTCGGAGAAGCGGTGGAATCCGATCACGTTCGACATGCCGTACGCGCGGGCGATCTTGAACTGTTCGCGCAGCCGGCGCACCAGCGGCAGGTAGCGGGCGATGAGGGCGAACTCGTCGTAGACGACGATGCGTTGCTCGCCGTCGGGTCGCGACAGCTCCGCCTCCAGCCAGGATTGGGCGCAGGTCATCGCCATCGCGGTCATCTCGTCGGAGGAGCGCATCGCCGACAGGTCCAGCACGGTGCCGTCGGCGGTGAAGTCCAGGTTGGAGGTGGACGCGCCGTCGAAGATCCCGGACAGGGGGCCGTGCACGATCCGGTACAGCGCCATGCGCGCGTTGGAGGCGCTCTCCAGCAGCCGCTGCGGGTCGACGCTGATGCGGGCGGCGTCGGTGCGCCAGCGGTGCGGGTCGCTCATGCCCTCCAGGAGTTGGCCGAGGGTGGGTTCGCCGCGTCGGTCGCCGCTGGTGCCGTCGTGTTCGCGGGTGAGCGCGTCCATTCCGAAGGTGACGGCGGTGCGTTCGGCGTCGGTGAGGCGTTGGCCCTTCTCGATCTCCAGCAGGCCCTCGACCAGCAGCAGTCGGCGGGTGCGCTGGTGGGCCAGCCACGCCTCCTCGGTCTGGCCCGGCGCGCGCCGTACCCCCTGGAGCGGGTTCATCCGCGCGGCCAGTCCCGGGCCGACCCGCAGCGGGGTGACCCCGGTCGCCTCGGCGAGCGGCCCGTACTCGCCCTTGATGTCGGCGCTGATCGAGAACTTCACCCCGAACGGCACGTTGCGGAACACCAGGCACTTGAGCAGCGACGACTTGCCCGAACCGATCTCGCCGATGACCACCACGTTGGGGGCGGTCAACAGCCCGGCCCGGTACAGCTCGTGGACCGAGAAGGTGAACGCGGTCCGGGAGAAGACGTCGAACCCGATCAGGGGTCCGTCCACGGCCAGGCCGGCGTCGTTGGTGAAGGGGAACCACGAGCGCAGGTGCGCGGTGGTGGTGGTGTGCGGCTGGACCCGCATCCTTCGGGCCACGCGGCCCGCGGCCCGGCCGTGGGTGCCGCGGCCGTCGGCCGGCGGTGGTCCGGTCAGCTTCCCCCAGGCCGACTCGGCGCGCGAGCGCCGCCGTTCCAGTCGTCTGCGGGCGCGTTCCTCGTCCCGGGTCTCGGCCAGGCGGCGCAGTTCCTCGCCCCGGTTGCCCTCGCGGACCAGGTCGTCGTTGCGACGTGCCACTCAGATCACCCCTCGCATCGGGGCCAGTCCGTACGCCAGCGGCAACGCGCCCGCCAGGAACGCCTGGTCCTGTTCGCCGTACAGCACGACCGACTCGCAGCCCGACTGGGACAACTTGCGTCGCACCACCCGCATCTCCTTCTCCAGCGCGGCGATGTCGACCGCGGTGACCGTGACGAACATCGAGTACCGGACCCGGGTGAACCCGGCGGCGACCTCCTCGTCCTCGCGCGAGGCGGCCCGCGCCTCCTGGCGTTGCCGGGCGCCCTCGACCAACTTGAGCTTCTGCCGGGTACGCCGGTCGCCCTCGTGCGCGACCATCTGCCGCCGGGACATCGCCTCGGCCTTGGCCGTCGACAGGGGCTGTGCGACCAGCGTCACCGACCGCCGGCAGGAGGTCTGGTTCAGTACCGGCGTCAGCCAGTTCCGGCCCACCTCGCGCACCGGCAACTGGTGCACCCACACCGTCTGGGACCAGCCCGAGTCGTGCCGGTAGTACGCCCAGTGCGACTCGGTCGCCGCCGGGCCCGCCAGCCTCGGGTCCACCCCCTCGGCGGCGCCCTCTCCGTCCACCCCGCGTGCCTCCAGCGTGGTCAGGTCGGCGGGGTCGAACTGGGTGCGCAGCACACCGGCCAGGCCGCGTGGGGACAACCAGCCCTCGGTGCCCACGCCGGCGTCCAGCACGCCCTGTTCGAGCGCGCCCAGCGCGTCCACCACCACCGCGGCGATCGCCGCGTCGGTCCCGCCGGCCTCCTTGACCTGCGCGGACAGCCGCGACAGGTCGAACCGCACGGCCAGGTACACCTCGTGCCGCAGCGTCGAGGGGGCCGAGGCCGCGACGAGTTGCTTGAGCGACTGCGCGGCCAGGGTGTCCGGGCGCACCATCCGGGTGCGGATGAAGCGCTGCGCGCGGTTGGCACCGTCGGGGATGGTGCGTTCCATCACCGACCACGACGCCAACGACTCGTCGTCGCCGAACGAGCGCATCACCGAGCCCCAGTCCACGACCCGGCGCTCCTGCAGCGAGGAGTCCTCCAGGATGGTGTTGGTCCCCTGGCAGCGCAGCACGGCCACCACCTGGCGGGCGTGCCGGTCGTGGATCAGCCCGACCTCGCGCTGCCCGTCGGGTGCGCGGGCCGGCAGCCACACGCACCCGGCCAGGGCGCCGGGCAGCTCCATGTGCTCCTGGACCGCGTTGCGGGCGAACGGGCCGCCCCGGTACAGGTTTTGGCGCAGGCCGCGCTGGGCCGCGTACGCCCAGATCACCGGCACCCAGGCGGTCAACGCACGACCGCTCCAACGCGCCAGGGCGATCACCAGAAACAGCGCCATGACGACGATCCAGACGATTCTCAGCAGCCAGTTATCGGCCCTGAGTACCGCGACCCCGCACAGCAGCGCCGCGACCAGCGCGCCGAGCCGCCCGAGTGTGAAGCCCATCAGGACACCACGCGACTCCAACGGCGAGAACTTGAACCTCATCGCACTCCCCCCCACGCCTCTTCGCCGCTGTGAATGTTGTGGCCGACATCCGGGACCGCCTCCACGGGTCCGTCCGCACCGGACGTGTCCGACGGCGCGGATGTGGACGGCGGGCCCACCATGGAGGTGGGAGCGGATCCACCGAAGAAGCCCGCGCCGGGCGAGGCAGCCGACCCGCCCGAACCACCCGAGCCCCGCGAGCCGGCCGACCCTGCTCCGGCTCCGGCCAGCGCCACATCGGCGGCGATCTGCTCGTCGCCCGAGGAGGAACCGGGCGAGCCCGGGCCCGAGCCGCCGGTGGGCGAGCCCGCGGTCTCGCCTACCGGGTCGCCGCCCGGGTTCAGGGCACCGGGATCGCCACCGCCCTCGGGCACGCCCGGCGTACCGCCGTCGTCGGCGCCGTCCTCCTCCGCCTCGGGCCCGGTGCCCATCTGGTCGTCCGCCCCGTCGGCGGTGTTCTCGGCGGGTCCGCCGCCCGGCGCCGAATCCCCGTCGTCCGCGTCCATGTCCGTGTCCGCGTCGTCGCCGCCGGTCATGCCCGACTCCACGTCCGCGAGGTTGGCGTCCATCTGTGACGCGGGCGAACCGCCCGGGGAATCCTGTCCGGCGCCGGGGGCGGCCGGGGCGGGATCGTCCGCGGACCCGCTGCCGGGCATCGCGGCGTCCTTGGCCTTGTTCATCATCTTGGCGCCGACGTCGTTGCCGATGCCGGTGGCCTGCGCGTCGATGAAGGAGAACATCTTCATCAACGCGAACGGCGCGTAGACCATCATCCAGATCATCCCGAGGCCGCTGAGGACCGCCACCAACGAGTCGCCCTCGCCGATCAGGCTCCCCGCCAGCAGCCACAGGGCCGCGATCACGAACTTGCTCCAGGCCAACGCCGTGAAATTCCAGAACCACTTGCGCGCCCAGGTATGGGTGTGGGGGTGCGCCTGACCCACCATCGCGATGGCCCCGAACAGGGCGGCCGCGTACAGCTCGATGCCCCGGACGAACATGATCACCATCAGGGCGATCAGTCCGATGATCGCGAAGATGGAGGCCAACAGCACCACGATGACCATGCCGCCGTCACCCATCACTTCGCCCAACTGGTCGGCGAACGCCTGCGCACTCCACTGGGGTTTGTT
Source organism: Embleya sp. NPDC127516 (assembly GCF_044765325.1). Lineage (NCBI taxonomy): Bacteria > Bacillati > Actinomycetota > Actinomycetes > Kitasatosporales > Streptomycetaceae > Embleya > Embleya sp. NPDC127516. The sequence goes on along the minus strand of NZ_JBIWJT010000046.1, from coordinate 33,238 downwards.
CTCGTTGGACTCCAGGAGCGCAGTCGTGCACTGATCGGAGAGCTTGACCATGAGGTCGGCGACTTTGGCCGCGAGGCAGATCCCCAGCACAGCCCGGATCAGACCGCCCACCGACGCGGGCACGTGCCCGAACTTGTCGGAGACGATGTTCAAGAGCACCGCCGCGACGAAGAAGATGAACACCAACGCCAGCATCACCGTGGCCACCGAGTCGTACACCGAGGTGAAAGCGGTGCCGTGCAAATCGGGGGCGGTCTTGTCGAAGATGAACTCGGCCGTCTTCGCGAACAGCGTCGTGGCGCTCTCCGCGGCCGCCTTGACAAGCTGCTCGAGGCCCTTGTTGGCCAGCCATCCCGCGAATTTCCCGGGGAGTTTCAAGACCTTCCCGGCAGCCGAGACGATCGACTTGACGGTGTCCGGAACATCCGGGACGAAGTCCCCGAAACTGATATTGAGCGTCTTGCCGCTCTTGTCGAGCAGTGATTCCTTGATCTTGACCGGATCGCATGTCCGCGACATGGGATCGCCCTTGGGGATCATGTCGCAGTGGATCTGACCATCGGCGCCCAACAGCCCGGGGAACGTCCCGAAGTAGGTGCAGGTCATCCAGTCCGGCGTCGGCACCGGCATCCGCTCGCCGCACTCCATCACGGCGTCGTCCTTGATCCAGGTGACCGTGGGCCACGCCTTGCTCAGACCCTCGAAGACCTTGCGGAGCCAGGGCTGCGTGCTCGGCGGCACCACGTTGATGTCGGTCGTGCGCCCGCCGGTGACCTGCGCCCTGATCGCCGCGGGATCGCAGGTGCCCACCAACGGGTGGCCCTCGGGAAGCTTGTCGCAGTGGACCTTGCCGTCCCAGCCCAGGAAGCCCGCGGGCGTGAGCAGACCGTACGTACGGCACAGGTTGTAGACCTCGGGTGCGGAACCCGCGCAGTCGATGGTGTTGGCCTTGATCCACGACACGTCCGGCCAGGCGAGCGTGAGTTGGGATGCCGACACCGGGGCGTTGGGGTCCGGCGGGGGCTTGGGCGGGGCCGGCGGCGGCGGGTCGAAATCGCGGCCTCCGGTGATCTCCTTGCGGATCTCTTTCTCATCGCATTTCTCGAAGAACGGCTTGCCGGTCAGGTCTTTTGCATCGCAGTGGATCTTGCCGTCCAGGCCGATAAAATTGGTCCCTTTCGTCTTCTCGCCGTACTTCTCGCACTGCTGCCGCGTCTTCTTGTCCGCCATCAGGGAGCAGTCGATGGGATCGAACTGCAACCAGCCCACGTCCGGCCACGCGGATCCCCGGTTGGGGTGTTCAACGGGGTTGGGCTGCGGCGGCGGCGCATTGTCGGCGGATGAACTCCCCGTGCCCAGCAGACAGGCCACGAGGGCGAACACCACGAGCAGTCCCGCGCGCCGCCACACACCGTCACGGTCCATCGGCCGCCGCCCCCGGCGCGGCCAGCACCACCGTGAACCGATCCGCGGTGTCCGGCTGTCCCAGCGTCGCCGGTGTCGGGCCCGGCTGCGGCTCGTTCAGGACGACGATCCGCCATCCGTCGTCCACCCACCGAAGGCGGGCGCCCATCGTCACCCACGACAGTGTCGGCGTCGCCTCCGGTGTGCGTCCGTCGGTCTTCATCCCGATCAGGTTGATCGCCCACACCAACGCCCTGACCTGCCCGTCCGGCTCGGACTGGGTGACCACCCGCATCGGCACGAACTGGTTGACCGCGCCCGGGCGATCGGCGGAGAACGTCGACCCCGCGAGCCGGTCGATCTGCTCCTGCGGGGCACCCGCCAGGACGATCCGACGCGCGTACTCCACCCCGGCCGCACGCGGACCCGTACTCAGCGCGAAGACGTTGCGCAGGTACGCGGCCAGGGCCTGCCCCGCACCCTCCGTCGTGTTCGGATACGACGGCGCCTGGCTCGTACGCACCGGCACCCACGGCGTTCCGGCGGGACCGCTCGCGGCCCCGCCGCCGACTCCGCCCGCGCCCGACTGCGCGGCGGCGTCCGATGCGGCGGTCGCGGGCGCCGAACTGCGCCCCCAGTACCAGGCCCCGCCCGCGGCCCCCGCGACGATCGCCAGGACCAACAGCACCACCAGGACACGCGGCCGTCCCGCGTGCGCGGACGTGTAGCCCACACCCATCCGGCGCGCGCTCATCCCGCGATCACCGTGTCGATGACGAACTTGAGGATCGCGCCGGAGGCACCCAGGATGGCGACGCCGCCCAGCGCCTTCCACATGAACGTCTTGCCCTGCGCGGATACGTGGTGGCTGCCGAAGATCGGCCCGACCATCCACATGACCGCGCCGCCCGCCAAGGCCGCGATGGCCATCGAGAATCCGATCCACAACATGCCGTTGGCGATGGTGTCCAGCACTCCGCCCTGCGGGACGGCATTCTTGTCGGGCTTGAACCTTTCGTAGTTGAAGGTCGAGCCGGTGCCCGTGCCGCCGCTGGGGGGCGGGCTGGACACCGGGGTGTCGGCCGGGAACATCACCCGGGCGTGGGCACGGACCAACGCGTGCGCAAGAGAACTCATGTCGTGTCCTTCGAAGTCATGGGGTCCGCCTGCGCGGACGCGGTCCAGTCCCAACCCGCCGCCACCGCGGCGGCGATCTCCAACAGGGCGCCGCGGGCGGCCTTGCCCAGCGCCATCGGTCGCACCGGCTCCGGTTTGGCCAACTCGCGGTCGTAGGGCAGCCGCACCACCGCGCGGACCTGCCGCGCGAGCGTGCGCTCCCCCGCCCGTACCTCGCGCGGCGGATTCGGCGCGACCTCGTTGACCACCACCACCGCGCCGTCCACCAGCCGTTCGTGGCCCAGCGAGCGCCACCAGGCCAGGCACGCCAACGCGTACTCCGGGCCGTCACTGCTGGCCCGCACCACCAACACCGCCGTCGTCGACCGGCGCAGCGCCTGCTCGCACACCGCGTCGCCCGCGGCCGGGGCGTCCACCAGCACCAGCGGGTACGCGCCGCGCAGCCGGGCCAGTACCCGATACAGCGCCCCGGCCGTCATCGGCGGACGCGCCGCGTCGCGGCCGGACCGGGACTCGCCGGCGAGCATCTCCAGGCCCGTGGGGCCCACATGCATGCACGCCCGCGCGTCCCGACGCGACATCGCCTCCGGGCCTTCGAGAGCGAGCAGGTCGTTGAACGTCGCCTCGCACGCCGAACCCACCCGCGCGGGCAGCCCGCTCCACGCCCGGGTACCGGCGTCGATCGCCAACGGCGGGGCCTGCTCGGGCGCGGCCAGCGCCAGCAGGGACCCCAGCGCGGCGGTGACCGTCGACACCCCGACACCTCCGCCCGGCGCCGTCACGGCCACCACCGGGGAGCGGGCGGGCAGACGCGCCATCGCGGTCCACACCGCGCGGGTGTCCTCCGACATCGGCAGGCCCTTGGGGACCTGGCGGGCGCCTTGGATGGTCGGCGGCGCCGTCGAAGTCGCCCTCGCCACGGGGGATTCAGGCGCTTCGGGGGCGTGGAGGGCTCCCGGGGCTTCGAGGGCTTCCGGACTCGTCCCCGCGGCCCGGGTGGCGGGCGCGGTCCGTCGCCCCGCCAGGGACACCGTCTCGCTCACGATCCCTCCCCTTCTCCCTCTCCCCGACCCTGTTCGTGTCCTTGTCCCAGTCCTTGTCCCAGTCCTTGTCCCTGTCGCCGGGCCCGCCGGCTCGCGGTCAAGTCGTCCAGCCGCGCCCGCAACTGGCGTTCGTCGCGGGCCGCGACCGTCATGTACGCGACCTGGACCTCGGCCGCGTCGTCGAGAAAGTCCTCCATCACGTTCAACGTCTCCGGCGCGAACGGATCGGTGACCAGGCGATACGCGATCCGGTACGCCTGCTGCCTGGCCCGCGCCAGACACAGCTCGTCCGGGTCCAGGCCCTCCGCGGCCGCCCCGGCGATCCCGAAGTCCGGTTCGAACCCGTCCGGTTCGAACCCCCCGGGCATCGACCACGTCGGCTCGGCCATCACCACTCCCCCGCTGCGCTGGACGGACACCGACGAAGGTGCGCCCACCCGCCGCGCTGTGACCGACACGCGCCCACCAACCTCGGGCGACCCGCGCCCACCGATTTCAGGCGGCACGCAGCGCGCCATGCCCGGCCTCCCGCAACCGCCGCACCGCGCGACTGTGCCGCTGCCGCAGCGACGCGTACGAGATCCCCCGGGACGCGGCGATCTCCGCCGCCGGCGGCGCCGACTCGCGATAGTCCTGCGCCAACATCCGCGCCTGCTCCACGGTGAGAACCCCCTCCTCCACCGCGCCCACCAACAACGCGATCAGATCCCCACGCGCGGCGTCGACGGAGTGCGCCCCCACCACCCGCCAATCGCACAGCGCCGGATCCGAGGCGTCGATCACCCCCAACCGCACCCCGCGTACCAACGCCGCACCGGTGTCCAGACGCCGCTCCAACGCCGGAAACGGCGCCGACACCCCGGTGTCGCCGACCGGATCAGGCGTCAACACGAGCGTCACGTGCCCGCGCCGACGACCCGCCCCCGTCCCGTACACGACCCGGTGCAGCGTGTCGCAGGCCAGATTCGCCGCGACCCGCCCCGTACGCCGCCGATACGGATAGGCGCGAATGACCTCGTAAAGACACCCCAGAACGTGCCCGGCCGCGTCGTCGAAACTCTGCCCCGGCCCCCGCCGCGCCGACGCCAACCGCACCGCGTGCGGCAACATCTGCTGCAACAACACCCGCCCCGCCAACGCAACCCCGGAGTCCGCCAGCGTCAACAACGCGATCAACAACGCGTCCTGCTCGGCCGGCGCCGCCGCGCTGATGCCCCGCTGAAGCTCCGCGAGCGTGCCGTACGCCCCCAGCTCCGCGAAGTCCCGTGACCACGACGCCAACGCGTCTCCACCGCGCAGGCCGTACGCGATCTCGTCCCACTCGTCGTTCAGCCGCCCGATCACCCCGGTGCGCAACTTGCCGCCGGGCTCCGCCGACCCGCTCCGGATACCGCTCCGCGCCGGGCTCTCGGTGCGCCCCTGCACCCGGGGCCACACCTCGTCCTGCGCCTGGTCTTGCGCCCGGGCCTGTGCCTGGTCTTGCACCCGGTCCTGCGCCCGGTCCCGTGCCCGACTTCCCACCTGGCTCCGTGTCTCGATCACCGCTGCTCCTCCCGTAGCCGATGCCGAGAACGTTGGCCGCGCGGCCTTGCCCGTTGTCTGGCCCAATCCGGCATCAACGCAGGTCAGGGAAGGGAAAGGGCACCGGGCGACACGCAGGCAACGTCGAGGCGAGGGACGGGCGAGGGCGTCCCAGGCGGGCGGGAGTCGCAGCGGAGACGATCGATTCGCGCGTCGGACGGGCGCGGCCGCCAAGGTGGGAGATGACCACGGGACAGATCGACGGTCGAAACGATCGGGCTCACGTTTTGAAGGCCATCACGCGAAGTTGTGGCCAGGGGTGGTGCATCGAGAGCCAGACCGGTGACGGCCGCATGGAAGCCGGCGCGTCCACTCGCGTGGGTATATCCGCGCCAAGCTACGGATTCACGGAGCCGCCGCCATTCCATGATCGAACAGCGGGTCGGGACCGGCGGTACTCGACGCGTCTCCCCGACCGTGCATGTGTCGTAGCGTCGGAGAATGCTGTACGCGGCCCCCTGCTTGAGAGACGACGACCTCCAAGTGATGCAGGAGATCGAGGCGTTGCATGCCGGGTTGCTCCACCGCCTCGCCAAGCACCGGTAGCTACCGGATAGTGGGTGGCCAACCCTTGAAACCCATGGTCGGTGCCCGGATACCCCTGCCGCCCAGGCTCGCTCGCCGTCCTCCCAGACGGCGGCACATGGCAGACCGCGGACTTCCCGAGATCATCGTCGGTGCCACCTGGTTCGATGTGTGCTCCCGACACGCACCTGGAGCCCGGTGATGACCCGCACCACGCCGCCACGCCCGCTCGACGTCACAGCCGTCTTTCCGGAACTGACCGCGCTCGCACGTACGACGACGCGTCTGCACCCTCGGCCGGGCACGCCGACGGTGCACGAGAGCTCCGTGGCGGGCCCGCTGCTGTGGCCGGCGGACGAGCCGTGGCCGGTGTGCCCCGACGACCACACCTCGTCGTACTACCGCACCCTGCAGTCCCTGGACGATGTGCGCCGCTACCGGCAGCTCCTCGACGACGCCTGGGCCCGGCCCCAGTTCACCGCCGAGGAACACGCCGAGCTCGATCGCCTCCGCGCCGGCCATCCGTCCGACCGGGTCGACCCGGCCGTGCCGCTCCTGCCCATTGCCCAGCTGTACGCGCGCGACACCCCGGGGTTCAACGGTCCAGACGGGTGCGACCTGCTCCAGGTGCTGTGGTGCCCCTTCGAGCACGGCGACGAGGCGTTGCCGGGCGTGCAGTTGCGCTGGCGGCGTGCCGACGACGTGGCTGCCTTGTTGACCGACCCGCCGGCGCCGTTCCTCGTCGAACATGACGACTACGTCCCCGAGGCGTGCGTCGTCCACCCCGAGCAGGTTCGCGAGTACCCGGCGCCGCACGAACTCCCGGGCGGGCTCCGCGAGCGGATCCGCGTATGGGAGGACGCGGAGGGACTCGTTTACCAGTACGAGCTCGGCGTCGCGACCGGTTGGAAGCTCGGCGGCTGGGCGCCGTGGAGCTTCCGCGACCCCTCGCCGGAGATCTGCGGCGTGTGCGACGCCGTCATGCAGCCCTTCCTCTACGTCGACAGCAGCGAATGGGACGGCAACGACAGCTGGCGGCCGCTCGAAGACGCCGACGAGCACCAAGCGGACCACCGCTACCCGCACGTGCCGACCAGGGTCGAAATCGGCCGCAGCTACGGCATGCAGATCTACACCTGCCCCACCTCGCACGACCACCCACTCAGCACGGTGACGCAGTAGCCGACGAGGCGCCGGTCGCACTACCCCGGTTCGGCGTCGGCGAAGGCGCGGTACAGCGAGGCGACCGAGGGGTGCTGGCCAGCGTTCTTGCCGGTCTTGATCGTGAGCTTCCTGGCGATCTCGGGGACGGGGACGCCCTTGTTCTTCAGCGCCTGGGCGAACGTGAGCATGTCCTCGTCGATGACCTTGGGCCGTCCGCCGTGGTTGCCTTTCGCGGCGGCCGTGGCCTGGCCTTCGAGGGTCTTCTCACGGATGTAGTTGCGTTCGATCTGAGCGGCGGCGGCCAGGACGGTGAAGAACATGGCGCCCATGCCGTTGGGATCATGGATACCGGTGAGCGGGCCGGTGAGCAGTTCGAGTTGGACGCCAGCGCCCTGGAGTTGCCCGGACAGCGTCATCAGCTCGGCGGCGTTGCGGGCGAGGCGCTTGAGCTCGTGGACGGTGAGGATGACCTCCTGGTCGGGGGCGGCCTCCTTGATGTCGTAGGCGAGCCCCAGCGCCTTCTCCAACTCGGGCCGGACCTTGATCCGGGTGCTGATCTTCTCGGAGAAGATCCGCTTGCACTGGGCGGCTTCCAAAGCGTCGAGCTGGCTCTGGAGTTCCTGCTGGGCGGTCGAGCAGCGGGCGTACCCGATCCTGATCGGTCGCGCGGCGGCGACCACGGGGCCGGGTCGACGGGAGCGCGGGGTGCCCAGACCCGGCCGGGACCGCGGTCGTCCGGGACCGGGACCTCCAGTGCCTCGCGCATCGCGGGGACGAGGATGAACCGCGCGGTGTGGTACTTCGTCGTGGTCTTGCCGCCGCGGGTGCGGCAGGCGCTGTCCGCAGGGGCCTCGCACTTCGGACAGACGTTGCGTTCCACCGCGTCTGCGGCTTGATCGGGCGTCAGATCCACCTCGGCAGTGTGTCAGAACTGCTCCGCAGAACACCGGAGTTCTCAGAGGAGTTCTGCGAACAGCGACCTGGGGAAACGCGACCCGCTCCGGGGGCGTCGCAGAACTCTCGCATCTGTTCATTTATGCGAGTGGTCGAGATCGCCACCCATCGCCGAAGTCTGCGGTTGATGCGCGCGGACCTGGCCCTGCCCGGTGCCGGGTGGCCAACTATGCCTGGCGTCGTGCAGCAGACTGAGCGCAGACAGGTCATTGGTCACCATCACCTGGGCCAGCCGGGCTGCCGCCGAGACCACGGCAGGCCAGCCCGGCGCATCCAGGTAGTCCGCGTCGCCGGCGTCGGCGGCGACCGCTTCCTGCACCGCGCTGTACGCGGCACCGAGGCGCACCATCAGGTCGACTTCCTCCTCAGTGCGCAACGACTGCCCCAACCACGGCTGCGGATCGTCCGCGTCGCAGAAGTCGTCGAACAGCACGTGCACGGTGTAATCGAGGTCCTCGAACTGGTTCGGATCGAGCCACACCTCGCGCTGCCACGTCGGACTGGCCAGCGCCACAACCGCAGGCACGACGTGCAGGCGGTAGACGGGCAGGGCGATTCCGTGGTCCCTCACAGGCCGAAGGTACTCAACCGATGATCGGTCGGACAGCCCCCAACCGCAGCGCAGAACCCCGTCGGCCCCATTGTCGTAGCCCCGGTCTAGCATCCGTCCGTGTCCCAAGAGCTCCCGCTGAACATCGAGTCCCTTCTTCCCTCGGGCCGGATGATCACCTCCGATGAGGGCGACGGAGACGTCCAACCCTTGTGGCTGAGCGACCAGTCCGCCACCGCCGGCCTGTGGGAGACGCTGCACGCCGAGCACGCACGCTCTGGCATGTGGCCGCTGCTGCTGGACGCGCTGTCACCGCGCGACGAAGAGTTCCGCCCGTGGGCATCGGGCGAGTTGTTTCCCGAGCGGATGTCTTCGCCGGCCACCCACGACCCAGCGGGACTGCTTGCGGAATGGTGGGCCACCTACACCGCCGTCGACGAGGACGGCGACATGCTCTCGGCCGACAAGCGCCTCGCCGTCACCGCACCGTTCGGGCAGAGGTGGCCCGGTACCGCGCCGAGCCCGCAGAGTGTGGCGAACGCCGACGCAGCGGCCGCCGTGTACGCCCAGACGTTCCTGGCCGCGCACCCACGTTCCCGCCTGGGCCTGGTGGCTGCCGCAACAGGCGCAGAAGCGCTCACCGTCGCGGGCTGGGACGGGCCCTGCAACTACGACAACGACACCGCCAAGTTCTCTGCGATCGTCGATGACTGGGAGCGTCGCTTCGGGGCGCGCGTTGTCGCGGTCAGCTTCTCCACCCTGCACCTCAGCGTCGCCCAGCCGCCGACCACCGACGAAGCAGCCCTCCTCGTCGCCGCCGAGCACTTCGCCTTCTGCCCGGACAACATCTGGCAGGGCAGCGGCTCCCTCACCGCATACGCCCATCAGCTCACCGGCGCCCGCACCTGGGACTTCTGGTGGGACTGACCCCACCCAGCGACACAGACGACGAGCGCACCTGAGGCCGTCGGCACACGTTCGAGCCACACGCAAACGACGCGGCGAAACGCTCGTCGACCTGAACTCCCGGTGCGGACTCCGATCTACCAGATTCGCGCCTACCGCACGGGCACATCCGCCGAACCCGTCCGTTGCACCGTCATGCAGTTCTACGGTCGCGCCGATCACCGGTCGTAGGGGCGGCATGTCGAGCGGAACGGGGGCATGGCGATGGGCCGGGATCTGGGGCCGGACGGCGTCGTCGACCACTTCACGCTGGACGCGGAGCAGTGGGCGCTGCTGCGGAACAAGTCCGGCGGGACCAGGCTGGGCTTCGCCGTACAACTGCTGTTCCTGCACTGGCGGGGCCGGTTCCTCAAGGGCCGAGGCGAGATCCCCGACGACGCGATCGCCCACGTCGCAAGCCAGGTCGACGTGGCCGCAGCCGAGATCGCCTCCTACGACTTGACGGAACGGATCGCGCAGCGGCACCGCTCCGAGATCCGCAAGCGCACCGGCTGGCACGAGTGCACTGTCGACGACGGCGCCGAGGCCACCGCCCATCTGGCCGGCGCCCTGTGGCACGAGGAGCGCCGAGAGGAGGCCGTCTGCGCCGAATTCCTCAAGTACCTACGGGCGGCAACCACAGAATCGCCAGCCCCGATCGGTTCGCGCTGATCGTCCGGGGAGCGCTGCACCAGGCCGACCGACTCGCCGTCGCCGAAGTCGCGGCCCGGCTGGCGGACGCGGACTGCACCGGCCACCTCGACGCGATGGTCGACACCGACGCCGGCGGAACGAACAGCACGGAGCAGCCACCAACCGCCCGCCCGACCGGGGACGATGCCGGGGAAAGCACAGAAGACGCCCCGGAAGACGCCGAAGAGGACATCGAGTCGGTGCTCGGGCAGATCAAGGCGCACCCGGGCAACGTCAGCCTCAACTCGCTGTTGGAGGAGGAGTCCAAGCTGCGGCAGGTGCGCGCGGTCGGCGTGCCCGCCACCGCGTTCACCGGCATCGGGCCCCAGGTCGTCGACGCGTGGCGCGCGCGTGCCTCCGCGTCGTCCCCGAGCCACCTGCGGCGCTTCGACCCGGAGGTACGTCACGTGCTGCTCGCCGCATTGCTGTTCCAGCGCGAGCGGGAGATCACCGACACCCTGCTGGCACTGGTCAACTCCACCGTGCACCGCATCAACGCCCGCGCGGAGAAGAAAGGTCACCGAGGCGTACACCGCGGAGTTCAAGCGGGTGCACGGCAAGACCGCGCTGCTGCGCCGCATCGCCGCCGCGTCCCTCGGCGCGCCGGACCGCACGGTTCGCAAGGTGGTCTACCCGGCCGCCGGCGGCGAGCAGACCCTCAAAGACCTGATCGCCGAGCTGAAGGCGACCGATGCGGCGTTCGCCCGGTCCAAGCGCGAGGTGTTCAAGTCGTCCTACACCAACCACTACCGGCGCGGCCTGATCAAACTCCTCGGTGTGCTGGAGTTCCGCTCCTCCAACGACCAGCACAAGCCCGTCATTGACGCGTTGGCGCTGATCAAGCGGCACAAGGACTCCACCGCCCAATACCTGCCGATCGGCCAGCGCATCCCCCTCGACGGCGTGGTGCGCAAGGACTGGCAGGAATTCGCCCTCCACGCCCCCGCCCGCGGCCCGCAGCGCGTGGTGCGGACCGTGTACGAGGCATGCGTCTTCCAGGCCCTGCGCGAGAGGCTGCGCTGCAAGGAGAGCTGGGTCGTCGGCGCCGACAAGTGGCGCAACCCCGACCAGGACCTGCCCACCGACTTCGAGGCCCGCCGCGCGGAGTACTACGAGAAGCTGAACAAGCCGGTCGACGCGAAGGCGTTCGTCGCCGAGCTCCAGCGCGAGATGCGCGACGCGCTGGGCACACTCGACACCGCCCTGCCGCTCCCGTGGGTGACCATCGGCGCGCGGCAGCGCGGCGGCGCGATCAAGTTCACCGAGCCGGACGCGCAGAAGGAACCCGCGAACCTCAAGCAGCTGAAGAAGGCGATCCGCCGCAAGTGGGGCATGGTCGCGCTCATCGACATCCTCAAGGAAGCCGCGCTCAGAACCGGCATGCGCAAGGGCCTCGCCCCCGCCGGCACCCGCGGCGCGATCCCCGAACCCGTGCTGCTGGAGCGGCTGCTGCTGGTGGCGTACGCGTACGGCACCAACTCCGGAATCGCGTCGGTCGCCGCCGGCGAACACGGGCACAGCGAAGAGGAACTGCGCTACGTCGCACGCCGCTACCTGACCGCCGTCGGCCTCAAAGGCGCGGGCGTCGCGATCGCGAACGCCACCTTCGCCGCCCGCAGCGAGGCGATCTGGGGCAAGGGCACCAGCACGGTCGCTGCGGACCCCACGCACTTCCGCGCGTGGGACCGGAACCTGTTCACCGAGTGGCACTCCCGGTACGGCGGCCGCGGCGTGCTGGTGTACTGGCACATCGAGAAGGGCTCGGTGGCGATCCACTCGCAGTTGCTGACCTGTACCGCGTCCGAGGTCGCCGCCGCGGTCGAGGGCATGATCCGGCACGCCACCGCGATGAAGGCGGCCGGGAACTTCGTGGACTCCCATGGCCAGTCGGAGATCGGGTTCGGCATCACCCGGCTCCTGGGCTACGACCTGCTGCCCCGGATCAAGCAGATCAACAAGGTCAAGCTGTACCGACCTGGCCGCGAAGACCAGGACAGCTATGCGGGCCTCGCCGACGCGATCACCCGGCCGATCCGTTGGGACGTCATCGAGCAGAACTACGACCAGCTCATCAAGTACGCCACGGCCATCCGGCTCGGCACCGCCGCGACCGAGGCGATCCTGCGCAGGTTCACCTGCACCGCCTCCCACCCCATCTACCATGCCATGCTGGAAGTCGGCCGCGCCCAGAAGACCAGCTTCGTCGCCCGCTATCTGCTCTCGCGAGACCTCCAGCGCGAGATCCAGGAGGGGCTGAACGTCGTCGAGGGATGGAACGGCGCCAACGACGTCATCTTCTTCGGCAAGAGCGGCGAACTCGCCTCCAACCGCCGCGACCAGCAGGAACTCGCGATTCTTGCCCTGCACCTGCTTCAGACCCCGCTCGTGTACGTCAACACGCTGATGATCCAGGACCTGCTCGCCGAGCCCGAGTGGGCCGACCGGCTCACCGACGAGGACCGCCGCGGCCTCACACCCTTGTTCTGGTCGCACGTCATGCCGTACGGCGAAGTCCGGCTGAACATGAGCAACCGCCTGGCCCTCGCCGCCGTCGGCGCTCCCGGCCCGGAAGCCCCCGAGCCCGCGGCGGCCTGACGACGCGTCACCCAAGCGGATCCCTGCCGAGCCCCAGGCTGCGGTGGTGCCCGTCCACCACCTGGATACGCCGCCCAGGAGCGCCGTCGCGATCGCCGCGCTGCTGCCTCTGTAGCACCGCGCAAGGCCGACCGGCCTCACCAAGAACCGACGGAAGCTACTCGCGGGTTACTTGTCGGTCTATGTGCTGCTCGTTAACGACACCCCTGCGTGGGACTTCCGGCGTCCAGGGCGACCCCCAAAGTGACGAGGCGGCTCACCCCCACCTGCGTGGGGACTTCCCGGATCGAGGGCCTGTTTTCGACAGGTTGTTTCGGAGCCACTCGGGCAACGTGATCGGGAGCCAGGTTGCTCCGTTCGTGGTGAGCGTGGACTGTTGTTCAAGTCCGGTTCGGGCAACGAGTTTGAGAGCCACCCCTTTCGGGTGACTTCGGGTGTGCCGGGATCGCGGTCGGCGTAGAGGCCCTTGGGTCCGCAATAGCGTGAGTGGGCCGGGCCCTCGCGCGGCCGTGTCCCTGACAGGCGTGGTGCGCGAGGGCCCGGTGGCACGCAGGTGGCAGCGCCTGTTCCGCTGCGAAGGCCATGCTCTAGCGGAGGCGGGCCAGCAAGTGGGCGTCGAGGAAGCCCCGCTCAGAGGCCGGGTCGTGGAGCAGCCGGGCGAACGTGACGAGCCCGGCCCGGGCCAGCAGCTCGGCGAACCGGTCCGCCGGCCAGCTATAGGCGGGCGTCACCTTGTGGTCGAAGCGGACCGGCTCGGGTCCGTCGGTCGCGAAGAACGAGGCCAGGAGCAGGCCCCCTGGTGCCAGGACACGCGCCTGCTCGGCGAGCAGCGCGGGTAGTTCCCCAGGAGGGGTGTGGATCATCGAGTAGTGGGCCAGCACGCCGCCGAGCGCGCCGTCCTCGACCGGCAGGGCCTCCATCCGCGCCTCGTCGAACCGCAGCGCCGGATGGGCCCGCCGGGCGTGGTCGACCATGGCCGGGGAGAGGTCGAGCCCGAAGGCGTCCAGCCCCAGGTCATGCAGCATGGCCGTCAGATGTCCGGGCCCGCAGCCGACATCGGCCGCCCGCGGGTTCCCCGTCCCACGCACCAGCTCGGCGAAGATGCCGATCATGTTCCGCGAGAACGGCTGCGTCTCCAGCCGATCAGCGAACAACGACGCATACAGCTCCACGACCCCGTCGTAGGCCGACCTGGTCTCCTCTTGATACTCCACCACGGGAAGGAAGCTAACACCCGCCGCTCGCAGCTGTTCTCCCGCCCTGTGCCGAATTCGGCGCCCGTCGCCGCGGACGCTCTCGGCTACCACGACAAGACCACCACCCGGCTCCGCAATGAGGTCGGTGGGACCTGCTCGCCGGCTCACCCCCACCTGCGCGGGGACTTCCGAAGGGGCGGCCCGATACCCGGGCCGGCCCCGGCTCACCCCCACCTGCGCGGGAACTTCCCGTGCCAGGGGTGGGCGTAGCCGGTCGGCAACGGCCCGCCCCACCTGCGCGGGGACTTCGGACGGCGGAACGCGGCCCTGGTCCTGCTCGGCGGCTCACCCCCACCTGCGCGGGGACTTCCCCAGCCCGAGCACACACCCCCCGGCGCGCACCGGCTCACCCCCACCTGCGCGGGGACTTCCCTTCCCGACCTGCACGTTAGCGGAGGCGTTACCATCCCGTGATCGAATATCGAGGTAATCAGGCAAAGCCTTGCCTGATTACCCACGCCGCCGCTCTCCGCCATGTTTCCCTTCATCGCGAAGAGCCTAGCTCGACGCCTTGGCCGGCTCTCGCCTTCTCGCCTGCGCAACGCCCACGCCAGCTCGCCCACGAACGTCCCAGGCCTGATGGGCAACGCCTTCATGAGCGTCCGGAGATGCGTCTTCAGCGGAACGGTCATCCAGGCAGCCCAACTTGCGAATTCCGAGCTCGTGGCCGATTCCGCGTGAGCGTTCCAGCGCCTGCATCGTCGGCCGGTCGACCCATTGAAACGGAGCAGTTGGGGGAACGGCCGGCCGCCGATGTTGGCCGCGCTCGACGAGGCGGGATTCGGTGACCTGCATCTTCTCCTCGAGTACGAACTTCCGGGCACCAACTGCGTCTGGACGCAAGGGTGCGGGGTCAAGCGCCTCCCGCACAGGGCGTCGCCGCCCTGGCAGTCGAGCTGAAGCAGTGGTCCACGCTGTACCCGTTCCGCGGTCGCCGGGCATGGTGAAGCCCTCCGGGAAGCATGTGCCTGGTCGCCACTCTGGGATCCGGTCTTCCGTCGGGGCTCACCCGCGAGCACAGCGTCGTCCTGCTCGACGAGGCGCACCGGATTCGACGCGACGGCGGCGTCCTGGAGGCGATGATCGAGCGCTGCCGCCACCGTCTTCTTTCAGGACAAACGTCAGATCATCCGACCCGGTGAAGGGGTCACGGTGGACGAACTCCGAGCCCTCGCCGCCGCAGAACTTCGTCACTTCGAACTCGCGGACCTCGAAGCGCAGTTCCTCGCCGTGTCTCCCAGCTGTACCAGTAATGGGTCGACGCTCTCTTCGACGCCGGCGGCCACGCCCACCCGTGGCCGGGCGAGGGCGAGGACTGCGACCTCGCCCTCGCCGATTCGACGGAGCAACTCGACTCTTGGACGGCCGCGCACGGGCATGAAGTGCGAGTACTCCGTCGTCATCATCGGGCCCGATCGTGTCCACAGGTCGGGCCCATCGAGGGCTACGTACCGACGACCTTCGATCGCCCTCGTTCCCGGTGCCGGACGGCCACGCCACCGCGAGGCAGGAGCACTCCTCGTCGCGGGGATGGCCCGGTCGGCTCCGCGACGCCGGTGACGCGGTGCACAGGGAAGGTGCGGGCCGTCCCCTTCGGGCTCACAGGGTCGCGCTCCGGGTCCGGTCCGAGGTGTGCTCGCGATCGGGGTGTGGCGCCGCGGCGCGACGCAGGACGTCCGCGAGGGTGCCGTGGTGGAATCGGGCGCGGACGGCGTGGTGGTCGGAGAGGCCGCTCATGTCGATGACGTCGACGTCGATCAGCGCGGGCAGGAGTGTCGTCGACAGCCAGAATCCGTCGACGGCCGCCGGGGGACCCTGCGCGGGCTTGGCGACGACGGTGGGGGCCAGCGCGGACATGCGTCGGTAGGTGCGGGCGATGTGGCGGGCGGCGTCCTCGGCGCCGGCGGCGAGCATCTCGCGGTCGGTGTGGGTGTCGGGGATGCGGGTGCCATCGGGGCCGCGGCGGGAGCGGTGGGTCTGGTGGACCCGGTCGGTGAAGGACTCGACGGCGGGCAGGGGCGGCCCGCCGGGGATGGGTGCGGTGTAGCTGTTGCGGTCGCCGCCGAGGATGGCCGGCAGCTTGACCGTGGAGCCGCTGTCGGTGATGTGCGTCTTGTCGAGGAAGCGGGTCAGGTTCTCCCCCTCGATCGCTCTGGCGGTGCAGGAGGAGTAGGTGAGGTGGTGGGAGACGCAGATGATCGGCAGTGTCTCTCCGCCGGTGTCGCGCAGGCGCAGGGAGCGCGCGGTGGGCTCCAGTTGCCATCCTCGGTCGTTCCAGCCGCGCGGGGATTCGAACACGGCCGGGTCGGCGTAAAGGGCGGTGGAACTGCCGCTGCCGACCCATCCGCGCATGCCGAGTACCGTCTCCGCCGCCTTGGCGAGTTCGCCTTCGTTGTCGAGGGCGTCCCACATCTCCTGCCGGAAGAACGCGGCGGGCCGCAGGGAGGCGAAGTAGTCGTGGGCCGTCCGCCATTTCCTGCGGTCGCCTCCGCCGTTGTTCTCGAAGTTGCAGGTGATCAGGTCGATGGTGGTGGTCACGGCAGGCCTTTCGTCGGTGTCGGGGGAATGAACCCGTACGGGTGTGGTGCCGAGGGGGTGGGGCGCGTGCCGGTGTGGCCGGTGTGGCCGTTCGGCGTGCTCGGCGCTGTGGAAAAAGGGGTGGCGGTGTGGGTGTTTCGTTCAGGTGTAGATGCGTGGATGTGCGGTGTTTACGGGCGCGGGTGTGGCGTCGGCGACCCATAGGGGTGCGCCGTTCGCGCAGTCGACGCGCCGGTTGCATGTGGGCGTCGGGGTCGGGCTGGTGCGGGTGATGGTGTGCCAGGCGCCGTCGATGCGGATGTGGGGTGTCCAGCGGAGGTAGCGCAGGGCGCGGGTGAGGTGGTGGAGCGTGAGAGGTGACTGCCCGCGGTCCAGGTAGCGGTCGGCGTGGTCCATGAACCCGGCCCACGTGGCGGCGTTCGGGTCCTGGAGGGTTCCCGGTTCGCCGCGTAGGACGGCGGCCAGGGCTTTCGGCAGGACTCCCCGCACGAGCCTGCGGATGGCACGGGCGTGGAGCGTCGCGGGGTCGAAGTCGTCGTCGGGCGTGGGCAGCGTGTCCTGCGCGAGGACGGGGCCGGAATCGTAGGTGTCGCCGTTCATCCGGTGGACGCTGAGGCCGATCCGCGGGTCGCCCATCCGCAGGGCCCAGGAGATGGGCGAGGGTCCCTGCCATCGGGGCAGCAGCGAGGGATGGCAGTTGATGCCGCCCCCGGGCAGCGTGTCGACGACGAACGGCGGAAGCAGCGTCGGGTAGCCGCACACCACCACCATGTCCACTCCGAACAGGCGCAGCGCGTCGGGGAGGTCGGCCGCGGGCAGGGCGAGGACACCCATCTCCGGGGGTGTGGCGGCGCGTACCTTGGCCAGTCGGGTGGCGGGATCCGTCTCGCGGGTGCGCTCCCGCCAGAGCACCGGGGGGACGACGGCGAGCACCGGCAGGAAGCCGGAGCCGGCGCAGGCCTGCCGCATCATCTCCAGGATGTCGATGCGTGAACTCGCCAACGCCACGCGCAGGGAGGGGCGTTGGGCCGTCACGGGGTCCCCGCTGCGGTGGAGTCGGGGGTGGGGGCCGTGGCGGGGGTTTCGGTGCGCTGCCGGGTGGCGGTGCGGGAGGGGTGCGCCCGGTACCGCTTCATGGTGTTGGCGTGGGCGGTGACGCGTCTCCAGTCGACGCCGCGCCGCTTCGCGAGGACGCTCAGGCCGACCAGGATGTCCGCCGCGACCCGGATGAACGCCGTGGGGCTGGTGGTGTCCAGGACGGCGTCGACGCGGTTGTGCAGGTACTGGCGCCGCCGGTGTGCCTCGGCGGACGCCGATTGCGGCTGCGCAACGGTCGAAGGGTGTGGGGGCGGTGGCACGGGCGGGGTTGTGTCGGTTGGTGGTGTCGGGTTCACGAAGGGCTCCTGGGAGAGGTCTCGGTGGTGGGCACGGCGGGCCGGCGGGTTCGCTCGACGGGTTCCTTGTTCGGGGCGGTGACCGGGGAGGTGGCCGCCGCAGGTCGCGGCTGCCTCGAAGCGCGGTTCGGGGCACCGGTATTCATCCATCGCAACCGTGGGGCCGGGGGTGCGCGGGCCCACCCCGCGTGGGCCACGCAGCGAGCCGGGCGGCCGTGGCCGGCGCACACGCCCGCGGCCACCCCCGCGTTGCCGGGCCTCCGCCGGCTGCGGCGGGAGGGAGCGTGTGTCGGCGCAGCCGAGGAACGTGAAGCGCGGGCACCGAGCCGCCGACAGGGGAATCCACGGGTGGCCGGATTCGCCTTCGTCGGGCGCCGAGTGCCGGTCCTCGTCAAAGTGCGGCAGCCGGGCGGGGCCGGAGCGAGGGGCTGCCGGGCGCCGGGCACGGCAGCGTGGCGGTTCGCGGGTCGAGCCTGGCCGGTGCCCGAGGAAGGCGTTCGCCGTGTCGGTGAGGCCGGATCGTGCGGGGCCTGGCCGAATGTCGGTGATCGCGGGTCGAGGCCGAGCACGCGCCGCGTGTTCAGGGCCGTCTCCCCTGGGCGGGTGAGGAGTTCGCGCCAAGTCGGTGGCTGTTGGTCCGGGTGTGTGGCCTCGGCGGTGAGGTCGTCGACGACCGTGCGGTCCGGGCGGCGCGCCCGCGGATGGGCGTGGGCGTCGCGGAGACGGGGGCGTGCGAGTGTCGGACTCGCTGTTCACCGTTCCGCCTGGGTCGGGGAGGTCGCGACGGCGTCGCCGGTGTCGGTCGTGGTGGCCGAGGGGGTGCTGCGGTGCGCGGCCCTGGTCGCGGCCCGGTGCAGGTCTGCGAGCCGTGTGTGGAGTTGGGCGGCGGTGGGCCGGTCCAGGGGATCGATGCTCAAGGCGGGGGTGAGGATTTGTTCGAGCGCGGGCCAGGCGAGGGGGCTCGGGACGCGGGACAGGGGTGCTCCGTCCGCGATGGCCTGCCGGCGTTGGGCCGGTGTCGGCGGGCGCCCGCCGTAGCCCTTGCGTACGGCGACGGCCGGTTCACCCGTCCAGGACATGCGGAGGGTGGCGGCGAGGGCGTACACGTCGGCGGCGCGAGTGGCCGTCGGCCGGCGGCGGGCGAGAACGGCGGAGGCGATCTCGGGGGCGGCGCAGTCGACTCGGCATGTCGTGTACGGGTAGGCGGCGAGGAGGTCGGCGGGGATGGCGCCCAGGGGGCCGTGCGCGGAGGCGTAGTCGATCAGGCGGGCCCCGGCGGGGGTGTGGATGCATTGGGCCGGGTGGAGGTCGGCGTGGATCCACCGTTTCGCGTGGAGGTCGGCGACGGCGCCGGCCAGCTCGACCGCCCAGCCCAGGGCGCGCAGGCGCATGATCCCGCGCTCGGCGCCCCGGACTCGCAACGACGCCCAGTGCTGTTCGGTGGTGGCTCCCTGGTACCAGGGTGTCGCCAGCCACGAGCCGGTGGAGTGTTCACCGTGCCAGGGGCGTTCGCGGACCAGGTCAACCGCGTGGAGGGCTTCGAGGGCAGCGGCCTCGCGGTCGACGATGCGGGTGCCGAGGCCGACCTTGACGGCGAGGACGGTGTCCCCGCCCGTGATCCGCCACACCGGCACGCGCGAGGAGTCGGTGATCAGGGTTGCGGTGGGTGCGGGGCCGACCCTGGGCCGGAGGGCGTTCGTGACGTCCGGGGGCAACGTGGCGGTGGTGGTCACCGGGACTCCGATCGAAGGAGGTGAGGACGGGACGGACGCCCGCGAGGGGGCGGTGGGCGAAGAGGCCGTCGGAACGTGTCGTCCGGGGCCGGGACGAACGCGGCGCGAGGGCGAGCGCGAGCGCGAGCGCGAGGAGAGCGGGCCGGCCGGCGGCCGAGGCGATGTCCGGTCGCCACTGCGGCCCTCACGTGCCGATGCGTCGCGCCGGCGTCGAGGCGTCGAGTTCGCTGACGGCGGCGTAGCAGGCCACGGCCTCCTCAGCTGCGGGGCTTCGCGGGTCCGCGTGCCATCGGGCGGCCGGTACGAGGCCCGGGGCGATGGGTGTTCCGGGCACCAGCGCGAGGATTTCGTGCCGTGTGCGCGGGCGCAGCGGGATGCCGTGGATCCGGTACACGCGGGCCACCGCCGCCGTGCGGGAGTGCAAACCGGTGTCGCCCGACAGGTGGGTCATCACGACGTGACTGCCGGTGGGCAGGCCCGCGGTGAGGCAGTGGAGGACTCCACGCGGCCCGTACCGGTACGGGAGGTGCTGAAGGAGGGCGCCGACGACGACGGCGACGGGCTCGGTGAGGTCGAACATCCCGCAGACCCGGCCGTGCCCCCAGATGCCCTCCGGGAGCAGGGGTGACGCCCGAACACAGGCGACGAGGCCGGTGTCCGTGCTCGACAGGGCGCTCTGCAGGGCGTGGACAACCGGGTCGTCCTCGACGTAGATGACCCGGCAGGTGGCGTCGACCGCGTGGGCGACGTCGTGGACGGCGCGGTCCTCGAGCGGGACGCCCTGCGCAAGGTCGACGAACTGGCGTACTCCCGCCCGCGCGAGGTGGCCGACGGCGCGCCTCGTGAACAGCGCCGCGTCCCGGGCCGCCGTCCACAACCGCGGGTGGACCGCGAGCGCGGCGTCGGCCAGGGAGCGGTCGGCGGAGAAGTTCGTACAACCGCCCGCGAGGTAGTTGTTCACCCGGGCCACGTGTGGCCGGTCCAGGTCGAGTTCGATGGGGAGGGAAGGCGCGTGCACGGCTACCGTTTCCTGATCGGGAAGGGGACCCTGGCCGAGCAAGGGGCGGGTGTCGTTCCTGCGCGGGGCTTGCTCTCGAACCAGTCGCGACCCGGCGGCCGCGGCACGGTGGGACGCAAGGCGGGGGCGAGCCGCACACCCGGGTCGAAGATCCGCCACGGACCGGGACGCTCGCTGCCCTGCTGCCACAGCTGATGAAGCACCCCGGCCAGGCCGGGCCTGCGGGCCGCCGGCACCGCGTGCAGGTGCCGGGGCACACCGAGATACATGGCGCGCAGGGTCTCGACCGCCTGCCCGGCGGTGACGGTTCGCGTGCGCCCGCCGACACTGACGACGAACCGCAGTAATCGAGACCGGTGATGCCCTACACGCGGAATCGCGCTGCGCATCCCCCTCACCCGGCCACGGGAGGTGGGGTCCAGACGGGCGCGGTCAGACGACGCCGGGCCGGTGGGTCTCCCACCAGCGGCAGACGAGCCGGATCGTGGGCGACGGGCGCACCGCTGTCCCACGCCCGACGCAGACCGCGCAGCCAGTCGATCGCCCGCTGCGCCGAAGGGAGTTCGTGATCGGGCATCAGCCACAGCCCGGCGCCGGTGGGTTCGTCTTCGAGGCCGGTGCGGATCAGGGCGAGAGCGAGTCCGGTGACCTTGGTGTTGTCGACGACGGCGAAGGCCGTCTCCGCGACCGCGCGTCTGCGCGAACTCGGTGTGCGGGGCAGGTCCCAGGTGTCGGTTTGACTGTCGAGCGCCGTGTCGAGGTCCGCCCGCAGGGTCTGCCACAGCGTCAGCGGCAGGGTCCAGACCCGCCCCACGGGCGCGTTCGGCGACGCGGGCCACCAGACCCGGGCGCGTTGTCCACGGGAACGATCCCGAGAGCCGCGATCACCGCCGCGGCGTTGGAGGCCGGCTTGCACGGCCACGCGACGCCGCAGTGTGCGCATCGATCGCCGACGTTCCGGTGCTCTCGGCTCACCGCGTGCGTCAGGCGATCCTGCATGACGTACGGGTCCTCGGACCGAAAAGGGATCGGCCCCCTACGCGTGAGCACGTCCTCGCCCTGGGGACGGCGGCGCTTGGCCATCGAGAAATCCTCCGAACGGTGGGTGGGCTTAGGGTGTTCGCGGGTGGCAGACGAATCTCCGTTCTCCGTCGAGACGCCCACCACCCGCCGTCGGAGTGCCGTGGATCCCCGTGCGGGCGCTCCGTGGCCCCGGCTCCCTGCAGGCGGGGGCGAACGCAAGGATCGGGGCGAAGGAGAAACTGGGGGTTGGACACCAGCCCGCAACGGCGGCCTGCGTCCGACCGGCCGCGCTGAGGGGTAAAGGCGCGGCCCGAACCCGACGCAGGAGGCGGCGAAGCGTCAACCTGTGCCGGGAAAGAGGGCGGCATCCGGTCGCACCGCCGAGGTCACTCAGAGATGCGTGAAGCGGATCGTGCCCGTCGTGCCTTCGACATCACTTCGCGCGAACTGGGCGTGATCCTCGCCCAGTTCGGCACTGATCGCCGCGTCCAACGCCGCCGGACCGAGACCGGGGAGAAGGGACGCGGCCTCGAAGAGGGCGAGCGCGGCGTCGTGCATGTGCGTGCGCTCGCAGTACGCGAGAGCCTGGACGACGGTGCGGCTGTCGAGCTCCAGCCGATCCCTGAACCACCACCGGCCGTCGGCGAGCCACACCCACCGCACGACGACGACGGCGCCCGGCGCCTGCCGGGGATAGGCGGTGAACGCCCGGCGTGGGGACGGGTCGGCATCGAAGAACGTCTTCACGAAATGCCTTCGAGTCGTCGCTCGCGCCTGTTGAAAAGTCGCGAGTGGATGGGTCCCGCTGCGGCTGCTGCGCGCGGAGGGTCCGGACACCCCTCACTCGAACTGCGGCCGAAGGGTGGAGCTCCAGGGTTGAGAGCACGCGAGTCGCGGTGCCATGTCGGCCGGTTCCCCATTGCTTCACAGTGGCCCTGCGTTCCGAGAGGAACATCCGGCAACGTGAAGCTGGCCGCGACCCACTTGCCGTCGTGGCCCCCTTTGCGAATCGACCCGTACGCCAGGCGATCCGCGAGGTTGGCGACGATTGCCAGACCTCGCCCCGCTTCGGCGTCCACGGGCATGGCGTCCTCGTCGCACGACCAGCTGAGTTCCTCGGCGTCCGCCGTATCCGTGACGGCGAACGTCAGCGTGTCCCCCTCCACCCACCAGTGGATTGCGATCTCGCCGGTCGTGTGCTTCCAGGCATTGGTGGCCAGTTCGCTTGCCGCGACGAGCACGGCGTCCAGCCAATCGGTATGGGCTTCGATGGAGCGATCGATGCCCATGGCGGCACACACGTCGATGACGTACGCGCGGGCGGTCTTCGCTACGACCGTCGCCCTGGGCAGGTGCAAGTAAGGGACTGAGGATGACGTCATGCCGAACTCCCTTGGGGCAGGGGGGCTTTGCTCGTCGGATGCGCCTTCTCGCCGCGATCACTTTCCGTGGCCTGAAGGTGACCTCAGGATAGGAGCAAACAGGTTCCCCGCAATAGGTATCAGTGAAATTTCACCAGATCTGATTGCGGTCTGTCAGGATCCTTCGAGTGCCAACGTCGCTGCCGGGAGCGACGGCTCAAGGACGTGCGGCAAGATGACCTCGACGGACTGCCGGCGAGGATGAGGGAGAACGCGTGGCGCACACACCGGAACCGACCCGGCTTCGTGTGGCGCTGGGCAAGCGCATGCGGACGTTGCGCGAACAGTCGAGCGTCACGGCAAAGCAAGCGGCGGCGGTGATCGACGGCTCCGTGCCCAAGATCAGCCGAATCGAGACCGGCAAGTCCGCGCTGAAGCGCATCGAGATCGAAGCACTCCTGCGGACCTATGGCGCCGATGACGAGATGATCACCGACACCTTGATCCTGATGGAGGAAGCCAAGAAACCGGACTGGTGGGAAGACGAAGCGTCCGTCGTTCCGATCGGACTTGGGCAACTCTTCAACAGCGAAAGCTCCGCCAAGACCCTGCGAACAGTCAGCAGCACGATCGTTTTCGGCATGCTCCAGACCGAGTCCTACGCCCGCGCCATCTTCGATGCCCACTGCCCTGACGACTCCGAGGACGTCAAGGCACGTCGAGTGAAGCTGCGGCTGCGACGGCAGGACCTGCTCAACCGAGACGACCCGCCGCAGTTGACCGCGCTCATCGACGAAGCCGCGCTACGACGCGAAGTCGGCAGCCGGGCCGTCATGCGGGAGCAGGTCGAGCATCTCATCGAGATGGACAAGCGACCAACGATCACGATCAAGGTGATCCCGTTCAGCGCAGGAGCACACCGGGGCCAGATCGGCAGCTTTCTCTGGCTGGAGTTCCCCGAAGACGATGCCACGGACGTGATCTATTCCGACAACCCGTCGGGCAACAGTTACTTCAGCCGGCCCGATGAGGTCGCAGCCTTCGTCAGCACCTTCACGAGCATCGACAAGCTATCTCTCGCGCCGGCCGACACCCGGCGTTTCCTCCATAAATTGACGATGGAGTACACGAAATGATCAGTCCTGTTCCTCACCCGAAGCACCCGACCGCTGTGTGGACCAAAGCTGATGCCTCGGGCCAGGGTTCGGACTGCGTCGACGTCGCCAAGCTCGGGGCAACAATGGGCATCCGAGACTCCAAGCGCCCCACGAACGATGTGCTCACGTTCTCGGTCGACAGCTTCTCAGCGATGACCGGAGCCCTGACCCAGTCCTGACCAGAGTCCCGGCCGGGGAGAACTCCTGCGGAACCGAACCATCCTGGTGCCCGGAGTGCCAGACAGTGACCGAGGGCGTCGGCCGATCCGCTCGGATCGGCCGACGCCCTCGGATTCGATCCGGCCCGCGTCTGTCCCGCGTGCTATCCGGAAGCCTCAGATCATGGGCGCGTCTCTGCGACGACGAATGGCCAAGTTGAGCGTGAAGTCGGCGTGGGCGCGGTGGTCATCGGCCACCACGGTTCGGCCTCCCCGAGTTCGTCATGTACGTCCGCCACGGCCTCCAGGGCCTCGGCCAAGGCGGTCTTCGTCTGTTGGTCGACCCCGCTGGCTCCGTCCGCGAACTCGGTGGCGTTCGAGGCTCCGCCCACGCGTTCCGCACGATGGCCAGAGCCTCGCGTGCACGCGGTAACGTCGCCGCCCGACGGCTTATCTCAACTCGCGTGGGGACTTCCAGCGCGTGATCAAGCGCTGGATCTAATCGCGCGGCTCACCCCCACCTACGTGGGGACTTCCCGATGATGGCCCACCGCCCCCACAACGTCGCCGACTCACCCCCACCTGCGTGGGGACTTCCTCGTGGTCGTGGTCGCTCACTAGACGTTCACCGGCTCACCCCCACCTGCGTGGGGACTTCGGGATCTGGGTGAGGGGCCCAGGTCATGTCGCGCGGCTCACCCCCACCTGCGTGGGGACTTCATGCACCGTGAAGGAATCCTCGCCCTGCTCGACGGCTCACCCCCACCTGCGTGGGGACTTCGGCGGCGTCAACGTCACCACGATCGAGACCGACGGCTCACCCCCACCTGCGTGGGGACTTCCACCCCGCACTCCAGGGATCGTCACGCGTCGGCCGGCTCACCCCCACCTGCGTGGGGACTTCTTGCTCCCGCCTCCCGGCGGAGTGGGATCGAGCGGCTCACCCCCACCTGCGTGGGGACTTCACGGTCACCGTCGGCGGCACGGCGGCACCCGACGGCTCACCCCCACCTGCGTGGGGACTTCACCACCTGCACCTGCCACTTCGGGGTGCCGTCCGGCTCACCCCCACCTGCGTGGGGACTTCGCGTGGTCCTGGGCGCCATCCTCGTAACGGCCCGGCTCACCCCCACCTGCGTGGGGACTTCTCTTCCTGACCTGCGGGTTCTTGAAGGCTTTGCCGATTCGTGATCTTAAACGGGACATTGCGGCAAGACCTCTGCCTGAATTCGCTCCGGGTGAGCGACTCCGCGTAGAGGGCAGCATTATCGAATGGTTCATCCTGTTCACGGCATTGGTCGCGTAGATGGGTACGTCGGTTCAAGGTACGGGCACGGCACCGGCAGACAAATGGCCCGCGCTGGGCCGGGGGCGTGGCTTGAGTGCGGGTCAGGAGGTCAGTGCCTGCATCTCGCCCACGCGGATGTCGCCGACGGTGGTGGTGCGGGTGGCGGCCAGGGTGCCGGTCTGTCCGCCGCCGGCCCAGGTGATGGTCCAGTGGGTGGTGGCGGTGACGGTGTGGACACCGGGGCGGGTGTACGTGTGTCCGCAGTCCGGGCTCGGTTGCGCGCCCCGCGCCGGGCTGTACGGAGTGCCGGGGGTGGTGCAGGTGACGGTGGCGCCGTCGCCCATCATCCAGGTGATGTGGTCGACCCGGGCCGTCGCGGTCACCGACAACCCGGGAACCGCCGCGGTCGCCGTCGCCGGACCCCACGCGGCCGGAGTGGCGTCGACCCACAACCACGTGGGCAGGCCAACCAAGCCGGTCTTCCCTGGACCCGGAGTGAGATGCACCGCAGGCGCGTCCAAGGGGATCTGAGCCGAGGCCTGGGCACCGAGCTCCGCAGGGGTCGGCGGCGGGGCCGCGTTACCACCGCCGCCCGAAAAGGGATCGATGGTGCCCATGCACTGGGCCGCGTTCAAGACGAACGCAGCGCCCGGACACTGCGTGTCGTCCGGATCCTTGGGATCCACCGCCACCGGAGCCGTGCCCGTTCCTGCGGGCACCGTCGAACCGCCTCCGCTTGAGCCTGTGCCGGGCTTTGCGGTGTTGTCCGGAGTCTGTACGTGTATGGATACGCCGCGAACGTCCGTTTCCACCTCCGTATCGATCGGGGGTTTCGGCTTCGGCGTTTCCTCGGCGACGGCAGTTGCGGTCCCGATGAGAAGAAGGCAGATGCTCAGGCCCAAGGCCTTTAACATGTTCGATCCCTCTCCGACCGCATATCCGCGATCTTCCACCCGTCGTTCGTGGTCGTAAGCGTGAAGGTCTTGACGTAACGCGGCGATTGTGGGGGAGCAGTGAAGGGGCTGCCGTCTCGATTGGTGACGTATCGCCGACTGACGTCCATACAGTCGACGATGGTCACCGATGGAGTGCTCGCGCTCAACGAGACCGTAACGGTGGGGTTCAGTGGGCCGTCCGGACCATGCGTGGTGATCCCCTCGGCGGCGGTCTGCTCCGCAGCGCGCCGCAGGAGGTCGGCCGCCCGACCCGTTGCGAGGCGAGTCACAGTGGCCTCGTCGATGGGCGTTCCTCCATCTATCTCCAACTGATACGCGCGCCACTGTTTGTAGACGTCCAGGGCCTGGACACCAGCGGTGTCCTCGGGACGCGGCGCGGGCGCCTGGGTCGACGGTGGAACGGACGTCGGACCCGACTGAGGCTTGTCTTTGCCCTCGTCGCTGCAGCCACTCACGACCAGCGCGGTGACCAGCGCCACTATCGCGGCCACTCCCGTACTGCGCCTCACACGCCCTCCCCCATCGGCTGACTACACACCGTACCGAGGAGGTGCCCCACCGCCCACACCCGTGACCATCTCAGTCACGTGATCATTCTTCGCCTTTCAGGAATAGACGGCTGGATCGGGCAAGCGCAGGCGGTCCCTGCTCCGGCTTTCAGTGATGGACATCAATCGGGTCGTCAACCGGATCCTCATCACCGCGACCCGAATCGGATGAAGCCACAGATAACCGCCGTGCCGGGTTGCCAGAATTCACCTGCGGGGAGGATCGTGCAGAACATCGTGTACATCCGCCGATCGGGGGATCAGGATGCGCCTGGAGTTCGTGGCGATCGACCCGGATACCCGGGATGGCAATTGCCCCACCGTCTGGGTCGAACGGGACGCTGGGGAACTGGTCCTTCAGGGCTGGAACGCCCTGCCGGGACACGCGACCGAGCCCCTTCGTGAAGGGGAATCGATCGTCCGACTGCCCGCACGTATGACGCACGGCGTGCGGACGGCGTGTGACATCGCGGAGCGGTGCACCCCGGCTCCCGCGGCCGACTCGGCTACCGCGCCGGCGGTGCGAGTCGACACTCGAACCGGGGAACTGGTCGTGCGAGGCTGGGACGCACCGGCGGACATCCTCGCGGGCTGCTTGGAGACGGGGGCATCCCCGAGAGTGAATCGGTGGTGCGGCTGCCGATTTGGACGGTAGACGCGGTACAGAGGGCATGTGACATCGCTGACGGCCTGGTCTCCGGATCAGCCTGACTACCCGGCGCTGCTGGACGATTGCCGTTCCTCGGCAGTGCACATGGAGATGCGCGACGCGTACGCGGTCTCCCACGAGGACGAGGACTGGTCGGCGTGGTTGGCAAGGGACCGCGACCCCGCGCGCAACGAGGAACGATGGTCGCCGTTCTGCGAGGCGATGGCGCGGGCGACCGCGCGCGGCGTGGTGGCACGGCGGCTCCGAGTCGTCTCCACGCCGGTCACGGAGTACGCGAAGTTCGAATACGCCGGTACCCCGGCCAACGTGCGCGCCGGGGAACTGGTTCGGTGGCTTCCCAGAGCCGATGCCCGGGAACTGCTGCTGCCCGCGCTGGACTTCTGGGTGCTGGACGGGCAGCGGCTGCTTCTGCACCACTTCGACGGCGACGGCGGATGGCTCGGTCACGAGTTCGACGACGACCCGGACCTGGTGGGGCTCTACGCAGGCGCGTTCGACCGGCTATGGCATCGCGGTACCCCACACGAGGACTTCAAGGTCTGAACCACCGTCTCGATCATGGCCAAGTCCCCGTCCTCGGCCGCGCAGCATGCCCGTGAGACACTGGCGGCCCGGCTCAAGGAAGTAATGCTCCGCGCCGGCCTGGACGGCGTGAAGGTGGCCGCAGCCGCCGGATGGCACGCTTCCAAGTCGTCGCGGCTCCTGACCGCGACGACGCTGCCCAGCGTGAACGACATCCGGGTGTGGTGTCGCGTCTGTGGCACCACAGGACCAGGTCGACGACCTCGTGGCCGCGATGTTCACGGTCGAGGTAGATGTACTCGTCGTGGAAGCGCCGCGAACGCGGAGGGCTGACCCGCCTCCAGAACTCCTACCTACCGCTGTACGAACGCACCCGAACGTTCCGCACCTACGCCTCGGACATGGTGCCCGGAACCCTACAGACACACGACTACGCGCAATCGCTGTTCGCCACCCTCTCGCGGTTCCGGGGCGTACCGGACGACTCCGAGCGAGCCGCCGCGGCGCGGGTGGAACGATCGCGGATCATGCAGCGTCCCGGACGGCGTACGTTCGCGTTCCTGCCCGAGGAGGCGGTGTCGCACCATCGAACCGCGAACGCCCAGGTGATGTCGGGGCAGCTCACCCACTTGCTCGCCGTCATGACGTATCCGCAGGTGTCCATCGGGATCATCCCGTTCGCGGTCAGTCCCGTCACCGCGCCGGCCGCCGGGCGGTGTGGGCGATGGAAACCTTCAGCCTGGTCGGACCGTCACGTGTGAATCATGCCTCTGACCTGCGTCGGAGCAATTTTTTAAGATCGATTCCGTTGACAGTGTTGCGAGCTTGGCAACAGTGACGTGCACCAAAGCCATCCCGATCACCCCTGTGCATCATCCGGAACAGCATTCCGAGCGAGCGCAAGCCCCCTCCCCGACGGAGAATTCCGATCTGACCATCGGTTGGGTTATCGCCCATCGGAGCGCCGGGCGGCCACAGCGTCCGTGTAAAGCTCGGTGGTCAACGCATCGTCACCGATCCCCAGACTCTCCAGCACGTCCCGCACTGTGGCCAAGACGTCCGCGACCTGGTGGTCGGCCTCGACCAGGGTCTCGATCTCGATGAACGTCTCGTCCAACTCGGGGACGCGCACGAGCGTGGCGAGCAACCGGTGGCCGTCCCGCTCGAGGTCGTAGTTCCGGCAGCGCTTCTCGAACTCGATCGTCGGCGTGTACCCGAGTCCACGCAGCACGGCATGAGCGGCGGCAGCGTCCTCGACGCGCGTCTCGTGCTCCGGCTTCGATCCGGACGCCTCGTCGACCCGCGCGCCCTTGTACGTCATCATCGAGATGGTTTCGGCTCCGTGTACGGTCCTGATCCGCAGCTCGCGGTCCCCGGCCGTGAGCGTGCGTTCGGGATCGTCGTAGTACGTGTCCTGGTAGACCTCGGGGCGTCCGGCCGCCAGCTTCTCCAGGGCGTCGAGGACGTGTTCCGGGTCGCGCACGCGGGCCTTCAGCTCTGCCTCGATCATCAGGTGTCCTCCCACTCAGGCGGGCAACAGCGCGCCTTCATCCATGAGTCCGTCGAACATACGGCGAAACCCCCTGTACAGGGGGCCGTATGGCGTCTCCATGACCTTGTACAGCGCCGATTCGTGGCCCTCCCAGCCCGAGTCGAAGGCGGACACATACACGACCTTCCCGACCCGGATCAGACGCCATGTGGGGAGCGACCGGTACCAACGGATCTCAACGTCACACACGTCGGTCAGATCGCGGAGCCGGGCCGCGGTGAGACGCACTCCGTTGGCCATGCTCTCTGCGGATTCACCGATCTCCGCTGCTCGGTCGGCCAGCGCCGGGCACTCGGGATCGAGGAGGAGCACGCGCAGACGCAGGCGTTTGCCATCTGCTCGAGTCAAGGAGCTACGTAACAGCGAGTCGTTCAGGCCGATCAGGCCCAGCCCCCGGACTGCCAGCACATCCAGTTCGTCGGTCGTGCGCGCTGCGCGTTGGATCTCGTCGGCCGCGGCAGCCTGTTCGGTGAAGACGCGCACAACCTCCGGGAAGGCGGCCAGGTCGAACGCTCGGCCACCGCCACAAGCTTCACGCCGAGAGGCCAAGCCGAGCAGGTGCCGGGCATCGTCCGGCATGCCGAGACCGTCGGCGACGCGTTCGAACACGTCGAGCTCGCGGACCGTGCGGCGGCCTTTGATGAGCTCGTTGACGCGGCCCTGGGTCATGTCCACGGCCGTGGCGATACGTGCCTGACTGGCGCCGCTGAACTCCCTGCACGCGGGTTCCTACGACGTTGACCGGCGCCCCGCAGGCATATGGGCCGCGACCGTGGAACCCGGCGGGATCACCGACGCGCTGACAGGTTGCGCGCATCTGTTTCAGGCGCGCGTCGACAAGGTCGCCGACATCAGAGCGACCGTGGTCGGTGAGCGGGTTTTCTGCGCCCGGATCACCGCGCCCCGCGGAGTGCTCGACTGGCGAGCCGCGTACAAGTCCCTCACCTACACCGTTGTCATGTGCCCCCGCGAACTACACGTCG
Source organism: Embleya sp. NPDC127516 (assembly GCF_044765325.1). Taxonomy (NCBI): domain Bacteria; kingdom Bacillati; phylum Actinomycetota; class Actinomycetes; order Kitasatosporales; family Streptomycetaceae; genus Embleya; species Embleya sp. NPDC127516. Next base: position 2,490 of record NZ_JBIWJT010000046.1, on the reverse strand, counting down.
GCATGCGTCGGTTCCTTGCCGACTTCGGGCTGAGCTACGGGGCGTTCGACTTCGCCGTGACGGCGGACGGGACATGGCGGTTCCTGGAATGCAACCCCAACGGCCAATGGGGGTGGGTGCAGCACGAGACAGGCTTGAAGATCTCGTCCGCGCTCGCCGACCTCCTGGAGAACGGAGAGACCAGAACATGAGCGACGACGAAGCCGAGAAGCTTCGCAATCGGCTCGCCGGCAGGCTGGCTACCGACGGGGTACTGCGTTCGCCCGAGTGGGAATCGGCGGTGCGCGCGGTACCCCGGGAAACGTTCCTGTCCGGCGGATGGTTCGAGTACGAGGATGGCGGCTGGTATCGGCCGACCTCGATCACGGACGGCACAGGCACACTCGGGCGCGTCTACGAAGACGCCACACTTGTTACTCAGCTCGGCGGGGTCGTCGTACCGCGCCACGTCGACGGGCGAATCACGCAACCGCCGACGTCGTCAAGCACACTGCCGAGTCTGGTCGTGCGGATGCTCGAAGAACTCAGGGTGCCGGACGGCGCACGGGTGCTCGAAGTCGGAACCGGAACCGGCTACTCAACGGCGCTCCTCACACACCGACTCGGCGACGACCGGGTGACGAGTGTCGAAGTCGACCGGGACGTGTCGGCAAGCGCCGGCGTCGCCCTTGCGGGGCTGGATCTTTGGCCAACCCTGGTCGTGGGCGACGGACTCGCCGGCCACGCCGCGGGGGCGCCATACGACCGCGTAATCGCCACGTGCGGAATCAAGACCGTCCCCGATGAGTGGATCGCACAGACCCGCCCCGGAGGAGAAATCCTCGCCCCGATCTACGGCGGATGGATGGGGGCGAGTGAGCTGGTACGGCTCACGGTCGCCGACGACGGCACCGCCGAAGGGCCCATGCTCGGCGGGCAAGTCGGCTTCATGATGGCCCGACCACAGACCCCGCCCCCGCTGGGCACGTTGCCCAATCTCGACTCGGGAGACGAGCAACCGACCGACCTCGGCGCCGACGCACTGAACGACTGGACAACCCGGTGGGTCGGTCAGTTCGCCGCGCCGACCGCCCAACGGCTCACCCTGTCGAAACACGGCCTACCACTGCATGTCCTGGTCGACGTCGAAGCCGGGTCGTGGGCGACCGTGTACGAACGCAACGGTCGGTGGCTCGCCCGGCAGGGTGGACCCGCCCGACTGTGGGACACGATCGCCGAGCGCGTGATCGAGTGGCGCGCGGCCGAGCTGCCCGCCGAGAGTCTGCGGGTCCACGTCGGGCCGAACGGACAGCGTCTCGTCTGGGAGTAGACCGAGCTGCATGCGCGCGGGGCATCCTGGGCGGCATGGACTTCCAGCCGGTTGAACGCGCCGTGGAGGCGTTCCAGCAGTCACTGACCGCGGAGGAGATCGGTAAGGTCTGTCGGCGGGCCTTCGGGGACGCCGCCGTGCCAGTGTCCGCGACGGAACTGGGCATGGGCATGTACAACAACGTCTACCGCGTCACCCTGGCCGACCGGGTTGGGCCGGTGATCCTGCGCGCCGCGCCGGAGGAGGGCCGGCAATTCCGCAGCGAGCGGCACCTGATGCGGAACGAGTACGAGAGCTTGCCGTGGCTGACGGTGATCGCGCCGCTGATGCCGAGGGTGCTCGCCGCGGACTGGTCGTACGAGGTGATCGGCCGGGACTGGATGATCCAGACCCACCTGGACGGCATCCCGGCTCCGGAGCACCTGGGAACGTACCCGCGTACGGCGTGGCCGACGTTCTTCCGCCAGATGGGCGCCATCGCCCGCACGGTGCACGACGTGCGCGGCCCGTCCTTCGGGCCCGTCACCGGCCCGGGGTACGCCGCGTGGGGCGAGGCGGTGATCGCGTCGCTGGAGGAGATCGCCGCCGACCTGGACGCAGCCGGCCTCGATGCGGCCGACGTGCGCAAGGTCGCCGCGGTGGCCGCGCACGACCGCGGCGTGCTCGACGAGGTCACCGAACCGAGGCTGCTGACCGGGGACCTGTGGACGGTCAACGTGATGCTCGACGCCGGGGCCGCGGAGCCCACGATCACCGGGGTGCTCGACCTGGACCGCACGTGGTGGGGCGACCCGGCAGCCGACTGGACGATCCGCATGGCAACGGCGAAGCGGGACGAGCGCGTGGCGTTCTGGAAGGCATACGGACAGCGGGACCGCTCCCCCGCCGCGGTATGGCGTTCACTGGTCTACGAGGTTCGGCACCTGGGCGCCGTCCGGCTGGAACGCCACCGGCTGGGCAACACCGCCGGAGTGAGGAACACCTACGACGCCATGGCCGCCGTTCTAGCCGACCTGAGCTGACGTTCCCCCACCCCGGCCGACGCATCCCATCGGCGGTGTCAAGGCGTTGTGGGGAAGGATTGCCTTAAGAAGTCGTTTCATTTGGCATATTGGCGGTAGCAGATCAATGCGGCAGCGATGCTGACGAACGCGCCGAAGTGCGCCGCCTTGACCTCGTAT